>JAHJXP010000081.1 GCA_018827585.1 Pseudomonadota bacterium | reverse complement strand
TGACGATCCGGTCCATCTCGCCCGGCGCCCAGTTGCCAACATTGCGCGCGTAGGTATGGATATCGTTAAAAAGCCGCTCTTTGATCCTCTCCGCCTTTTCCTCATCCAATCCCAGCCCCTTGAAATCGTACCCCTCCGCTTGCATCCGCGCGGCCATCTCATAGAGACTCTCGGGAAGGACATTCAGGTAGCTGGCGCCGATATTCTGTTTGCCCGGCGGATAATTGTAATAGATCATCGCGACCTTTTTGTGCCAGTTTGGTTTAGCCTGCAGGTTGATCCAGGCAATAACCCTCTCGGCCAGCCTGCAGATCCTCTCCGGAATGGGCCTGTCCTCCACATACTCCATGCCCGTCTCTTGATCCACGCACTTCTCCTTGGAAGCGATGACTGTGGGCTGAATGATTCCACCCATCTCTGGATTCCCCACTTGCCATGCCCTCTCAAAGATATCCAGCCCTACGGGACAACGCTTCCATTCCTCGGCCGACTTGTTTTGCAGAGTAATGGCATCGATGACCGGAACACCGAGGGTGCTCAGCAATGGAACAGCCGTCTGGGGATTGACGCCGACCTTCCAGCCGATGGCCACAATCAGCCTGACCCCGGCCGCCGAAAAGATCGATTCCGTGGCCTTCGGCATCTGAACGGAACCGTATACCGGCAGGACGTTGAAGTCGCGTTCCTCCAAGGCCTCGATCACCGCATCCACCGTTTGGGTCTGTCCGGATTCGACACTGTTCCTATGAAAGATGATCCCGACCCAGGGCCTTTGGTTTTGGCCGCTTTGCGATCCCCTCGGGGGACGGGCATTCTGATAGGCGGTGAAATCATCAAAGACCTTCTTCGTACTGCGGTCGTAGATTCCCACCTCCGCAAGCTTGATCGGCTCTCCAAAGGGAATGTCCAAAGGGGATTCCTTTTTCAGGGCGTAAAGAACCATGTTTCTGATGTTTTCACGGATGCCCGTGGTGAAATAGGCATTCAGCTTCGGATCGAACAAAAGCCCCATCTTTTTAACCTCGTCGTCATAGTAACCGCCGACCCCGTAGACCTTGCCGCCCCGTTGAATAACCTCCTCGATCTCCGGCCTGACTGTATTGAGCAGATGTCTGCCCATAATAAGGACGATGACGAGATGGGATTGGCGGAGATGGGTCAGATCTTGCTTCCTGATATCCTTTTCCGGATAGACCGAGATCCGGATATCATCCGTAGGCAGACCGCCTGCCGGAAAGGCCTTCAGGTTGTCGATCTCTTTCGTGATGGCCTTGACCGCCTCAACGGCGGTTCGGGAATTGTGATCGCCCAGGAGCAGGCTGACTCTTAAAGTCCCGGCGTGCGCGAAGGCCGCAGAGAGCAAAAAGCAGGATAAAAAAGCGATCATCAGGGCTGCCGCTTTAAAAGGGGACACTTTATGGTCCGGACTATTCAGGCACATAGATCACCTTCCCGTCTTTTAATTGGTAGGCCGTTCCCAGCCTCGTCCCTTCACCGCTCAGGCGCTTGTCGGTCACCCTGCGGACCTTGATCTCCTTGCCCTTCTTCACGATCATCTCGATCCTGCCGTCGGCGCCCTTCCTGGTGATGGTCACCTCCGATTTCGGATCGAGCAGGTCGATCATGTTGTAGGCCATGAAAAGGGCGATCATCATGCTGACGATAAATACGACGCTGGCATCGAAGAGATTCGCCACGCCCGAGATGGGGTCCTCCAGGGGTTCGTCGTATTTCTCGAACCTTCTTCGCCTCTTAAGAAACCGCATCTTCTTCGGCCTCCCCGCGTTCCGGTAAGGAACGACCGTTGGCCTTGCGCAGCATGAGTTCCGTCAGGTACTCCATCTCCCTCATATCCGCGCGGACCCACTTCTCCTTCACCAACGACATGACGTAGGCCACAACGCTGCATCCAAGACCCACCACCACGGTCGTGAAGGCCGTCACCATGCTGCCCGCCATCTTGAGCATGTCCCCCTGCGCCAGGGAGGAGAGGGAGATGCCCATGGGGATCAGGGTCCCCATGAGCCCCAAAGCCGGCCCGACCCGGATCACAAACCGGACCCGGTCAAGGGATTTGATCAGCTCCAGTTCGGCCTTCTGCAAGAGACGCTCCGCCGCGATATCCAAGGTCTGCCGATCCTGAATCGACAGCAGTTCCCGCCCCACGGCGTCTTCGTACCGTTGCAGGGGGGCTGAGTCCCCCCGCCTTCTTTCAATGTACTCCCGAAGAAAACCGCCGAAGCAGATGACGACCCAGAAGGTCAGAAGGGCCAGCCCCGTCACGACGGGGAAGAGCATGACCGAAGAGACAACATAGAGATAGGTTTCAAATCCTGCCAGAATACTCATTTTTTGAACTCCTTTTGCCTGATGAAATAGCCCGCGAGGATGGCGACAAGAAGCAGGAGGAAGACCCCAACCGTGTCGGCGTGATCCACAGCAGTGCCCCTGTCAACAAATGAAGCATAGACGCCCCTGGCCTCTTCGATCTTGGCGGGGATCTGGAGGGAAGCGAAAAAATACAGGCCGATAGCGATCATGACCAGGCCGAGGGATGTTTCAGGGTGCCTTGATTTTCCGAAACGGGCAACGAACAGGACCAGAAGTGTCAATACGGCAAAAGCGATCCCGAGACCGAGTCCCACCAAAACCGCTGGCAGCTTGATGACCCCCAGGGACGTCCAGGTCGAAAAGGCCATGGCGGTCAGGCAGATTGGACAGGGGACGATGAGGAGCAGCGAGGGGCCCAGGGGGGCACCCACGGTTTTTGGACCGCACGGTCGCCTATCGTGGGAACCCCGGATGGTATAGAGACCCCATGCGATAAGACCTGTCGCCATCAGGATGTGAACATAGGGGCCTTTGCTCAACAGGGGGGTAAGGACCCCCATCAGCTTCCCCGACAACAGGGCGAGTATCGTAAAGAGCAGGACGTACCCCGCAAGGGTGACGCTGATCCCTTTGATCCCGATCCGCCCGTACCCGAGGCCGAAGCCGACCTTTACGGCAAAGATGCCCAGGCTGAAGAGCATTCCGCCGATCCATAAAATGATACTGAAATCCATGCGCTACCTCACACATCTCCTCGGCCCCTTCATCACCGGAGGCGAACCGGGCAGGGGAAAGCCTCGGTTCGCCTCGTGCAGCACACCCATTTAGAACTTCAGCGTCAACTCCAGAAACCACGCCCTTCCCGGCGCCAGCGAATAGGAATAATATTCCCTGTCCAGGATGTTCGTGACCGAAAACGCGGCCGTCGCCCAGGAAGTCACCTTGTAGGAGGCCTTTACATCGGCCGTGAAAAAATCATCGTTTGCGCCGTACACATGGCTCGCCGTGTCGGAGTTGTCGTCATTTGAGTATCTTTTGCCCATGTAACGCCCGGTCAGCGAAAGGCCGAAAGGACCCTTCTCAAAATCGCCGCCGATGTTGAACATGACCCTTGGTATATCGGTCATATCCTTGCCGACGGACTTCGGACTTACCTCATTTTCGATGATCGAGGAATCGGTGTAGGTGAAGTTGGCGAAAAAACGCAGCCACTTGTCAAATCGCTGCTCCGTCTCGAGTTCTATACCCCGGCTGCGCCCCTTCCCCGCATTGACCTTGTCCTTCTGGGTAGCGGACACCGTTTTTGTGTAAATCATATCTTTGATATCATTTTCAAAATAGGTTGCCGCGACCCTGGCGCCCTTCCAAAGCCCCTGATCCACACCGACATTCCACGACGTTGCCGTTTCGGGTTTCAGATCCGGGTTGCTGTTATAGGTGACGCCGCCTCTTGTGGTCCAAGTCCTGTAGAGGTCGTACAGCGTCGGCGACCGGAATGACTGTCCCGCGGATGTCCGTAGCGTGGTTTGCCCAAAGGGTTTATAAACCAGGGCGCCCTTCGGACTGAAGGAGCTGTCTTTGCGCGACTCGTAATATTTCGGATAACCGGCGGTTCCGGACTGGTATACGTAACCGTCATAGGTCTCCCACCAGTCTTCTCTCCCGCCGATGTAGGCGGTCAGCTTCTCCAAGAGCTGGATTTCATCCTGAATGAAGACCGCCCATGTCCTGTCCTTTCCCTTGGCCTGGTAGGTCAGATCTGTGGAACTTTTCTCATTTCGCCAGTCCGTCAGATTGTTTTCCTGCGAATCCGACCACCCCGTTTTGTACGCGCCGCCGACGGTGACGATGTGGCGTTTGAAAAGCGGAATGGTCGCCTGCAGATCGGCGTTATAGGACGCCGTGGGGGTATCGGAAAGCTTGCCCGGACCACCGGTGCTGGTAGCCGATGCACTGGTGGGGGTTACATACCAGCGTTTGGCCTGATCCACATACCCCAGGGCCAGCTTGACCTTGGCCTGTTCACACAGCTCGGTTTCAAACCCCATGTTGTACAGGTTGCGTTCGCTTCCGCCGGCGCCCTTGAGAAAAGTCCCTTCCTTGACCGTTCCATAGGAGCGCACCTCATTGCCCGAGGCATCCCTGAGGTAGGAATTGAAATCGTCGTTGTAATAGTCGTACGTGGCCCTCTGAAACTGAACATTGACCTTGGAGGTCTTGGAGAGGTCATAACTTGCCTTGAAGGCGATATTGTCGTTCCGCCATCCGTCGCTTCCCTTGTCGCCGATGAGATAGCGCTTGGCCCCCGTGCTGTCTGTGGTTTCGGACCAGCCGGTGAGGCCCGCTGTCGGCTTGGCACTCTGAACATTGGACACCGAGGGATAACCACTGGTGCTTTTATAGCCATAACTCAGGAAGAGGCGTAGATTTTCACCGATCTTGTCGCCGCCGGAGGCATAGAAGGAGATCAGATCGTTCGGCGCTTCCCCCCGGCTCCAGGCGGTGCCGTAGCCGCCCTTGACGGTCAATTCCCTTTTGTCGGGCATCTTGGTGATCATCTGGACCACCCCGCCCATCGCACCGCCGCCGTAAAGGCTGGAAAAGGGGCCTTTGACCACCTCGATCTTTTGCAGATCCTCGATGGCCACACCGCTCAAATCAATCCCGCCGGAATAGGGGCTGTTGATGGCCAGTCCATCCAGAAGAACCAGTGTTCTGGACTGCGAGGGAAGCCCCCCCAACGTGAGCGACGACATCGTGTCCCGGATCCCGGCGCGGTTGGCGACCACCCCGGCCGTCAACTGGAGGGCCTCGTCGGCCGTGTTGATATTTCTTTTCTCCATCTCCTTTTGCGTGACCACGCTGACGCTGCCCGGCGCCGCAGCCAGACCTTTTTCCGTTCTGGTTGCCGTGACGACAATCTCCTCCATCTCGGCGGTTTTATCGCCCGCCAGGGCCGGCGGGGCCCACAACAGGCATGTGGCGGCAACAACAATTGAAAACCTCAACAATGTGCAGAAAATCAGTTGGTTGAACGTTCCTTTCATATATTCTCCTCGAGAATTCTTACCTTGGCTCCAGGCCCACCGGATCACTCCATGATACCCGGTGGATCACACTGGACGTTTCAGCTTGGATAGGCCTTCCGGCTTCGGGCTCATGCCTACTTGCCCGCCTTCCCACCATCGTATGGACGACGGCAGTGGCTGTTGGTTGGGCTTTCGTTCCCTTCACGGCTGCGGGGCAGCGGGAGCTTTTCACTCCTCTTTCCTGTCTTCCATCTGGACGAAAAAGATCCTTGTCCCTCCTGTCATCACCTCCTTGCCTGGGCCACGTTCGCTGGCCCGATGGGGCCCGGAACGACGGCCGGAAAATCCTCCCACGGGGAGCCGGCCGCTTCATCCTCACCGGTCCCGAGAGCCTGCACCCCCCGGATCACCCCTTTTCTCGGTCTGGACGGTCACTTTTTTAAAGCCGCGGCCGTTCAGCAGATCGAGGACGTCGATGAAAACCTGGAGCCGGATGTTGCAGTCCGCCCGGACAACCAGGGGCGTCTCCCGGTCGAGGCGGTCGAGGGCCGCACTCAACCCCTCAAGCGCCACCTCGGCGGTGTTGAAGTAGATCCTCCCTGTTTGATCTATGGATATGGTCTGCCAGCGAACGCTCTCCGCCTGACCATGCGACGCCTTCGGCAGGGAAAGGGAAATCATCCCCGTGGCAATAAAGGTCGATGTGGTCAGGACGATGGTCAGCAGGACCAGCATCACATCGACCAAGGGAATCACATTGATATAATCGAATTCCTTATCTTCCATGCCCAGTCTCCCAGCGAAGAACGATCCCTTTTACCTTCCTCAGCAGCAGGTTGTAAAAGACGATGGACGGGATGGCGACCAGAAGCCCGGCCGCCGTTGCCTTCAATGCCAGGGCCAGCCCGATCATGATCTTGCCCGTATCGAGAAAGCCTTCGCTCCCCATGGTGTAAAAGGTGGACATGATCCCCAGGACGGTGCCCAGAAGCCCAATATAGGGGGCATTGCTTCCGATCGTGGCGATGAGATGGAGTCTTCTGGTCAGCTCGAATTCCAGCGTGCGCCTGTCCTGGAATTTTTTCACCTCTATCCTTCCATAGGCAAGATACCTTTCAATCGCGATGGATAGAGCGATCAGGCTCATCAAAAGGAGACACCCGATGACACCATAATCGATGATCGAACCCAGATATCCCATATTCCTATCCTCTTAAAAACTCACTCCAGGCGAAAACGAATCGGGAGAACGGCCCATGAGGAGACCCCTTCTCCATTCCGACGCGCCGGGACAAAGGTGGATTTTCTGACCGCCTCAATGGCGGCTTCCGTAAACCCAAAAGGGGCGGGCTCAATCACCTCGACGCTCCGAAGATTTCCTGCATGATCGATCAGCAATTTCAAAACGACCCTCCCTTCTTTTTCCAATCTCCGAGCCGCCCTCGGATAAACGGGCATTGCCCGATGGATGAACGTCGGGGCATCGAGTTCGCCGAACTTCGTCTCCACGATGGGGGGGCCCTCGCCTTTTCTGGGGGAAGCCCCGCCCGGATTCAAGGGTACCCCGGAGGTTTTTGAGCCTGCGATCTCCAAACCGGCCGTCCCTTGCGGCCCCGGGATTAGCGCGCTTACAACAGCGGCGCCCGAACCAACCGGGTTCATGGGCGCCTCCGCAGTCTTTGAACCGGCGATCCCCGAAACGGCCACCCTTTGCGGCTCAGGATTTGGTAGGCTCACAACGGCGGTTCCCGAATCAGCCGGTATCACCGGGTTTATCTCCTCCACCACTTCATTTTCCCGGGCGACCGGCGTCATCGCCCTTTTTTCCTCCGCCTTCGGAATCGCCTCCCGGCGCCCTTTAGGGGCAGCCGTCTTTTCTCCTTTTGCAGAGGTCACGGGCTTCGGCGCCTCTGTGGAGAAGGTTTCCCGCTGTTCAAAGCGGATATGGAAGGTTTTTATCGGAACCCCTTTCGCGGCCGGCAGAAAAAACAACAGGGACAGACAGGCGGCATGGATTGCCCCAGACAAAATAATCCCCGCGATCCGGTCATTCATCCCCGCCACCCCCATTCCACCATCGGCCGGTTCCGAATGCCCTGTACATAGCCTTCCCAAGCCCCCATCACGCCTATCCAAGATACAATTGCATCCCGTCAGAAAGACAACCGCGCCATGCGGATACGCCCCGCCGCACACAACAAAAAATCCCCGGCCATGATCCATGACCGGGGATTAAACGTTTTTATAATCCGTCAACTATCGAGTCCCCGCCTTCTTTACCGTCGAAGCTTACACGGGGCTCATCTTGGCAGGTCTCCTGGCTTGCAGGTCCTCCTCCTCCCCATGCCTTCCCATCATTACGATAGTGGCTATTCGCCCGGAGGCCGTCATCCGAAATCTTCCTTCCGGAATGCCGAATGAGTTCCTCCGAACCGACTACGGGGGTCGTCGCTGCTTACAGTGGCGGGTCCGCTCCCGATTTAAACGGGATTCCCTATTCTACCCTCTTGAAAGGGTCACCAATCCGATTGCCTATAAAAGAGCCATCAGCCATTAAGGCCGATATTGGTGCTTCGCTAACATGAGTCCCTGATAAAGTCAAGCCCAATTGCCTGAGGAAGCGCCTCAACGATCAGACGTCCTGTGAGGTACTGAACGGGATCGCTCACCGGCGAGCTGGTAAGCACCATGTTCATCAGCACTACCGGAGTGGGATAGTTGACACCTTCATGTGCATGGTTGTTCTCTCCTGTCCGTCTCATAGTGGCAGAACACGGCCCTCAGGGGCCTTCTGCGCCGCCGCTATCTCTATTCTTGCGGCCCGCCCGCCGCGTCCGTACCAGGGACCACGCCCCAAAAAAGGCAAGGAGTATGCTTATCCCCACAAAGGCCTTTGTGTATTGCGCTACCAGAGGCTTCCTGAAAGAATCCATGAAGAGGCCCTCATTGACCTTGATCTCGATCTGTGCGCCGTGCATTCCATGATCGGACTCACCGTACACCTTGACCACCCACTGCCCCTGCCTGTCGGGGAGAAAGGAGACGAAGCCGTTCTTGTCGGTTCTCCCTTTTTGATGGGGCAACCTGTCCCCCGGTCCGAAAATATCGTAAGCGGAATAACTCGCCGGGTCATTCTCACCAAAAAAGACCCGGACGCTGACACCCCTATTCTCCACCTGGTAGTGGACCGAATGGGCAATCACAGGGGTACACATCCAGACTGTCGCGGTTGACAATAGAATGGCCATGATTACGCACTTCATGCTTGTTCCTCCTCGCCTCTCGCTGCAGAAGAATGCTTCGCCACAAGGAGGGGCAGGTTGTTTCCGGCTCCTCCCTGCGGGCCGGAAGGATGGTAAGGTTTTTTGATGTGCCCTCCTTCCGGCCCCGTATGCGCAAATGCGGTTACTGGATCTGGAACGTCAGGGTCGCCGCGTAGGCCTTCTTGTCGCACACCGTGGCGTCCGGATAGGCCATATCCCCCTGTTTGGCAACGAGAAGCCACGGGCCGTTGCTGAGAAGGCGGATCTTAGCCACCCCTTCCTTGTCGGTTGCTGTCGTATAGGCAAAGGTGTTCGCTTCAGGTGAAAAACCGGCATAAGTGCCAAAAACTATCGTTCTTGCGGGTTTGCCCTCAAGAAGAACCTTAACGGGGAGTTCATCTCCCTTCTTCAAGGTAGCCGGATCCTTGAGGGGTACGATTTCAAAAGGCTGGCCGATTGGTTGCAGGACGGCAGCGCCACCGGCTTTGCCTAATATGAAGAGGGCCTTGGCATACTTCTCCGAGAAGGTGCATTCCACCGCGTCCTTCACGTCTTTTTTGCTCTTTCCCCGTTTGATCCCGTCAACCGTCTTTGTGGCAAAACCCCCTTCTTTCTTCACCACTGCCAGGTACGAGCCCTCCGCTTTAAGGGCTGTCTTGGAGATGAACTTGTCGTTGCCTTCTACAATGGCCGCCGACTCTTTCCCGTCAGGGCCAAGAAAGAATGCCTTCTGCGCCTGGTCTGCAGCAAGCGGCTTCTCGCCGGGAATAACAAATTTGTGGGCATTTGCCACCGTAAACGAGGCCGACTTTGACTTGTCGAGGTAGTAGCTCTCCATGGTGATCCATGTGTCATGGGCGTGGACCGTCACTGCAAAGAGGGCTACCAGAAGGATGGCGTGGATGAATACCTGAAAGCTGTTTCTGCTGATGTGTTTCATAGTCTTTTCCTTTCTCTTCGGTATGGTTTCTGTGACCTCTGAATCGCCTCACAGGCTTATCAGTACGTGTACTTAAGGCTCGCAAAATAGGTCCTCCTCGGATAGGGATGTGAGACATGGACGAGTTGGTCTGTAATGTTGTCGACGCCGATAGAGGCGGTCAGGTAGTTTGTAACTTTGTAAGACATCTTGGTGTCGAAAATCAGATAGTCGTCGACACCGCCGTATCCGCCGTAGCGGTCGCTATTGTCGAGAGTGTTATACTGTCTTCCTGAGTAGTGCCCTGCAAGGGTCACAAACCAGCGATCAGAAGGCGAGTAGTCGAGGACGCATTTGGCCCGCCACGTGGGCACTCTGGGGAAGGTCTTGCCTTCGCTCTCCGGATTGTTCCTATTGGACAGGATTTCCGAGTCAGTCCAGGCGAGATTGGTAAATACACCGAAACCGGAGAAGAACTTCGGCATATTTACAGCAATCTCGACACCCCTGGTTCTCACCTCGTCCACATTCTGGTAATTCGTCACATTAGGTGTAACGGTGGTATTGGTCTGGCTGAAAATGGCGTCGTCCACATCATCCTGGAAGAAGGTGAGCCGCGCTTCGCCGGCTTTGCCCAGGGTACGGGTGATGGTAAAGTCCTTGGCATTGACCCTCTCCGGTTTCAGATTGGGATCCGCCTTGTTGTCAATCCCGGAAGCAGAAACCCCTCCCTGATAGAGCTCTCCAACAGTCGGATACCTGACGGCAAGGGCCATTGAGAAACGGAGTCTCCAGTCCTCAGTAGGCTTGAAGGTCGCAGAGAACTTGGGAGAAAAATCATTCTCACTCCTGGAAGGCAGTCCAAAGGAAAGGCGCCCTGACCCCGTGACATCAAGGGCCTTGGAAGCGCCAAAGCCCTTCCACCACTCATACCGGCCACCTAAGTAGAGCGACCACTGGTTCGTAATCTCCCAGGTGTCGTCGAGAAATACCGCCTGGGTCTGGGTTTTACCCTGGCTTGCGCTCTTGAGTGTAGTCCTTATGTCTCTTCGCCAATCCGTGGCATTCCACGTTTCGTTGTCCACGTAGTACCGGTCGTAGTGGTAGCCCGCCCCAACCGTGTGGATGCCGTTACACTTGATGTCGTATGACCCCTTGAAATCGGCCGTATACCAGCCATTGTCATTTTCTGAGACGCTGCCGTTGCCGCCGTGTCCCGCAGCAGGTGGTGCGTCGCTTGACGTCCCGGTTATGTCCCTGTCGTTGCTGTAGTGGGTGACCCCGGCCGAGAGCTTGAAACCCTCTTTGGGGTTGAGCTTGTAGGTCAGCCCGTAGAGGGAATCCTGCAGATCTCCCTTTGAATAGCTGAAGGTGCTATTCTTCAGGGCGTAGCTCTTGCCGTCAATATCCACAGTTCCGGAATAGACAGGCATGCCCGAGGCATCACGAAGGTAGGTTTCCGGTGAATCCCGGTTCAGCATACTGTCCCACCGCGCCAAGGTGAAGCGTACCTGGGATTCTGGGTTGAAATCATAGGCAAGCTTCACCTTGACGGTAGTGTTTTTGATGTCCTGCATACTTTGAGCCCCCACAATGTATCGTCGGTTCCCCTTGGGATCGCGATCTGCCGTCCACCCGGTTATGACATTGCCTGAAGGCGTACCGCCGTTGCTCGGATCTAACGTCATATAACTTGTTCCCTGGGCTCGAGTCTCCAGCCGATTGGCCGAAACCATAAAGGAAAACGGTCCCAATTTATGACCCACATAGGCATTTGCCGTATATCCCTTGAGGTCCTCATTGGTTTCGTACTCTCGAAAATTTTGGAAGGTATAGGTAAAGTCTGCCCCTGTTTCAAATTTCTCAGGCATACGGGTTGTGATGATGGCCGACCCCGACATGGAGTTGCCGCTCAAGGCCGCCGAGTATGGCCCATAGATCATCTCCATCGTTTCAATCTCGCCCGGTGTTACCATCTGCCACTTTGGCGCATTGCTGTTTCCCGCCGCCGTAAAATCGCTTATGGGCGCGCCGTCGGCAACGACCAGGGTTCGGGCCGTCATGGTCGAGTTGTTTCCCCTGATGACAAGAGGACTGTTGGTGGATCCCGGATAGAGTTTCCTTAGATAGGAACCAGGCATGTATTTGAAGATATCTGCCGTATCTATGGCATTGATTCGCTCGATCCCTTCCGGGGTAAGCGTTTCCACCACAGCAGGCACCTTCGCCTTGCTTTCGTCTTCGATCTTTCCGGTAGGCGTTACCACGATCTCTTGAAGTTCCGTCTTCTCTTCCCTTTTTTCTCTCTTTGGTTCTTCCGCCCTTACCGATGTGACCATGACAAAAAATGCCAGAAGAACACAGATGGCGATCTTTGAGATATTCTTCTTCAAAATTCCCTCCTTTTCTTTCACCGCCGCCTTTGTTACAATAAATACGGGGAAGGCGGTGGCAACAGACATCGCTTTCTTTCATCGGGGGGGCAGGGTTTTTCCCGCCAAGGTTGGCCCTGTCCCTCCGATACTTGCCGCTTCCTCGAAGAACTACATCATCGAGATGTTCCCATCACCTCCCCTCTGCTACTTTTGTGGAATGGGCCGCATTCATGTCCCGTCACCTTTTGAAACCCGGAGTGTGAATGTTATGGGGAGGCGCACAACGACCCTGTAGGACACCTTTCTGGGAATCACCGTTCTTGCGATCCCCTCTTTCGCGCTGTCGTCGAGAAGCCTGTAGCCCGAGCTCTTCTCTACCTTAATCTGGCTTGTAGTCCCGTTTTCCAGCACCATGAAGGAGAGGAGCGTCTTTCCCTCAAACCCCATCCTCCTCGCTCTCTCCGGGTATCCAATATTCTTCATGACCGCATCACGGATATAGTTGTAGTCCTTGCCTTCTTCGAGCATGACCTCGCCACCTTTACCTGTACCCCTACCGCCGCTTTCCGCACCCTCTTTCCCATTGGCAGAACCGCCGTGCGCCTGAAGGATGTTCCCCGACCCGGAGGAGCCCGCATAGGTTGCCGGTGTGCCATGTACGACCATTTCGCCTTCAGCATCCGACGCAGTGACGATGGTCGGCACATGAGGCAGCTCGACCCGCTCTTTCCCCGGGTCCGTGGCTGACGCAGTGATGATGGACGGCACAGGAAGCGGTTCGACCTCATCTTTCACTGGAACGGTTTCTGGATTCTTCTTAACAGGCCGATTTGGCTCCACTATCCTCTTTGGCATCGTCTCTCCTTTAAGGATCCGTGGTTTTTTCTCAATTATCTCCTTTTCGACTTTCAGTGGAGACTCCTTTGCAGGATCCTTCGTGAGCGAGAAATCGATCTCCACCATCTTGACCGGTCTGTTCTGCATGTTAAACGAAGCAGCCACCAGGAGCAGTATGACGGATGAGTGCACCAGGATAGAGATGGCTGCTCCTAAGTAGTTTTCTCTCATTGACCCGTCCATTCGGTCTGGAGGCTCACCTTTCTGAAGCCTACCGTCTTGATGAGATCAAGGACCTCGACAAACCCTTGGAGGGGAATATCCTTGTCGGCCTTGATAACAAATGGCGTCTGTCTCGGTATGGCGGTAATACGGGCCTTGAGGTCTGGGAGGGTGATGGCCTTGCCCTGGTAAAGGATAGCACCCTGCTTATCAATCACCACAACCTGCGTCACCGTAGCCGCTTCATGTTTTCCCGCTACCTTCGGCAGTTCCACGGGTATGATGCCCGTTACTGCAAAGGTGCTTGTGGTGAGCACTATGGTGAGCAGCACAAGCATCACGTCGATAAAGGGGATCATGTTAATGTAATCGAATTCCTTTTCATTCATGACGGTCGTCCCACTCCAAAAGAATTACTTTGACCCGCCGCAAAAGGGTATTGTAAAAAACAATGGATGGTATGGCAACCACCAGACCTATGGCGGTTGCCTTGAGG
This sequence comes from Pseudomonadota bacterium, assembly GCA_018827585.1. Lineage (GTDB taxonomy): Bacteria > Desulfobacterota > Syntrophia > Syntrophales > UBA5619 > JAKAFS01. Next base: position 6,548 of record JAHJXP010000081.1, on the reverse strand, counting down.
GCGAGGGCGAGCCCCACCATGATACGTGTGGCATCCACACACCCTTCGACACCTATTGTGTAGAAGGTCAACATGATGCCGAGCACGGTCCCGAGAAGGCCAATGTAGGGCGCATTGCTCCCGATGGAGGCAATTACTCCCAGCTTTCTCGTAATCGCTATCTCCAGGGTGCGCCTGCTCCCTTTGTAGCCGCAGGGGTCGACCCTCCTGAGGAAAACCCAGCGCTCCACAAAAACTGCCATGGAAATGATAGACAGGAGAATCAGCAGTCCTATGATGCCATAATCTACCAAGTAACTCAGCCATGCCATCACAAACCCCCTGTCGCGGTCTGAACCGCGCCCGTGTAATGAGAAGGGCGCCGCCGCAAAGGCTGCCCCATTGACGTATGCGAACTGTACCTCGTCATCGAATCCTCCTACATCAAACCGACCCCAGTGGCCGTTGCCCCGACCTCTCGCTTTCCCTTCAATTTGCGCCGCTAAACCGGCAGTGAAGGACGTTATCAGGAGAAGTTCTAATCACCTTTCGGTGTGCCCTCGCTGACTCGGCTTGCGGGCTGTGACGATATACCCTCCATACTTTGTCCTGCATTTCATGGACGGAACGGCAGAGCCGTCTTACATGGTTGTCTTGAATCTTGGATTGGGAGAGACCGATCATACGGGCGGCCATATCAACCGCAGGTGGGCCAACGCCACCCTGGCGGCACGAAAGCCGGTCGCCAATCCGGAGCAGTCATGACCGTGAAAATCGATGCATCTCAGATAATCGCAGGTTTTGGGGTCGGCCTGATCAACCGGCCCTACGTTCTTTTCGTTCATCCGTTTCTCCTTTCTTCACTATCGCATGTTATGAATTTAATATTCGTAACACGTCCGGGCAAAAAAATAATACGCCTACCCGATCTCTCGCCCCGTACTGGCCATGCACAGGGTTGCGTGGCGGACCCCCTTGATGGACCTCAGGGCATCAGCCAGTTTCTGAACCTCTTCCGCTTTCCCCCGCGCAGCCACAATCTCCAGGCAGTTATGATGATCGAGATGGATGTGCTGGGTGGAAATGATCACCTCCTGGAATTCATGCTGGGTGTCAATCGCCCGGCTCATGATGTCCCGCTTATGGTGGTCGTAGACGAGTGTGATGGCGCCGGCCACATCGCGCCCCTCATGCCACTCCCTCTCGACCAGCTCCCGGCGGATCAGGTCCCGCAGGGCCTCCGAGCGGTTGATGTACTGTTTTGCCCGGTTCAGGACATCAAACCTGTCCAAGAGGGGCTTTTCCAGGGAAACACCGAAGCGAACCAGTTCAGACATCTTCAGATCACCGTATCACGTTTTGCGGTTTCATAACACATACGCGGATACTGTCAAGGGCTTTTTTATGAAGAGACACGCATCATCGTGCGGCCCACTGCGACAAGACTGCCCGCTCTTCGTCGATCGTATTCTATTCTTGAGCTTCTCCAGCTCGCCCATCAGGACCTCGATCGACGGCGATTCGGCCATGCTATGCACGGCCCTGCCTGGCATACGCTCTTTCCGTCATTCCGGGCTTGACCAGGAATCCGGCATTTTCAATCACTTTTGTATTCCCTTACTGTTCCGTGCTGCCTCCGGCCAAGGATTGGATCGCCTCCAGGGCAAAGGATATTTCCTCGTCATTGTTGAAGTAACCGAATCCGAAACGGATCGTTCCCCGGGAGAAGGTCCCGATCGTCCGGTGCGCGGCGGGGGCGCAATGCAGTCCGGGCCGGCAGAGGATACCGAAGCGTTCGTCGAGTTCAAGAGACGCCTCGGAAGGAGAAACACCGGCGACGTTAAAAGAGACTACGGCCGTCCGGCTCGCGGCATCGGGAGGCCCATAAACGGTAATGCCTTTCAGGGAAGCAAGCCCCTTCAGAAATCTCTCTGTCAACCCTTCCTCTTTGCTGCGGATGGCTTCCACCCCTTCCGCGAGGACAAAACGAACCCCGGCGCCAAGGCCGGCGAGTCCGATGGTGTTGGGAGTTCCCGACTCGTATTTGTCGGGCATGAAATCCGGTTGCACTTCAAACTCTGAGCGGCTCCCCGTGCCGCCCATCATCAAAGGCTGGAGATGCTTTTCTATTCCCTCCCGGATATAAAGCCCCCCTGTCCCCTGGGGTCCGAAGAGGGACTTGTGGCCTGAAAAAGCCAGGAGGTCGATCGCCATTTCGTCAACATGGATGGGCAATGCCCCGGCCGTCTGGGCGGCGTCCACACAGAACAGAAATCCATGGTCCCGGACGATTTGTCCCAGCTCGGCAATGGGCTGGATGGTTCCCGTCACATTCGAGGCGTGGGTAACGACCAGTAGGCGGGTCTGCGGCCGAATCGCGGCGAGGACATCCTCGGGGTTCAGCCTGCCGTCGCCGGAGCAGGAAACGACCGATATTTGCACCCCCTGTGTCTCTAAAAAGCGCAATGGCCGCATGACGGAATTGTGTTCCATGCCGGAGGTAATGACATGATCGCCCGAATGGAGAATACCCGGCAGGGCGATATTCAGCGCCTCCGTGGCATTTTTGGTGAAGGCAATCCGGAGAGAATCGTTGCTTCCGAAAAGCTCCGCCAGAGCCTCCCTGGTTTCCAGGATGATCCGCCCCGCATCGAGGGAGCGGTGATGCCCGGAGCGGCCGGGACTGCCGCCGATCATCGCCTCGATCATCTCCGCGGGTTTGGGCCAGGAGGTGGCGGCGTTATCGAAATAGATGATCGGATCTGCTCCCGGATCTGGTTGCATCGTTTGACTCCTGCTTACAGAAAAACCATCTCTTCCCAGTTCACCCGCCCCTGCAGCGCACTTTCCGCAGCGTCCTGCCGGTCCGCTGTGACACGGAGGCAGACGCCACAGTCCGAACCGATATGGCGGGGCACGGGGATCAGCTTGTGGGCAATTCCCTGTTCCTTAAGAATCTTTTCCGCCTTCAGGGTATGGCTGACGGAAGGAAAGAGGAATACGATATATTTTTGCTGTTCCATCAGGGACGCACCAGCCGGGAGGCGCCGGCCATCGTTTCGGCAATGTCGTACATGTTGGAAATATGACCCACGGCGATCTTCTCCCCAAGCGTGAAATAGTTGACGCAGGTCCCACAGACCAGAATGTTCACCCCGGCCTGCACCAGTTGCTGCAGATCATCCAGAACCGCCGAATCCTTCGCGGCAAGCTTGACGCCGGCGTTGTAACAAATGATTGTATCGGGCAGCGGATTCAGTTGCAGAAGGGTATGGATGAAGCTCTGGATGAGGACGTCTCCCAGGACGTCGTCTCCCCTGCCCATATGGTTGTCGGAAAGGACGACCACGAAAGGACCAGGTCCTTTCTCCTGGGCAGAAGCGCATGACAGTTCTTCTACGATAGCTTCGGAATCCACAGGCATTAGGTCCGTCACCCTTTTTCGTGTCAGAGCGATCTCCAGTGTCCCTCCCCCCTTATCTGCAACGGAGAAGCCGCAGGCCGCTTTCTCGGCCAGGCGTCGGATGTTTTCCACAGCAATGGGATTGTCCACGAGGACGATCACTTCTTCGTTCTCCGCAATCGCCTTTTTCGCCAACAGTACGGGCTGCGGACAGGCAAGCCCTCTGGCGTCAACGGTTGTCTTCATATCTTTCAACCTCCTTTTTATGGTTTATCTTTCCCCACTTCAATAAAATCCAAATATACAACGGCGCTTTCCCCGGTATTGTCCGTATCGCTCATGACGGCCAGGCCCGCCTTCGCCGGGGGATCACCGAAGGCCTTTCGGTAGTCCTCCAGGACCTTGACCGACTCCTCCACCCACTGGCCGACCCGTTCCTTCCCCTTTTCCAGCACGACCATGAAGGCTTGGTCCGTGTAGGGACTCTGAATGATCCGTTCGGAAATACTGCGGCCCGTCCAGACATAATTCTGGGTGCTGTGCGGCGGATATTGGCCGTAGATCGCTTTGGCGGCGCCGTATGTCAGGCGCTCCCCCAGTATCGCCTGGGTCGGGTCGTAAGAAAACATGACATAGACCCGGATCGGATAGTCGTCCCCCGCTTTTTCCTTCGGGTCTCCCCAGTCCGACAGTTGCTCCACCCGCCAGCGCCAGCGGAGGCTGGGGGTTTCGTAGACGTTGAAGGTGCGGCGACAGACCATGGCCGAGGCGGAAGTGCGGCTTTCGGCCTTCAATATGGATTTCTCCTTTTCCCGGATCAGGGTGTAGGTTGAATGCGCCTTGATCTTCGGAAACGTCAGCGGTTCCCACTGGGCACGGCTCTCGAACTCCTCCCGGAACAGGACATCCGGACCGCTGCTGAAAGCCGAACCCACGGCAAGGAGAAATGGGCCTGTGACGGGCACCGTTCTCAGGGGCGGCAGCCCTGCCGATCCCAAGGTTCTTAGAATCTACACTTCTTCGATCAGCGGGAATTCGATGACCAGGTCGCACTCCTGCCGGATTTCCGGCGGCGGCCCCATGACCCAGATTTCCCATTCGTTTTTTTTCAGCAAGTTTTTCGCCTGAATCACCTTGCTCGCATTTTCGGACATGAGAATCCCCCGGTCGACCTGCCTGTCACGACCGGGGGGATCCTGCATCTGATTTCCTTTCAGAAAACTGAAGAGAGCCACAATAACTAACCTTTTTTTATCGTTACGTTAAATACACCGTTTTTTTCATCGATGTTAGCCACCATCCATCCGCGGCTGACTGCGGCACGGGAAACATTTTCCTTCGAAGCATCGTTGTCCACCATGACGATGATTTCATCTGCCTTGCCTGTCTTGATCTCATCAAGGGTCATCAGGACGGGCTGGGGGCATGAAAGTCCGCGAGCATCTATCGTCTTAGCCATCTCTTCCTCCTTATGTAATGCTTTTTCTCATGGTCAATCCAATGAACAGACATACCGTAAACCCGATTACCACGGCGGGGATTCCGTACGGCCCGACACCGGTCGGCGAACTGGCCAGGCCTAAGTTATGGGCGATGGCGGCCCCGACAATCATGCCCATCACGAAGACGGCGGCGTCTCCGTCCCCCTCCCCGGCCAGAAAGAGCTGACGGCCGGGACACCCGCCGGCCAGGCAAAAGGCCAGGCCCGACAGCGCCATTCCCAAGAAATTCCAGAGGTGCATCGTGTGGGCAACGGGCTGGCCATCGAAGCCCGGTTTGAACTGCCCCAGGATGAAGTTGACGACCAAGGCGGTAACGATGAGGGCAATGAATCCCGAAAGGAGGTGCATCTGTCGGAAGAGGACGAAGTCACGGATGGCCCCCATGGTGCAGAAGCGGCTCCGCTGGGCTATAAACCCGATCAGAAGACCCACGACCAGAGACACCGCAAGGGGTGCATGCATCGCTCCTGGCCCCTTCACACTGTAAAATAGAACCCCGCTTTTTGCCTCCCCGGTAATATGAGGGAAGACAAGCATGAGTAATAGCAGCCCCCCCATGAAGAGGGGAAGCATCCATCCCGCCGTATGGTGCGTCTGCTGGGTCCGTCCGAGGTTGAATCCCCTTTTCAGGAAAAGGGTGCCGATCCAGATGCCGAAGATCAGACCCAGCAGGCCGAGGATGGCGTTGCCGTCGCCGCCGGCGAGACGAAGCGCCGCCCGCCAAGGGCATCCGAGAAACACCAGCGCCCCGATCATGGCAAAGACACCGAGGACAAACCGAACGATCGGCGCAGAGCCCAACCGGGAGCGGTATTCCTTGAACAGATACGCGGCCGCCAGCGACCCGAGGACAAAACCAACGATTTCGGGACGGATGTACTGCACCAAATCCACCCGGTGAAGGCCGAGGGCGCCGGCGATGTCCCGTTCGAAGCAGGCAACGCAAACCCCCATGTTGCCGGGATTCCCCCATTTCTGCAAAAGCGGCGCTAAAATTCCGATAATAATTCCGACGCCGATGATGCCCCAACGACCCGCAAAGATGTTTTTGATTCCGCTCATTGAATACCTCCTTATATTGATTTTCGTGATATTCCCAGACCCGTCGGGAAAGGCTCAGACACGTCGCCCCCACCCCGATGAGGCCCAGGTCCCGATAAATCGAAGAGCTTGGTCACGCCGGCGTAGATGAAAAGGGCCGCCAAGGCAAGACGGACAATCCGGTAGGACCAGGGATGGCCCAGTCCCTGATGGAAAATATTCCTGATCTTTGTGAAATAATTTGAATTTATTGAATACTGATCGACCAATGTCGCCTCCTGATTGCGCCATGCCGTGATCTCCGCGGCATGACCCTCAGGGGGCTAAGCGGTCAGCGGGGGAAAGACGGCAGGACGGCGTTTTCCGGAGGACCGCCCGGGTCCTCTGTCAGCGCCTCATATTAACGGGGTGAAGAATAACAATAAATAACTCACTGATATCGCTCCAAATATTTGCCTTTTTCAGACAATAAATGTCTCTGTGGGGTGGGAGTATAAGAGGAACGACCCTGAGTGTCAATGAAATATTGGCAACGGTGATATGAACCATTTGCAAGCCGCCGCTTCTTTTATAGTTGTTACTGTCATAAAAGATCGAGGCGGATGTGTGGAAGGGGGGGGGGT
>JAHJXP010000080.1 GCA_018827585.1 Pseudomonadota bacterium | reverse complement strand
TCGACACCGGCCATACGGACAGCCCCGTCCCCCTGATCATTGCCGGGGAAGATCCCCCTCCGCTCCTCCGTTCGGGGGGCGATCTCGCCGATGTCGCCCCTACGGTCCTCGACCTCCTGGGACTCCCGCGGCCGGCCGCGATGACGGGGCGTTCCCTGCTCGAATTGGGTCCCGTTTTCCCGGCGGCGGGAAAGTCGGATAAACCGGCCGCCGGCCGCCGGGTCCTTCTGCTCATCCTTGACGGCTGGGGCTGGAGCGGCGAGACAAGGGGCAATCTGATCGCGAAGGCCCGCACCCCCCGCATGGACGCCCTGATGAGCGCCTGGCCCCATACGACGCTTCAAGCCGCGGGCGAGGCGGTGGGATTGCCGAGAGGCGCCGTCGGCAACTCGGAGGCCGGTCACCTCCATATCGGCGCCGGGAGGCGGATCTACTCCGACCGGGTGAAGATCGACCGGTCAATCACCGACGGCTCTTTCTTCCGCAACGAGGTCTTTCTGCAGACGATCCGTTCCGCACGGGACAGCGGGAGGGCGCTCCATCTGCTCGGCATCGTCTCTTTCTTCAGCTCCCATGGTTCCATCCGCCATCTCTTCGCCCTGATGGAGCTCGCCCGGCGGGAGGGCGTCCGCAACCTCTACATCCACGCCATGCTCGGCCGGCGGGGGGAAACACCGGAAAGCGGGGCGCATTATATCGGAAGCATAGAAAAGAAGACCGCGGAGATCGGCCTGGGGAAGGTCGTTTCCGTCATCGGTCGCTACTGGTCGATGGACCGGGAGGAGAACTGGGACCGGATCGAGAAGACTTACCGCATGCTCGTCTACGGGGAGGGAACCCCCTGCCGGGAAACGCCCGACCCGTGAAACCGCCTGGAACGACGCCCCGGATTGACGCCCTCGTAAAAAAGTCTTAAAAGCAGCGAAAAGGGGATGGCTTCGTAAAAAGGCCGCAGGCAAGGCGCGCGAACCCTGAGGAATAAGGCGTACTTTGGCGTACGCCGCAATGACGAAGGATGAAGCGCAACGCAGCATCCGGTCTTTTTACGAAGCCGTCAGGATTCGCTCCGGGTGAAACGGACAAAAGGAGAAGACGCCATGGAAATCAGAATCAACCAGGGAATATTGGCCCTCGTCGAGGGAGACATCACAAAGGAAGAGACCGACGCCATCGTCAATGCGGCCAACTCCCGGCTCATGGGCGGCGCCGGGGTGGACGGCGCCATCCACCGCGCCGGCGGACCGTCGATCATGGACGAATGCCGAAAGATCGGCGGCTGCCCGACGGGCCAGGCCGTTATCACGACCGCCGGAAATCTTAAGGCGGAACATGTGATCCACACCGTAGGCCCCATCTATCAAGGCGGGACGAAGGGTGAGGCGGATCTCCTCAGGAGCGCCTATCTTTCCAGTCTCAAGCTCGCCGCCGCCAGGGGACTCAAGAGCATCGCCTTTCCGGCGATCAGCACCGGGGTCTACAGCTACCCCCTCGCCGAGGCGGCCCATATCGCGCTGAAGACGGCCGTCGATTACCTGCGGGAGCACACCGATATCAAGGCAATCCGCTTCGTTCTCTTCGACCGCCGGACCTACGACGCCTTCGCCGCAGAGCTGAAAAAACTCGTCTGAGAAAAATTCCCATGCGCAAAAGACCGAGACAGCCTAAACCGGAGATGCTGGGGGAGATCCTCCGGAAGATCCTCAAGAAAAAAAACATCCCTTCTTCCGGAACGGACCAACGTCTCCTGGATCTCTGGCGACGGTCCGTCGGGCCCCAGATTGCCGCCCAAACCTTTCCTGATAACATGAAACGCGGCACACTCATCGTCCGGGTCTCCTCCCCGGTCTGGATGCACCAGCTTCAGTTTCTCAAGGAGGAAATCCTCGCCAGGATCAACGAGCTTTCCGAAAACGAGGGAATCAAGGGCCTCTTTTTCTCCATCGGCGAGATCCCGCCGCCTCCTCCGGGCACAGCCGGTGCGCCGCCGCCCGATCCCACCCTTCCTCCGCTCAAGGGACGCGACCGAAACATGGTGCGGGAAAGCCTTGAGGCAGTCCAGGATGCGGAACTCCGCGAAATCATGGAGAGGGTCATGACGCGGGAGATCGCCCGTCGCCGTCAGCGGGAGAAACGGAAAGACATCTGAAAACAGCCGCCATCTCCGGGGAGTATCCGCCCGCCTCCCCATAGATGTACAGAGGCGGTTCAACGGCCAGCTCTTCCCGCCCCCCTTTCACCCCTTCGGCGAGAACAAACACCCCCCGTGCGCCGGGGCGGGAATGGACCATCCGCAGCCGCTTTGGTTCGATCCGGCGGCTCCTCATCTGCGAGACAATCTCCACCATCCGCGCGGACGGATAGATCGCACACGCGCGACCTCCCTCCCGGAGGGCGTAACCCGCGGCGGCAAGGAAATACCCCACCGCGCCCTCGATCTCATGCCGGGCGACGGCCTTTTCGGGGTCGGGGTTCATCCGGCCCGACCGGAGCCTCCGGTAGGGCGGGTTGAACACGGCCGCGTCGAAGGCGCCGGGTGCGCAGAGCGACTCCGGGCGGCGGATATCACCTCGGCGGATCTCCACGCGCCCTTCCAGACCGTTTAAGACTACGCTCCGCTTCGCCATCGCCACGAGTTCTTCCTGGATGTCGATCCCGACAATCCTCCGGCAGCGGCGGCGGCGCGCAAGGATCATGGCGACGATCCCGCTGCCCGTACCCAGATCGATCAGGTTGTCATCCTCGTGTACGCTGGCAAAATGGGCGAGGAGGAGGGAGTCGATTGAAAAGCGGTAACCGTCTTTTTTCTGAATGATCCGGAGGCGCCCCCCGAGGATCTCATCGACCGTCTCCCCTACGCTTGGGCGCTCTTCCATGTTCACTCCAGCAGAAATACGAATAGCCCGCTCCTCAGTTTGGGTTCAAACCAGGTGGATTTCGGGGGCATGACCTTCCCGGCGTCCGCCACGGCCATCATCTGTCCCACCGTCGGGGGATACAGGGAAAAGGCAACGGCAAAACCTTCCCGATTCACAAGTCGTTCCAATTCCGCCATTCCCCGGACGCCCCCGATGAAGTCGATCCGGGGGTCGGTCCGCGGATCCCGGACTCCGAGGATCGGGCCGAGGAGGCGCTCCTGGAGGAGCGAGACGTCGAGACCGGCGATGGGGTCGTCATCCCGCAGGATAGCCTCCCGGGCCGTCAGCAGACTCCAGGCGCCGTTCAAATACATCCCGAATTCACGGGGCCTGCGCGGCGCCTTGCCGGGGAAGTCCCACCGGATCAGGAAGTCATCGCCGACGCGCTCCAGGAACGCCTCTTCGGTCAGGCCGTTCAGGTCCCGGACTGCACGGTTGTAGTCCATGATCCGTACCTGATCCTCGGGGAAAATGACGGCCATCAGAACGTGGTGCGACTCGTCCCCCCGGTCGCAGTCATTCCTGGCCTGCCGGAGGCGGGCGACCGCCGCCGCCGCGGCGGCCCGGTGATGGCCGTCGGCGATGTAGAGCGCTTCGACCGGGGCAAACCCTTCAACGACGCCAAGGATATCCGCAGGATCTGCGATGAGCCATACGGTATGGACGACACCGTCGTCGGCCGTAAAGTCATACTCGGGCTTCGTCGCGGCAACCCGCGCCGTTAGGCGGTTGATCTCTTCGCGCCCTCGATAGGTCATAAATACCGGGCCCGTCTGAGCCCCAGCCGTATCGATGTGGCTCGTCCTCTCCCGCTCCTTTTCTGCCCGAGTCAGTTCGTGCCGCTTGATCTTTCCGGTCTCGTACTCGGCCAGGCTGACGCCGGCAACGATACCGGTCTGGACGTGATCGCCTCTCCGCTGCCGGTAAAGATAAAACGACTCTCTCTCTTCCCTGAAAAGGATGCCCTTTCGGATCAGCGCCTCCAGATTCTCCTTTGCCCGTTCATAGATGCGGCGGTCATCCACGCCGGCGGCATCGGAAAGATCGCTCTCCGATTTTTCTACGCGCAGAAAGCTCAGCGGGTTAGAACGGATCAGGCGCCGCGCCTCTTCCACGTTTAGGACATCATAAGGCGGGGCCGCGACCTGATCGGCGAACTGTTTCCTGGGTCTGAGCGCCCGGAAAGGAATCACACGCGACATTGGTTTTCCCTCCTTTTCGCAAGTGCCTGGCGGTTTACGGAAATCGGCCTTCCGCCGGGGAAGGCTTTCTTTTTTTGCTTGAAAATTCATAGCACGCCGGGATATGGAAAGCAACGGGAAAGGACTGGCAAAATCCACCACCAACTTTCAGCAAATCATGGAAAGCAGGGAGTTTGCTGACAATTAACATTCACCTCACTGAATAAAAAGAATCATCGTTTATGCTGTAAACTCAATCATCATAAAGTGTTGGTGATGGATTCAGGACTGGCGGCCTTTTATCCCCGCAACATAAGGAAAGAGGAGAGCTGCCGCAAAACAGGATTTCGGAAATGGGAGGCACGGATGGGCGATTTTATGCGCATATTCATTCACGGTCTCGACAGCAGCAGCCGGGGGACTAAGGGGAGCTTTTTCCGGGAGAGATACCCGGAGATGCTCATGAATGACTACTTCGGCTCCCTCGAGGAGCGGATGATCCAGCTCGAGGGATTTCTCACCGGGAGGAAGAACCTGATCCTCGTCGGTTCAAGCTTCGGTGGCCTGATGGCAACCCTCTTTGCCTGCCGCCATGAGTCCCGCGTCCGGCGGCTCATCCTCCTTGCCCCGGCCCTGGGCCTCGTCGATCTGAGCGAATATTATTCAAAGCCGCGGCTTCTTCCCGTGACGCTCTACCACGGGCTGAACGACGTCGTCGTTCCCCCGGAACCGGCCCGGCAGGTTGCGGCAAAGCTTTTCGCCAACCTCGACTGCCGTTTCGTGGAGGACGACCATGATCTCCACCGGATCTTCCCGACGCTGGACTGGGACGGACTTCTGGAGCAGAGAAGAGGCGAAACTTAGGCCGACGGCCTTCCCAACCCGGGCGGGCGAGGGTAAAAGGTAAGAGGCAGGGCATAACATGCCGCAGCTTAGCGGCCGCCGGACACGCGACCTTGCTCGATGGAACGGCTGGCCGTGGCATTTGCTTGCTTGACCGGCGCAAACGCCGGGACAGAAAGCGGATGGCAATCCGCAGCGCCAGTTCTGCAGTACGGTGAATCCGATGTCTCCCATTTCTGCAACACCTGATGAACAGCCTTCTCTACTGCGGTACGGGCCTCCCACCTGTCGTATCCCTTCGCTAAAAGCTCGTCGTATTTTGTCTCCCGATGGCGGAGGTGAGCGATCACTGATAGACGTACCGCCTCCTCATCCAACGCTTTGGCAGAGGCAGACCGTCCGACTCGTCCACTATACTTGAGGCAGGCGTGCTCTGCTATTTCTCGTTCTCTTCCAGCGGGGCAGCCGGGGAAGTGTTCCCTTACCCGCGCGGCAAACTGGTCCACATACCGACGGTCCAATCCCTCTCTGCGAGTGGCCTCTCGCTCCCTGCGGCGCTCTCTGACGTCGTCGTCGGCCAGACACTCCTCTTCCGCTTTCTCCAACGCCTGCGCTTCAACCAGCAGTCCCTGCCGTTCATATCGCTTTCGAGCGCGACTCCACTTAAGCACAACGGCAGAAAGGGCCGAATGCTTGCGGGCGCGCCTGGTCAAAGCTACATTACCGGAAGGAAGAAAAAGAAGATGGTCTAAATCGGCGCACGACAAGCATAATGCTCCCTTATCTCCAGCGAGTGTAATCCAAGCCTTCGAACCGAGTCCCTCACCACACTCGTCGCAGCTCGATTCTCGGTTCGAGATGAACACTTTGAGTTCTTTCTCTTCACTTTGCAATTTCACCACCTGCCCCGAATCTCATCCGATGCCTTTTATTCCGGCCTAACGCGCTACGGATCAGCGGCTGCCGGACGCGCGAGTTTGCTCGCGGGAACGATAGCTCACTGCATTCGCTTGATGGACCGGCGCATAGCGAATGGACAGAAAGCGGATGGCAATCCGCAGCGCGAGTGCAGCGAGACGGCTGGATTGTCTTGTTCCATAAAATCAGAATTCGTCAATAAAGATATTTATCCCGTCCTTTACTTTGTCATAGTAGATAATTTGCACCCCGATGCTTTCCGGTAACATCTGCTTCGATTCATAAGTCTGTGGTTTGATGCTGACGGGATGGTCGCCGATATAGCCGTCGATCCCCTTTGCCTCTTCCTCAGGATCAGCTGTCCTGTAGGATTTACCTGTATGTGAGGCAACCCGTTTCAGAATTGCCTCCTGAAATTTCAGGCCGACAAATGTTTTCACGATGACCAGGTCTTTGACCCATGCCCTTATTACTTCTGGCTTCAATTTTTGAACCGAAGGTCATCTTCCTGGGATCCATCTTCTTGTCGAATAGGACGGGATCGTGAAAAATATAGGGAAGTTTTCGTATTTCCTGCCGGTAGTCGACGGTCGCCCGTGCCGGTTTAACGACTGCTACAACGGTCTGACTGAAAATATCGGCCTGCTCCGCCCCGATTTTTTTTCTGATCACCGGCAAGAAGGACTCATTAATCTCGTATCCGATCGAGTGCCTTTGAAGACGCTTGGCCGCCAGGGAGGTCGTACCGCTTCCCAGGAAGGGGTCAAGAACAGTCTCTCCGACAAAGCTGAACATCCTGATCAACCGCCGGGGAAGTTCTTCAGGAAACATGGCCAGATGCTTATCCTGTTTCTCCCCGGAAAAATTCCAGTGCCCGGTGAAATATTCGTTCCATTCATCAACAGACAGTTTTGACTGCCCTTTCGCCGCCTTGCTGACCGACGGGGTAATTCCTGGTTTTTTAAAGAGCAGGATAAATTCGTAATCGATCTTGATAATTCCATTTCGTGGATAGGGGTACGACCCCATAATCGTGGCGCCGCCCGTCGTGTTACAGGTCGTGACCTTCTGCCAGATAATGGCCCCCATGTAGTCGAAACCGATGGATTCACAGAATTTGATGATCTCGGTTCTGATGGGGATGACTTTATATCGCCCATAATAAACAGACCTAGCGAACTGATCACCGATATTGATGCACAGGCGGCAACCGCCGTGCAGGACACGGTGGCATTCATTCCATACGAGGTTCAGGTTGTTGATGTATTCTTCGTAGGTATCATGAAAGCCAATCTGCTGAACATTGTCGTAATCCTTGAGTTGCCAGTAAGGCGGCGACGTAATGACAAGATGGATGGACTCATCAGGAACCTCCGCCATGGAACGGGAATCTGCTATAAAAATCTTGTGCTTATTCATACCGCCTTTATACGTTAGAAGAGTTTCGGTTTGTGAGCAGTGGGGAAGCCGCCGGGGCGGCTATTTTGTCCCAGTCTCCTTTTCCCTTTCGAAGAGCTTCCCGATCTTGTCCGCGACATCCTTATCTCTTGTCGACGATCTCCTTCCCCTTGTCCACCCCTTTATTGATGGCCGCCTTTCCTTTTTCGACCCCGCTGTCCAGGACATCCTTTCCCTTGTCGACGATCTCCTTCCCCTTGTCCGCCCCTTTATCGATGACCGCCTTTCCTTTTTCGACCCCGCTGTCCAGGACAACCTTTCCCCTGTCGACGAGATCTTTGCCCTTCTCGTAGACTCCCCTTCCCTTTTCCAGCGCCCGGTCGGTCCCGGCGCGGACCTTCTGCACGGCCTCCTCGAGGCTGGCGGGCCAGTTTTCCGGGTGTTTGAGGTAGGAGTAGCCGCCGACCGCGACCGCAATTAGAACTACGATCAGGAATAGTTTGACGAGACTCTTGAAGATAAGGTAGATGCTGAGCAGCGCTGCAAAAATGACCACTGTCGCGATCAGCGGTTGTTCGGACACGGCGTGGATCATCTCTTCCATAAACCACCTCCTCCGGTGACGTGCCGGCATTTTACCGGAAACGGCCGGGAAAGACCAGAAATCGTTTCATCTTGACAAACGGCGCTCCCGGGGATTAGATGACTCCTTAAAAAAAGCGGATTGAAAAGGTCAGGATGTTTAAGATCGCCGTAGCCACCCTCGGCTGCAAAGTCAACCAGTGCGAATCAGCCGGGATCGCGGCGGCGCTCTCCAGCCGCGGCCTGGCCCTCGTACCGTTTGCGGAACGGGCGGACTGCTACATCATCAACACCTGTACGGTCACCAGGCGGACGGACTTCCAGTCCCGCCAGCTCATCCGTCGGGCGATCCGGAGAAACCCGGAGGCGGCCGTCCTCGTGACCGGCTGTTACGCCCAGACGGCCCCGGAGGAGATCGCCCGGATCCCCGGCGTCCGGGTGATCGCCGGGAATTCCGAAAAAGAGCGGATACCTGAGCTTATCGGGGAGATGGCGGCAGGTGCATCACAGATCCTGGTCGGCGACATCCGGCATGAAAAAAGGTTTTCCCGTCTGGGAGCGGCTGTCTCCCCGGAACACACCCGCGCCTTTCTGAAGATCCAGGACGGCTGCAATGCGGCCTGCAGCTACTGCATCGTCCCCCGGGCGAGGGGAGGCAGCCGCAGCCTTCCGGCGCAGGAGGTCGCAGAGCGGATCTCCACCCTCTCCCTTGCCGGTTATCGGGAGGCGGTCCTCACGGGCATCCACCTCGGCGCCTACGGGCGAGACCTTGTGCCGGCCACCGACCTGACGGCGGTTGTCCGGCGCATCGCGGAAGAACGCCGAATAGAAAGGCTACGCCTGAGTTCAATCGAACCGCGCGAGATCACCAATGAACTGATCTCTCTCGTCGGATCGTCCGGGACGGTCTGCCGCCACCTTCACATCCCCCTCCAGAGCGGCGACGACGGGATACTCGCCGCGATGAACCGGGATTACGACGCGGCCTTTTTTAGCGGCCTCGTCGAAAGGATACGGCGCGCCGTCCCCGGCATCGGCGTCGGCATCGATGTGATGGCGGGGTTCCCGGGGGAAACGGAGGCCGCCTTTTTCAACACCCTCCGCCTGGTGGAGGAGCTGCCCGTCTCCTATCTCCACGTCTTCCCCTACTCCCCCCGGCCCGGCGCCCCGGCGGCGGCGATGCCCGGCCAGGTTCGCGAGGAGGAGAAAAAGAGGCGGGCGGAGAGCCTCCGCAAGGTCGGGATGGAAAAACGGCGCGCCTTCGCCGAGAGTTTCATCGGAAAGCCTCTAACAGTCCTGGTCGAGGCAAGAAAGGACAAAATGACCGGATATCCCCTCGGCTTCTCGGACAACTACATCCCTGTCGCCGTCCGCGGCGGCGCCGCGACCGCAAACCGGATCGTCCGCGCTCTGCCCGAATCTTTTCGGAACGGCCGGCTTGTCGCGGAGGTGCTCGATGAATGAGGATCGCCTTCGCGCGCTCAGGGAGCTGGAAGAACAGCTCGGCTACCATTTCGAGGAGATTGGCCTTCTCGACAATGCCCTCACCCACCGGTCGTTCGCCAACGAGAACCCCTCGCTCCCTTACAGGGACAACGAACGCCTCGAATTTCTGGGGGACGCAGTCCTGGAGCTGGCCGTCAGCGACACCCTGATGAAAAAATTCCCCGACTATACCGAAGGACAGCTCTCAAAGCTGCGGGCGTCGGTCGTGAACGAACAGCCGCTTGCGGAGCTGGCCCGGCGCTTCCGGATCGGTGAATTCCTCCTCCTCGGCCGGGGGGAGGAGACGTCGGGCGGCCGGATGAAGCCCTCGCTTCTGGCCAACGCCTTCGAATCGGTCCTGGCAGCGATGTATCTCGACGGGGGGTTTGACCAGACAGCCGCTATTATCAGGCGGCTATTCGAGCCGCTCATCGAGGAAGGCGCGATAACCGTCGTCTACCGGGATTACAAGACGGCCGTCCAGGAGATCATCCAGACCCGATTCCGGGAGGCGCCCCGCTATCTTCTGGTCTCCGAAACAGGTCCGGATCACGACAAATGCTTCGAAACGAGCCTCGTCATCGGGGAGCGGGTGATCGCCACCGGAAAGGGAAAGAATAAGAAGGAGGCGGAACAGCAGGCGGCCCGGATGGCCATGGAAGAGATCCGGAAGAACGATACGGTCCCGGATGCCGACATGGCCGGCAAACCTTCTCCCGCTCAGACCACGACCGGGGGAGAGGCCTGACAGATGTTCCTCCCGAACGAATCATGCCGCTGATCATCCCCATCTTCATCATGAACAGGGGCTGTCCCCACCGCTGTCTCTTCTGCAACGAAAGACTGACCGCCGGGGACCGCCCGGACCACCTCTCGGCTGCGGCCTTTAGGGAAACCGTCCGCGCTTGTCTCGGCAGCGCCGGGCGGAAGAGCGCCCCCGTCCAGATCGCCTTTTACGGCGGGAACTTCACCGGCATGGCGCGGGAAGAGCAGCGCCGCCTCCTCGAACTGGCGGCCCCTTTTCTCAGGGAGGGAGCGGTCGACGGCGTCCGCATCTCGACCCGTCCCGATAATATTGACCCGGACGAACTCGCTTTCCTCGCATCGTCCGGCGTCAAGACGGTCGAGGTGGGAGCGCAGTCGCTCGACGACGAGGTCCTCTCCCGATCCAGGCGGGGCCACTCGTCGGCGGATGCGGTCCGGGCGGTGTACCTCCTCAAGGAGCGGGGCTTCGAAACGGGGGCACACCTGATGGTCGGCCTCCCGGGGGACAGTCCCGACCGATTTGCCGACACCATCGCCAAGGTCATTGCCCTCCGCCCGGATATGGTCCGAATCCATCCGACAATCGTTCTCAGGGGAACGCCCCTCGCCACCGACTTCCGGGAAAAACGCTATATTCCGCTCACGCTTGCGGAAGCAGTGGATCTCTGTAAGAATGCCCTGAAAAAACTGACCAGTGCGGGGATCCCCGTCATCCGCCTCGGCCTCCAGACCACCCGGGAGCTGGAAGAGCCGGGGGCCGTCGTCGCGGGGCCATTCCACCCGGCCTTTAGGGCGCTCGTCGAATCCGCGATTTTTCTGGAGATGGCCGAAGCGCTTCTCGCCGCCGCTGACGACGGGGAGGCGAATATGTCCGGCGTCGTCGCCTTCTCCCTCTCGCCGGCCGACCTCTCGAACTTCCTGGGCCGGCGTCGCATGAACATTGCGGCCCTGAAGGGGCGCTTCGGCCTGGACGATGTCCCTGTCGTCCCCGATCCCGTTCTTCCGCGGCGTACGCTGGTTCTGACGGCAGGCCGGAGGGTTCTCAGGACCGACTGGTCCGGGCTGATTACGGAGAAACGCCGGGAAGATTTGACGGCTTCGTAAAAAGTCTTAAAAGTCGTGAAAATGGGACGGCTTCGTAAAAAGGCCGCAGGCAAGGCGCGCGAATCCAGAGGAAGGCGTACTTTGGCGTACGCCGCAATGGTTGTGAGGCTTTAGCCGAATCAAACCCGGAGATTCCTCGCTTCGCTCGGAACAAGCTCCGGATGAAGCGCAACGCAGCATCCGGACTTTTTACGAAGCCGTCAGATTTGCATGCCGCTGTCCGACGTGATATCGTGTAGGTCAGAATCTCAACAGGAACCTCCCCGGGGCTCAGAATATCTTCCATATGATCCTAAGCTGCGCCGCCGGAACAAAGAATCTTTCATGGAGAGAAACATGTTCAAATCCGGTTTCATCGGCATTATCGGCAGGCCCAACGTGGGAAAATCTACCCTCCTCAACGGGATAGTCGGCGAGAGGATCGCCATCACCTCCCGCAAACCGCAGACGACCAGGAACCGGATCATGGGCATCCGCAATCTCGCGGGGGAACGGCCAGGGCAGCTGATCTTTCTCGACACCCCGGGCATCCACCGGGGGACCTCCCCCCTGAACAGGGCGATGGTCGAAGCGGCGACCGGCGCCATCGGGAATGTAGACCTTCTCCTGCTGATCGCCGAGGCGGGCGCCGCCCCCCACCCGGACGACCGTTTCATCATCGAGGCCCTCAGGGAATCCGCCCCCCCCGTCTTTCTGGCCATCAACAAGATCGACCTGGTGAAAAAGTCGCTTCTGCTCCCCCTCATCGACGCGTTTAGCGGCCTGCATCCCTTCCGGGAGATCATCCCTATCTCCGCCCTCAAAGGCATCGGCGTCGACGCCCTCATCGGGGAGATCTGGGAGGCCCTCCCCGAAGGTCCCCGGTATTTCCCGGAAGAGATGATGACGGACCGCTCCGAGCGTTTCATCGCCGCCGAGTTCATCCGGGAGAAGATCACGATCCTCACCCACCAGGAAGTCCCCTATGCGACCGCCGTCGTCGTCGACGCCTTCAAGGAGGACGAGGCGAGAAACATGATCCGCATCGCGGCCACGATCCACGTGGCGAAGGATTCGCAGAAAGGGATCATCATCGGCCGGAAAGGGGCGATGCTCAAGGCGATCGGGACCAAGGCCCGCCTGGAGATGGAGAAGTTCTTCGCCGCCAAGGTCTTCCTCGAACTCTTCGTCCGGGTCGCGAAGGACTGGACCAACGACCCCCGGATGCTCCAGGAGTTCGGCTACCGGGACAAGGTGTGAACAGGGCGGATTTTAAAAATTGAACCACGACTGGAATTAGTCTTTGATAGCCGAGAGACAGGAAAGTAGCAGCGAGCAGAAACAAAGCCCCAGTCTTAACGGCGACTGAACCGCTGCGACGGTACTGAGCCCTGGTGAAAGATTGACCAGGTCATGGCTTGCCGTGACAGACCGGGCAGTGGGGTCTTCCCGATCGTGAAGCGGCGGCCATGCACCCACTGCAGACGATATGGAGCTTGTCGTCGCAGATGGAGTAAGCCCCGGAGGGGTGGAAGCAGAATTCACACGGCAGGGGGTCTATCCGTTTCAGCAGGGGGTTGTAGGTTACGAAAAAGGACCGGGAGGCCAGGCGCCGTTTGATATGGATCAGGAAGACCGGGGCCGTCGCCTGAATCCGGATGACGCAAAGCGGGTCAAGCTTTATCCCCAGGGCGTACTTGGCAATGAGGTCCCGGATCTTCCACTCGCGTTCCGCCTCGACGGCCTCCCGTTTGCGCCGAAGGGTTTCCAGCTCTTCCGCAGCGATGTTTTCGGCGGGTGACGCCGCGCCATCCCCCCGGGCCGTCTTCTTGCGGGCGCGACGGTCGATCTCCTCCCTCAGGGTCTCGTAATACTCGTACACCCTTTTCACATCACGGTTGAGGCGTCTCTCGGCGCTGCGGATAAAATCCGCCAGCATCTCCCGGACCATGCCGGCCCCTGCCTTATGGGCCCAGCCGAGAATCTTCCTCATCTCTGCGGCGGTCATTTCCTCCTCTGCCGCCAGGGGTCTGGTCCGTCCGCTCAGTTCCTCCAGGCCGGCTTTCAGGAAGGCTGTTGAGGCGTTCAGGGGATTGACCAGGACGGAAAACATCCCGTCCTGCCGGTCGTCCGACAGGGCCGTGA
>JAHJXP010000079.1 GCA_018827585.1 Pseudomonadota bacterium | reverse complement strand
TGGAGAGGGGCCTCCGGGCGAAAAACAGGGCCTCGTGAGGGAAGGTGCGCCGCCCTGCGTTGTCGGAATCATCCTTGACTTGACGAGGGAAAAGACATATACTGCGGCCGTAAGTTGTTCATTCACATCGCTTCACATCCATGGGGGCGTCACGGTTTCGACGGGGATGCGTGAAGCTGCATAAGCGTACCGAGGTTCCTGCAGGCCTCGTTAAACAGGCAGGAAAACCTAATCGCAGACAACTACGATTACGCTTTAGCCGCTTAGTCGGCTAACGTCCTCCCGGTTTCGCCTGTCGGGCCGGTTCGGGGGCGTCATTCTGGCAGGATAACCGCTCTCTCATGCCTGGGGGGAGAGAGGCGAAAAGCTTACAGGATAGCGACGGGGGGATCCTGCTTCCGGGAGCCCTCAAGAGCGAAATTTAAAACAGAAGCTATGTACGTAGAAAGTGCAGCGGAAGGTTTCCGGACGCGGGTTCGACTCCCGCCGCCTCCACCAAATTATTCCTTGAATTACAATAGTTTATCTTTTTTAAGAAGCGCTGAAATTCTTTAACGCTTTTTTGGCGCCCCGCGTCTTGCCATAGATCGTTCGGAGGTCATCCGACTCGATCTGGAAGTATCGCTCGAAGCCCCTGGCACCGGCCTCCTTCGGATTGGCGCCGGGTGGCCAATAGGACGGGAGAAGTCGGAGGATCTTATGGGAGGCATGGAAAAAAAGGATGGCGGGCGGCCGGCGCATGGGGAATCCCTGTCCGCCCGCCTGGGTTTGTACGACGCCATCGTGCGGGCAGGTCTCGCGAAGCTCGACGGCGACAACGTGATCCGCCGTATATGGGCCGGCGATCATACCGTCTGGAAGCCCGACCCCACGGAGATCGCGAACCGGCTGGGATGGCTGCACGTCGCCGAGTCGATGAGGGGGCATCTGGCGGAGATCGAGGAGCTGACCGTTTCCATCCGGAGGGAGGGGTACACCCATGCGCTGCTCCTGGGCATGGGAGGGTCGAGCCTGGCTCCGGAGGTTTTCAGCAGAACCTTCGGCCATAAAGAAGGATTCCTCCAACTGGACGTGCTGGACAGCACCGATCCCGACACCGTTTTAGGTCATGCGAGCAGATTGGATCTGCGCAAGACCTTGCTGATCGTCTCCACCAAGTCCGGCACGACCGTCGAACCCCTCTCCTTCTTCAAGTACTTCTTCAACCTTGTCCTGGACACTGTGGGGCCGCAAGAGGCCGGTCGTCACTTTATCGCCATTACCGACCCGGGAAGCCGGC
Source organism: Pseudomonadota bacterium (assembly GCA_018827585.1). GTDB lineage: Bacteria > Desulfobacterota > Syntrophia > Syntrophales > UBA5619 > JAKAFS01. Next base: position 6,297 of record JAHJXP010000079.1, on the reverse strand, counting down.
TCCTCGAAATGGCGCAGAGGTATCGTTTCCGGCATGCCTTCGTCAACGATCCGAACATCGGTGGGCGCTATTCGGCGCTCTCCTATTTTGGGCTTGTTCCGGCGAGGCTCATCGGGTTGGATCTGGAGACGTTGCTCGACCGCGCCCGGATGGCCGCCTGTGACGCCGGGGGGGGCAAGGGCCCGCTTCCAAGCTCGAACGATGCGGCCAGGCTCGGCGTGATTCTGGGGGAGCTGGCCGGGGTGGGACGCGACAAGGTCACCTTGGTGGCCTCCAAAGAGATCGGGAGCTTCGGCGACTGGGTGGAGCAGCTCATCGCCGAGAGTACCGGCAAGGAGGGTCGCGGCATCCTGCCCGTGGTCGGCGAGCCGCTCGGGGATTTGCGATCGTATGGCGGCGACCGCGTTTTCGTCCACCTGCGGATGGAAGGGGACGAAACGAACGACTTAGCCCTGCACGGATTGGCACGACTCGGCCATCCCGTCATCGTCTTGCGGCTGCGGGATCGCTACGACCTGGGCGGACAGTTTTTCTTGTGGGAGATGGCCGTTGCCGTTGCCGGCGTCTGCCTGGGCATCAACCCCTTTGACCAGCCCGATGTGGAATCCGCGAAGGAGCTCGCCAGACGGGTGACGGCCGATTTTCAGACGAAGGGTAGACTCCCCGCCCTCACGCCCGTTCTGGAGGCCGGCGGCATTCGCGTCTACGGCGATATCCGGGCGGGCACACCCGGCGAAGCGTTGAATCGTTTCCTCGCCCAGGGGCAGGGGGGCGCCTACATCGCCCTTCAGGCGTATGTCCCGTCCAATGCCGAAACCGATCAGGCCCTGCTGGGGCTGCGCGCCGCGCTGCGCGACCGATTCGGCAAGGCCACGACGGTCGGCTATGGGCCGCGCTTCCTCCACTCCACGGGGCAGTTGCACAAAGGGGATGCGGGCAAGGGCCTATTTATGCAGCTGACGGCAGAGGCAACCGGGAACGCGGGTATCCCGGATGAAGCGGGTTCGCCCCGATCCTCCCTGACCTTCGGGATCCTCAAAGAGGCCCAGGCGCTCGGCGACCGCCAGGCGCTGCTGGACGGCGGTCGCAAGGTGATCCGCTTTCATCTGGGGAGGGACGTAATCGGCGGGTTGCGGAAACTCAGGGAGGCTCTCGGATAGGGAATCGGTCATGGGCGATCAGCGGAGAGAAAAAGCCGGAACGGCGGCGATGGAAGACCAGGGGCTTGTGAATGCATCGCTCAGGGTGATCCGGGGTTGCGCCGTCCAAAACGGCGCGATCGTGGCGGCGGACAGCGATCTTCCGGATTACCCCCGTCAGGTGCAGGACTACCGTTACGTCTGGCCGCGGGACGCCTCTTTCATGTGCGTCGCCGCCAACCGGGCGGGGCTGCGGGATTTTCAGGAGGGCTTCTTCCACTGGCTCCTTTCCCGTGCTGAAGGGATGCGGGAATCGGGGCTTCTCTTCCAGAACTACCATGTGAACGGGCCGAAGCGATGGCTTGCCCTTCAGATCGATCAGAACGGGTCTGTATTGTGGGCCATCGCGGATTTTTATCGAGAAGATTTCCCCACGGCGATCCGTGATCTTGTAAAACTTCTGGCGGACGGGATCGTCTCTGTCTGGGGAGAGGGCTTCTTTACGACCCTGACCCAGGACCTCTGGGAGGAGCGGTATGCCTACCCCGAGCTAAAACAGTTCCACACCTATTCTCTGGCCGCTTGCATCAAGGGGCTCCAGTGCGCCGCTCCGGTGGACCCGGCCTATGCCGAACGGGCCGCGGCGATGGAAAGGGCGCTCAAGAAGGCGAACCGCAAGGGGATCATCCGCACGGCCGGACGTCTCAGGGATGCGACCTGCGACGCCTCGCTCCTCGGCCTCGTCTGGCCCTTTGGGATCTATGAACCGGATGATCCGCTCGTGGATAAGCTGATCGGGGATATCGAACGGTCTCTCGTCGGGAAGGGAGGGATCCGTCGCTACCCGCTGGATGCCTACGATGGCCACCGCAGATACGGAATCGACGCGAGAAGAGGCGGCGGGGCCTGGCCGGTCCTCAATTTCTGGATGGCCCTGGTCCTGTCCCTGAGGGGGGAGCGCGCGAGGGCGCGCATCTACGCGGATCACGTCCTTAATCGGATTCGGGCGGATCGGATCCCGGAGCAGCTCTTCCCCAACCGCATCCAGGAAGGGGTAAGCCCCCTGGGCTGGAGCCATGCCATGTACCTCCTGTACAGGATGCTGCCGGACGGCGGGAAACTTCCCTGAGCCTTCGCCGATGCGTAAGGAAGTTCCGCTTTGATCATCTCCATATCCTCAGCACGGATCCGAAGGCCATCGCCCAGTATTACGAAAGGATGTTCGGCGCCAAGGCGATCGAAAGCGTCCAGACGGATGGAAAGCCCCGAATCGATCTGGACCTCAACGGCCTGATCATCTTCATTTTGAAGGTGAATGCCGAGGATAACCTGCCCGCCAGCCCCCCTGGTCGTTACCTGGGCCTGGACCATTTCGGATTGGTCGTGGACAATCTGGAGGAAACGGCTGCTGAATTGAAAGGGAAGGGAGCGGAATTCGTTTTGGAGCCCTGCTCGCCCCGGCCCGGACTCAAGATGGCTTTCATCCGCGGCCCGGAAAACGTCCGGATCGAATTGGTGGAGCGCAGTTGACCTGCCCCAGGGCAATCTTTATTAAATTTACGAAGCCATCAGCAATGGTACTTCCGGATCACCGCCGTGACGACCCCCCCGAGCCTGAATTCGCTCTTGGGTATGATCGGGGGGTATTTCGGGTTCGCCGCTTCGAGGACCATCTGACTCCCGCGCTTCCGGAAGTATTTCATCGTCCATTCCCCGTCGACTTCGGCGATCACGACGTCGCCGTTTTTCGGCTCCCGCCCTTTTTCGACCACGACGAGGTCTCCCTCCCTGATCCCCTCGCCGGTCATGGAATCGCCGCTGACCCTCAGCAGATAAGACGCTTCCGGTCTTGTGATCAGATATTCGTCCATTGACAGGATGTCGCAGAGCGCCTCTTCCTCCGGCGAGGGGAACCCCGCCTGGACGGACCCGACCAGGGGGACGGCAAAACAGCGATTCCTCATGGTCAGACGGCCCTTTTCGCCTTTCTCGAGGATGCCGGCGGCGATGAGCTTATTGATCCAGAAATGGACGACGCTTTTCGACCTGACCCCCAACAGGGGGATCATTTCGGCATAGGAGGGCAGGCGCCGCTTCTCCCGGAAGAAGGCGGCAAGGATTTTCTGAACCGATTGCAGCGAGCGTTTTTCTTTCATGGCAGCCGTATATAGAACCACCGTTCTATTGTCAAGCCAAAAATTGAGGGGACTATCCCCCCGTGGGCGGTTCAGCCGGCAGCTTCCGGCGAGAGCCACCTCTGCATCCGGGCCTGCTCTGCGCCCCATTTCTCCGAGAGGCGGAGGGCCAGAAACGACTGGAAGAGCTGGTCCATCAGGCCGGCCGCCTTTTCGATGAGATAGATCCTCTCGAGGATCTGTCCCTCCCGGTCGCCCTGGTCTTCCTCGTCCTCCCCGATGGTCGGCAGCTTCATGGACTGGAAATGGAAGCGGTCCGCCTTGAAGGTGAATTCCCATTCCGCCTTGTCGTGGGCCACCTTCAGGCGCGCCGCGGTGATCTTCTTCCCCTGGCGCAGGGCCTCCTTGCCTTCCTTGAGGCCGGCGTGCATCCCCTGGCAGACCACCGTTTCGGCATACTCCCCGTCGCCGGATTCGAGGACCAAACGCCTTACAAAGATGACTTCGCCTTCGCCTGCGCCGGAAATCAGGACCATCCCGTTTCTCTCCTCGCTCTTGAACCACAGCCAGGTGAGAAATTCCCGGCCGATCCTCAGGGGATCGACCCCCGGCGGGAGAGTGGCAGTCGGGGCGTCCTCGTTCCCTCCTCTGGCGCCGGTTTGCGGGGCCAGTTTTACGGCCGGCGATTCGGGGTCCCACGGTACGCAGGGAAAGATGGAGAGCGAAAAGGATTCCTTGAACAGCCCCTGAAGCTCTGCGAAGACCTTGTCGGACAGGGAGCAGAAGATCAGGGTGTTGTCCGGCACGGACCAGCAGACCTCGTAAAAAGAGGGGACCGGCAGGCTATTTCCTAAGAGCTCCAGGCGAACCGCCTCCCGGATCGCCTCGCGCTGTTCGCGGTAGAGCTTTTTCTGGCCGGTCTCGGCGAGCTTGCTCCTCTCCGCCTCCATGATCCGGAGCCTCAGGAGGGAAGGGGCGACCGACTTTCTGTCCACCCTGAGACAGAAGAGCATGTACCGTCCCTGGGCGTAGGAGGCGTACGGGAAATCTGTATCGAGGACATTTTCCAGGGAAGTCCAGCCGGATGCCTTCTCGTCGTCGGTCCGCCAGACTCTCTGGAAGGCGTAGCGCCTGATCCGTTCCTGGAAGAAGTCTGGGAAACGATCCGGCAGGCCGCCCCCGATGCGATACCTGGAAAAGGCGAGAGGTCCCTTCAGTAAGCCCATGTCTGTCTCCTTTCGTGCGGGCGACACTAACCTGGATTGCGCCGCCCTGTCAAGGTCTATGCGGTTGACTGCATAGGGTCTGCGACAAAAAAGTAGGCAGATAAATACAAATAGTATTGACAAGATTGATTTTTCCTCCTATATACTGTATGCAATATAAGCATACAGCATATAGGAGGTGAGCGATGGAAGAGACGATAGCGAGTTTGGAGAAGAAGCGGGAACATCTGTATAAGGATTTGCGGGAAGTTGGTGATTTCAGGCGGGGCATCATTTCGGTAATATATCGTAAATGTGGGAAGAAGTACTGTGCATGTGCCAAAGAAGGGCATCCTGGTCATGGGCCGCTGCATTTATGGAATACGACAATCAAAGGGAAGAGCTATGCCAAGAGTGTAAAGCTCGGCCCGGAGATGCAGAAGTATCTCGACGAGATTGCGCACCATCGAAGGTTTGTGGAGCTTTGCGAAGAGATTGTTGTAATAAATGAGCGTATTTGCGATTTGCGACCGGTACCCGAATTGAAAGATGAGAAAGAGTTGGCTGATCTTAAAAAAAAATTGCAGAAGCGGTTCATGGGGAAGTACAGAAAGAGATAGAGCGTATTGTTGGTCGGTATTATTTTGAGAAGGATAACGGCGACAGTTTTGACCTGGAATCGTTTGAGCTTGCCATTCGTTCCTCGATGCACGGTATTGGTCGCAGCATGCTTGAGATGTTTGTAAACGCTGATGGTGGCGATTACCGTGGCAGGACGATCCCCTGCGAAAAAGATCATCGGTATAAGTTTATTGAGTTTAGAGACAAGAAACTTTTGACGGTGTTAGGCGCGGTGACAGTGAAGCGGGCATACTATTACGATCGGGAGTGTAGGAACGGGTATTGTCCGAAAGACCGCGCTCTGGACATCGAGGGGACATCTTACAGTTCCGGGGTACGCCGGATGACGAGCAAGGTTGGCGCCTACCGGCCATTCGGTCTGGGCCATGACGACTTGTATGAGTTGGCCGATATCCGTGTCAGCGCAAAGGAAGTAGAGCGTAAGCCCCTCCCAGACGGTAGGTGGTCAAGCGGAGGCGTTTCACACTGCCGAAGCCGAGGCGTCATTATCTGATAATATTATCCCGATCAAACCGGTTCCCAAAATGTATGTGTGCATGGATGGAACCGGGGTGCCGGTGGTGAAGAAAGAGACGGCAGGCAGAAAGGGGAAGGGTGAAGACGGCCAGGCAAAGACCAGGGAAGCCAAGCTGGGATGTGTTTTTACCCAGACAGGTTTTGACCAGGAAGGTCGACCGGTGCGGGATGATGAGTCAACCAGCTACACCGGGGCGATCGAAACGGCAGAACTTTTTGGCAGACGGATTTATCAGGAGGCAATGCGGCGCGGCATGGACAGGGCGAAGGAGGTTTGTGTGATCGGAGACGGCGCCCCCTGGATATGGAATATTGCGGATGAACAATTTTATGGAGCTACCCAAATTGTTGATCTCTTTCATGCGCGGGAACATTACTGGAACGTCGCCAAAGCATGCTTCGGGCAGAATAAAGACAAGCTGTATCAGTGGACAGAGGAACGCCGCAAGGAACTGGATGATGGCAGGCCGGAAGAGGTTATTGATGCCATCAATCGTTGCTCGTCCCTGCTGGGATACGATAAAGCGATAAGTGAACGGGAGATCGGTTATTTTGAAAAGAACAAGGGACGGATGCGGTATGCGGATTTCAGGAAGAGAGGTCTCTTTGTAGGCTCTGGCGTCTTGGAGGCAGGGTGCCGAACCGTCGTTGGGCAGCGCC
>JAHJXP010000277.1 GCA_018827585.1 Pseudomonadota bacterium | reverse complement strand
TTTTGAAGATTCTCACGAGACGCTCCTAAAGGTATCACACATGGTGTTACTATTCAAGTAGAATTTGGAGGTCAGGTCTTGAAATAGGGAAGAGCAATGAGTACCGAGTGATGAGTGGGGAGTCAGGAAGCCTTTGCAATAACGATGAACAGATGAAATTCAAAACTGCTGCCTCGTTCAAATCCTTCGGCAATATTCGACATGATTGAAACAGCAGCCCGCTGAATCTGATCTTTCAGTCCGAAATCCCTTGAAAACTTCTCTTTCTGGGTCAGGTGATAGATATGCCTCGTCAACTCCCTCGCTTTTTGCCACGCGACAAGATCTTCAATTTTCTCTATACTCATCACTCATTGCTCATTCTCATTGCTCAGACCACATGGAGGTCAGGTCTTTTAATTTGGCGTTTTGCGGGGGGTGGAGAAGTTTTGTTAGAGGGCTGTACCAGATTTCGTGATCCCCTTTGCCCTGGCGTTCAAGATGGCAGCCATTCTCGGAAAGGATTTTTCTGACGATCGGAGCGTAGTCAGCCATTGCAGGGTTGGGATTTGATGACTTCCTGCCATTTGCCGAGTAGATGAATGGGGATGTCGACCATGCCCGGCTCGTTGAGCAAACCGTTTGCCTGCAGCAATTCGGGAATCATGACCCTCAGCTTTTGCATGAGATGCTCCATCGTGTCCGCCTCCGTAACCAGCCCGGGGACATCGGTGCTGGAGGCGACCCAGACCTGGGCTTCCTCATCCCAGAACGCTTCGACTTTAATATCTTTGCATGGCATGTTTTTCACCATTCCGTTTCATGGATATGAAGGCCGTTTTTAACAGGTGTGACTACTTCTATCCTGCTTTGGCTCCCTATGTCAAGCAAAGTTGGGGGGGCAGGTCTTGAAATTTATCGTTTTGCGGGGGCCCATTCCGAGAGTAGCGACGGCGGCAGATCGCTGGCAATCATGACCAATCCCCCCTTGTCGGCAAACGCTTCAAACAGGGAAAATACCGCGAGGGCTGTCTGACGGCTGCTTTGCAGAAGCCAGATGTTATCGATGAACAAGGCGTCAAGCCGCATCAAGGATGTACGAAAGGCGTGATAGGTTCCCTTTTTGATCGCGTCCACCATTTCCTGAATAAGATCAAGTACGCAACAATGCAGTATATCGAGACCTTTTTGCGCAGAGGCATAACGGGCCGCGGCTTGCATCAGCCTTGTCTTTCCCGATCCGGAAGGCCCGTAAAGAACGACGATCCCGGAAGCGGGAAAACTTTTCGAGGTCATGACCAATTCATCCGGGAGGAGTGAGCGGTTCGTCTTTTTCACGGGATGAACAGTAGGCGGCGCCCCTATGGGAAAAACGCTAAATTTCAAGACCTGACCCCCATCATTCGCTCTAACCAATCTGTGCAGTTAACGAACGTTTGTGTTGTTTCTCTGCAACAGCAAGGTTAAAAAGCGAATTTGCTGCCGCGGCAACCTTATCGGCTCCGCCAGGCTGAAAATATATTTCTCCACAATCAGTGCAAACCAAAGCAGCAATGCCCGATAGTTTAACTTTAACCCCTTCGCGCTCAAACTCCTGAACGATATGTTCCCGTTCAAGCCTGCCACCGCATTCAGAGCAGGGTTCTTTAGACATATCTATTTTTCTCATGATCTCCTCCCTCTTTGCGTAGGTGACGTCCACCAAGGTCTTTGGGGAATATATGCCTAACAGCATGAATTTTTATACGGTAGCGTCCCCCATTAACAAGCCTCTTGATTGTCGCAAGTAATTCATCGTTCATCGTTTTATTAGTTTTACGTTTAGGTTTTACGTTCATCGGGGGGTCAGGTCTTTAAATTTAGCGTTTTGCATGGGGTCAGATCAGGCGTCTGCCGGTTTCTAAAATTTCCCGCACAAAGGGATCGTCAACAACAAAATCTTCCGGTCGAAAAGGAATCGTCTCAATGTCACAACTCACCGAGAGTGTTATCTTTCTTACCTTGGCGCGATCGGCAATCCGGGAACCTTGAAAGGCCTCCGATACGATTGCCAAATCAATATCACTCCATTCATTGAAGTCGCCGGTAGCATAACTCCCGAAAAGAATTGCCTGCCTGACGGGAATCCGGTTTTCCTCGAGCCTTTTGATATACAGGGCAATTACGCCTCTAATGTGATCCGGGATCTCAACCATTGGTAAAATTCCTTGATCTTATTGAAATATTTCGCGGTAAATTCTCTCGAACAATGAAGATAAAACGCTTTTTTGTAATCTGGATACCTGATTTCAAGATTGAAATCATTTACTTCATCGAGAAATATCTTTTGATCATCCGTAAGTTCCAGCGATGATTTCTCGGCCAGCTTGACCAGATTATGCGTCTTCGGAGGTATTTTTTCACTTTGCTTCTGAACTAAAATAGCTTTCAGCGTTTTCTCCAAAACGAGGTGGCCCAGAAAAAGGCACCAGTCATATTTCTCCGCTGCGAATAGGCTTTCGGCCGCATCAAGATCGTGAGCGGCGCTCTCCAGCCAGAATTGAATATGTTCTTCGGATTTCATCTCTTATGGTCTATTGGGGGTCAGGTCTTTAAATCTAAAGAGCAATGAGAACTACAGCAATGAGCAATGAGTGATGAGTTATATGGGGTCAGCGCTTTAATTTCAGCATTACCCGATTATTTGCAGGAGATTCATTTCTTTCTCGAGGATCGTGTTGATAACCTTATCGAGATCGAGATTTTTGTCTGAAGCCCTTTTGATAAAATAGGTTTTTACTTCTTTATTCAAGTATATCGGAATCTCCAAATCGGCAGTCGGGCGGTAGAACTTCCCCTGCTCCGCCTTCGAGAAATCATATTCTTTCTTCATAAAATCAAAACCTCCTGGTCAAGTATTCCCGGCTTTCCTTTTCGTTTGCCATCCGCGCCGAAATAATTCTTACGAATTCCCTTTTCTTTGTGCCTTTGTAGGTATGCACAACCACTAGGATTTTTCCGTTAGAAATCTGGCCCATGCTGATCCAACGCTCCTCATCCGCCGAATGCTCTTCATCATACACGGTTAACAGGCATTTGTCTGCAAATACATGACATGCGTCAAAGAATGCTACTTTATGCTTGCGGCGGTTAATCTTTTCTTTGTCCGGATCCCACGAAAATTTCATTCGGCTCTCAAGGGTTCTTTCCAGATAGGGCTGATCGTTATGGGGGTCTTTAAATAGGGAAGAGTGATGAGCAATGAGTACCGAGTGATGAGTAATAAGAACTACAGCAATGAGCAATGAGTAGCGAGTGATGAGCAATGAGAACTACAGCAATGAGCGATGAGTAATGAGTGGGGAGTCAGGAAGCCTTTGCAATAACGATGAACTGATGAAATTCAGAACTGCTGCCTCGTTCAAATTTTCTCCGCCTCTTCAAGGCTGCGGT
>JAHJXP010000078.1 GCA_018827585.1 Pseudomonadota bacterium | reverse complement strand
GAGGGGGATCTCCGCCGCCAGTTCCAGAAATTCCCGGATGTCCCGCCGGGCGACATTGGCCACGCTTTTTATCTCCTTCTCCAGCCACAGATGAACGGGATAGTCGAGCCGGAGGAGCTCGGTCCGGTCCCGCTCCTCCTTCCGGATGGCGTTTATTACGAGGCGGCCGCCGGGGGCGAGATGCCTGAGCGCCTCCACAACGGGTTTCCAGGCGGGCGTCGTATCGATGATAGCATGGAGCTTCTCCGGCGGCGCTTCCTCCGTCGCCCCGGTCCAGATAGCCCCAAGTTCGCGTGCAAAGGCCCTCTCATGCTCGTTCCGGGCGAAAACGAAGATTTTTGTATGCGGAAATATATGGCGGACCATCTTCAGGACGAGGTGCGCCGAGGCGCCGAAGCCGGTGAGACCGAGGTTTTGCCCGTCCCGGAGCCCCGCGAGGCGGAGCGACCGCCAGCCGATGGCCCCGGCGCACATGAGCGGCGCCGCCTCCGCATCGGAGAAGGCCGCCGGGATGGGATGGGCGAAGGCCGCAGGAACGGTCATGAATTCCGCGTAGCCGCCGTTTACATCGCGTCCCGTGGCGCGGAAGCTCTCGCAGAGGTTTTCGTCCCCGGCGCGACAGGCGTCGCAGGCCCCGCAGGCCCAGTGGATCCAGCCCACCCCGACCCGGTCGCCCGGGCTGAAACACCCGGCGTTTTTCCCCAGGGCGGCGATCTCCCCCACGACCTGGTGTCCCGGGATGATGGGGAAGGCCGGCGGCGGCGTGCGCCCCTCGATCTCGTCGAGTTCCGTGTGGCAGACCCCGCAGGCGCGGACCGCGATCAGGATTTCCCCTTCGCCCGGGACCGGTTCCGGCAGTTCGGCCGGGACGAGCGGGGCAGGGTTCTCCGAGAAACTCGAAACCCCTTTGAGGATCATCGCTTTCATGGGATCGCCTCTATACCGTATGCCGCTTTGAGAAATTGAACCCCAGATCGCCGGATTCGTCAAGATAAATGGTCACTTCTTATCCATCCCCCGGACATTACTTATTGGTGTGCATTCATCGCGGTGATGATGTCCATCGTTTCGACGCTGACCATACAGACTCGCTGGAGCAGGTCGATAACCTGTTCCTTATGGTCGGCAAAACGGTAGGTATCAAACTTCTTACGGACCGTCGGGTCCTTGGGCTTGCGCTCCTTGTGGTATTCGAGGATCCACTCGATTGCGGAGCGGTTGCCGAGACGGTACTCCCAGACGGCGGGCGGTACGCCGTGCAGGGTAGTCGCACTGTCGAGTTGAATGGCGCCGTTTCCCCTGTCGGCCTTGAGGATGGGTTTGACGATCAGGGGCGGTTTGCCGGCCTCCGGTTTTTTGTCGATACGCTTCAGTGGGTAAAGATCGGCCTTTTCATACCGGAGGTGTAGCTCCAACAACCGCCCGCCCCAGGCCGCCCATTGCCTGAAGTCGTCGTAGAAGGGGATGCGGGGGAATTCCCGCTTGAGATTGAGCCGATACTTCTCCCGATAGGCAGGATCGTGGAGAACGGCGTAGACATAGTGGAAGATATCAAGGCGGGTGATCGCCTTGTCCTGGTAATGGCTTTGAAACTGCTTCAATGCCCAGTCGGTAATGTTGTCTCTGCGTTCGCCGTCCCGGTCGTAGCGGTAGAGGGGGAGGCACTGCGTTTTTTCAAGTAAGTCCAGGCTGAAAACGGCATTGGATGAAAGTACTGAAAATGGTTTCGATGATCCCGGCCCTGAAAATGCAATCAGAAAGTTTTCTTTTAAGAGATCATTGCCGAAAAGTTCATAATGATTAGACGTTAAACGATCAGACAATCGTTTTTCCGCATAGTAAAACCTCTTCACAAATGGCCTGTACGCCAATAGCGATATCAGGTCATCGTCAAATATGATTTTTTCTTTCTGGATGAGATTCTTCTTCAGTACATCGCTCCACTTGATCGAGTAATCAATCCAGTCGTCAACCGCTGCTTCTCCTTTTTGGTCCAGTGTTTTGATTTGATGATTGAATATTTCGATGAAGAATTTGATTTTCTCCGACAAAGGCACCGGATCCGCATCAAAAACCCATTCGTCCCTATTGGTTGATACTCCTAATGAAAACCATTTAAATATCGACTGGTATGCGATCTTGCCCTTTGCCGATTTGACCTCCTTTGACGCCACCGGCAGCAGATTGTCCCAATCGCTTTCGGCCAGGTTGATCCAGTTGTGGTGCTTATCCGGCTGGATGTGGTCGAACGGCAGATCCCCGAACCGGGACGTGGCCAGGAAGTGCAGCTTTTCTTTGGCAGTCTCCATCTCCGGACGGCGGGTATAAAAGATCCGGCAGGGGCTTTTCTTTGCCTTTCTTTTTCGTACGAAAAAAGAAATAGCAACGCCTGTCTGTATGGCAAAGACGTTGTGCTTCGGCCCGGAAAGTTTCGGATTCTGTCGGACGTCGCCACCGAGGTCGACGATATAGATGTCGCTGAACTCGCCGGCCACGACCTTGCGGAAGCCGTCATAGGTCCGTGCGTCGATCAGAGAGCGGTTGGTGATGAACGTGATAACGCCGTTTTTATCAAGACGGTCGCTTGCCCAGCGGATGAACCGGGCGTACATGTCGTAGAGTTTGGTCTTCTGGGCGGTGCTCTCCGCGATGTAGGTATCCTTGATGCGTTTATCGACGCCGGGGTATTCCCGATTCTTGTTGTTTTCATTCTCGTTGAGCTGGTTGGCGTTGTAAGGGGGATTCCCGATGATGACGGAGATCTTGCGCCTGTTCTGGCGCTTGATCCGCTCCAGGTTTTCCGGGGAAAACCCGCCGAAATCCAACGTGACCGTTTCCGAGTATTTCTTCCGCGAGGTAAAGCCGAGGTTGTCCAGCGTGTCGACGAAGCAGATGTTCTTGAACTCGGAGTACTGCCCCATCTTCTGGCTGTAGGTGTACTCGATGTTCAGATTGGCGATGTAGTAGGGGAAGATGGCCACCTCGTTGCAGTGGATCTCGTTTTCGTATTTGTAGGGGAGGCGGTTGGTGGGTAGATGTTCGATGATCTCGGTGATAAAGGTGCCCGTCCCGGTAGCGGGATCGAGGATCTGCACGTCCTTGTCTCCCAGAAGCCGCCCGAAGTTACGGTAGACCAGGTGTTCGGCGGATTCCACCATGAACCGGACGATTTCGTTGGGGGTGTAGATGATCCCGAGGCGGTCCGCCGCCGCGGGATTGTAGGCCCGATAGAAGTTTTCATAGACGACCTTGAGGAAACGCTGTTTCTCGTGATGGTCGGCGATCCCGGCGGCGGCCTTGATGATCCGGATGTAGGGATCGATCTTTCCCAAAATGCTTCTCCGGACGGCGCCGGTGAAGAAGGTTTCGATCACTCCCATCAGGGAGCGGGCGATGTTATTTTCCCGGTGAAACTGGGATTCGTTGAAGACGGTGATGAAAATGTCTTCCGTAAGGATGTGCTGGATGATCATCTCCCGGACGTCGGCCATGACAATGTGGGGATTGATGGACTCCCGGCAGAGCTCCAGAAAATCCTCGCGCGCCCCGGCGAAAACGGTGTTTTTGACTGCCTGGTCTTCGATGAGCTCACGAAGTTTGACGATAAGATCGGGAAGATCCTCCTTGAACCCGTCGATCGCCTCCCGGAAGGTCCGGACCTCTTGGGGTTCATAGTTGACAAAGGTTGTGATCAGGCTGTGGAGGGCGGCGTGATCGTCGAAGGACGCCCGCTGCAACTCCCTGCCGTTCCGTATGAGGACGGCGGTCCGGCCGTCTTCAAAGAGGATGTTGGTGGTGGGATAACCCTTGGCGAGTTTCTTCCGAATCTCTTCATCAAGGGAATCCTTCTGGTCCTTGCTCTCCCAGTATCCCCAATCCTGGCGGAAGGCGTCCTTCAGCGTGCCGTCGGGATTGACGGCGGTGCCGAGGGGGGTCCTGTACTCCAGTTCCAGGATCAGCTCGATCTTCTTGTCGGCGCAGTATTGTTCGAGAAGTTTCTGAAAGGCGGGGCGGACGGCGGTTTCATTCCGGGAGCCGCCGTACTGGAGGATTTCCTGAACCTTGTGATGGTAGTCTTGAATGAGTTGATTGGACATGTCGGCAGAACCCTCATCCGTCAATAATGATACCTCGCCTGGAGAAAGTCGATGCGGTCGTCGCCGACCAGGTAAACGACGCGGTGCTCTTGCGTCAGGCGGCGGGACCACATGCCGGGGGCAAGATATTTCAGGGGTTTTAGCTTGCCGATCCCGGTAAAAGGATCGCGCAGGACCGCCTCGACGATGGTCAGCGCCCGCAGGGCGATCTTTCGATCGGTTTCCACCCAGTGGCGCAGGTCCTCCCGGAACTCAGGCTGGAACACGGCCTCCCGCCGCACAGCCTTTCCGCCCTCTGTCTTATGACTTCTCTCCAAGGCCCGTTTCCTCTTTCAGGGACGAGATCGTCCGCGGTTTTTCCGTCCCTGCCTGGGCGCGGGCCAGGGCCTGAAGCAGGCGCCTGGCGTTTTTCGGAGAACGGAACAGATGGGCCGTCTCCGTCAGGCTGTCCAGTTCGTCCGCCGCAACGAGTGCGATATCCTCGCCGCGCCGTCTCCGGACGATGACGATCTCCCGATTCTCCGTGACTTCATCGAATAATTTTGCAAGGTTCGCCCTGGCTTGGGTATAGGTGGTCTGAATCGGCATAGCATTTTCCTCCTTCTTTTCTGTACGTGAGTACGGTACGTGTTATATTCCACCACGTCAAGTCCTATCCATTGGGGGTTAAAGGGGCAAGCTATCCATTGGGCCGATGAGGGCCCTCTTGCATGAGTTAGATACGATGTTCAACTCCCCGGTTTGAGGGGGAGAAGACCATTCCGGTTGAAGCCGCTCGTGGGGGCATTTATTTTTCGATTGGTGGTTGAAATCGACGGTGATTATCGGGTATAGGAAATGCGGGGAGCTTCTC
>JAHJXP010000009.1 GCA_018827585.1 Pseudomonadota bacterium | reverse complement strand
GACGACATCCTTGTATGGTTCCAATGCGGCATCCGCCCAGTCTTCCGGCGGCGTGTCGTAAACCTCGACGGCAATGCGCGGGGCGTGCGGCATCTCCCCCTCGAAAAGATGAAAGGGGTAGGAAGTCTCGCCCCCCACCGTCAGGGACTTGGGCCCTTTGCCCAACGCTATTTCTCTGATCTTTCCGGTATAGGTCGTTTTCGGTATTGCAAATGCCATTTGTCTTTTCCTCCCTCGTAGTTAGCGGTCGCTTGAGCGTCAAGCTAAGAAATCCGGAAGCTTGTTCTGTTGCCTCGCGGCGCCTGCGGCTCAGCGAACGCCGACATTCAGATAGTTGAGCATCTCTTCCCTGGTCTGTAATTTTTTCCGCCAATCGCAGGCCTTTTCCGGCTTCCCCTCTTCGTAGGTCGGTCCGATGACTTTCACCTTTTTCCCATCAAAAGAGGCCTTTTCTTCAAGCTGCTGTTCAGACATAACCATCCCTTCCTTCCTCTAAGATATTAATGGAGTAAAAAGCGCCACGCTGTGGTTGCATTTCTTTTGCCGTCATAAAATATATTGGTCAAAAATACGCCAGGCCGCCTGCACCGCGGGGACCGAAGAGGGAAGATTGAAGGTGGGCATTCCACTGCGGTCATAGCGTCTGATTTCCCCGCAATCAGGTATAACGCCCGCCAGGGCGAGATTGTTCTGCCGGATTTCTTCCGCTACGTCTTCCTCCAGGGGCCCCGTCACGCCGTTGAGCACCAGGACATCCTTCGCGATGTTTGATTTGAGCTCCTTTATGAGGTCGCGGATCCTCCCGGCCGTGATGATGCTGCGGCGGCTGGAATCGGACAGGATAAAGAGCAGGTCCACATCCTGCGTCGTCAGGCGGCTGAAATGCTCCATCCCCGCCTCGTTGTCGATAACCACATAGGGGTAATTGCCGGTGAGAAGATCAATGTACTTTCTGGCGAGGGTGTTGGCCGCGCAATAGCAGCCGGCGCCCTCCGGGCGTCCCATGGCCAGAAGATCGAATCCCTTCGCCTCCGTGAGCGCCTCCTGCACCTTGTATTCAAACCACACGTCCTTGGTCATGCCCGCGGGAACTTCTTCCTTCATCAGTTCCCGCATCTCCCCGATGGTTCCTTTGAGATCGATGCCCAATACTTCGTTGAGATTCGCATTGGCGTCGGCGTCGACCGCCAGGACGGGCCCTTTCCTTTTTTCGAGCAGGTAACGGATGATCATGCCTGCAAAAGTCGTTTTTCCCGTGCCGCCTTTTCCCGAAACTGCGATGGTAAAGCCCATTTGCTCAAGCCGCCTTCTTTTTGAGCCGCAGACGCTCCTGCACCCGGGGGAATGCCTCTGCATCCGTATGGGGCAGGAACATGGCGGCCATAAATTCGTTCATAAAACCGTTATGATTGCTTAATTCGAGATTGGTCATCATCAGCGATATGCGTTCCGCCTCTTTGAGAAGGGCCTGCGAGAAGGAAAGCAACCTTGCGCCCAGGAGGGAGCCGTTGCCGACGAAGATGAATTTGCCGATCTCCAGTTCGGGCAAAAGGCCGATGAACATCGCCTTTTCCAGATCGAGATGACGGCCGAAGCCGCCGGCGATGATCACCTGGTCCAATTCGCGGAAGCTCAGGCCGACGCTGTCGAGCAGCACCTTGCAGCCGGCATAGATGGCGGCCTTGGTGCGGATCAGGTTGCCGATGTCGATTTCCGTCAGGACAATATCATCGTTGATGCGCGTTTCCTCTTTGCGGGCCAGGACGTATTCGTAACCGTCCGGTCCCTTCCGCACCCGTTCGGTGGCGCCATCCAGGCGGAACTTGCCGTTCTGATCGATGAGGCCGGTCTCGATAAGTTCCGCCACGGCGTCGATCAACCCGGAGCCGCAGATGCCGATGGGTTTGACCATGCCTATGGTCAGGATCATGGGTTCGTACGTGTGGGGGTTGATGCTCACCTCTTCGATGGCGCCGCTGGTCGCCCGCATCCCGAATTTGATCCCCGCCCCTTCAAAGGCCGGTCCTGCGGAACAGGAAACGCTGGCAAGCCAGTCCTTGTTGCCCAGGACGATCTCGCCGTTGGTGCCGATGTCCATGTAGAGGGTCAGGGCTTCGCGCTGAAAGATGCCCGATCCCAGGACCCCCGCCACAATGTCGCCGCCCACGTAACTGGCGACCATGGGGAAGGTATAAACATGCACATGCTCGCCGAGATTTATCCCCAGATGTACGGCCCGGACGGGCGGGATGAAGTGGGCGGTGGGAACGTAGGGCGCCTCGCGGATGTACTTGGGATCGATGCCCAGGAACAACTGCGTCATGGTGGTGTTGCCCGCCACGACCATATGGGAGATCAGGGAACGGTCGATGCGGCTCATCCCCAGCAATTCTTCGATGATGCCGTTGATGGTGCCGACGACCGTTTCCTGCATTTTTTTCAGGCCGCCGGGCTTCTGGGCGTACACGATGCGGATGATAACGTCTTCTCCGAAACTGATCTGGGCGTTGTAGTCGGACGCCTCCGCCAGGGCGAAGAGCCTCGTCCCGTCACAGATGCCGTCTGGACAGGCGACCACCTTGCATTCGTTGAGATTGAGCAGTTGACCGAAAATGGTGGTGGTGCCGATGTCGACGACGATGGAATAGTTTTGCCGGCTGTCGGCTTCCGGCTCGACATTTATCAACTTGTAACCCTTCCGCGTGAGAACGAGCGTTACGGTCACCTTCCAACCCGCCTCCCTGAGGATGCGGCTCAATTTCATGATGACCCGGAAGTCGGTGGAAATCCCGTTAATGCCGTGCTGGCGGTTTATGGCGGTGATAAGACGCGTCAGATCGCTTACATTGTCTTCGAGGGTGGGCGGGTCCATCTCCACATGTATTTTAAAAACCGTGGGATCGACGTCCCATCCCTGAACAAGCTGGTAAATGTCCTTGGGAGAGAGAAGGTAGGAGGCCTGTTCCCGGTCGCCTTTCAGGGCAAGCGCCGCTTTGTCCACCTGCGATTCCGGCGGGATTTCCACATTCAGATCCCCCCTGATCGAGGTCAGGCAGGCCAGACGATATCCTTCTTCGTACTCTGCGGGTGAAAGCTTGGGGTGCATCGGGGAATCGGCGGCGCCGCCGGCGATCTTGATCTTACACTTCCCGCAGGTTGTGCTGCCGCCGCAGGAGGCGTTGATATGCACCCCCGCCTCCATCGCCGCCTGGAGGAGATTTTCTCCCTCATCGACGGAGATGCTCCTCCCGCTCGGATGAAAGGTTACCTTGTATTTGTCCATTTGATTACGCACAAACACGAAAACAGCGTATCGCCGTCGCCAGTCTTGACCGCGACATTGTCCGGTTCAAGAAACAGCTTGTTTTTCTTTAATAGTTCTGCAAGCTCTCTATGTGTTCCGTGGAGCAGTCAGTTTCGCGTAAATGGCGTCAACCGACGACTTGATCGCCGGGCTCTGAATAATCGGCAGGCCCCGCATCTGGGCGTCGACCAGACCCGCGTCGTAAGGGATGACGCCAAGCATGTCCAGGCCCTTCGTCCCCTTCCTGATATAGGCCTCTTCATCGGCGCTGCGGACCTTGTTGCCGACAACGGCCAGTTCTTTGATGCCGATGTCGCCGGCTAATTGCTTCACCCGGTGGGCCGTTTCCAGGCTGGCCTGCCCCGGTTCCACCACGATGATGAGCCGGTCTACCGCTTTTGCCGTGCCCCGGCTCAGGTGTTCGATCCCGGCGGCCATGTCCAGGATGACTATTTCGTCCCGCCCCAGGAGCAAATGGGACATGAGCGATCCCAGCAGGACATTTTCCGGGCAGTAGCAGCCGCCGCCGCCCCTTTTTACCTCGCCCATAACCAGCAGGCGGATGCCGTCGTGCCTGGTTGAGTACTCGTCAGGCAGGTCGTCCACTCTGGGGTTGAGTTTGAAATAGGCCCCGCCGGCCGACGGCCTGGCGCCGGTGCGCTCCCGGATGAGTTCCTTGAGATGTGATATCGGGACAATTTTGCCGGCATCCGGGAAACCGAGAGAGGCCCCAAGATTGGCGTCAGGGTCGGCATCTATGGCGATGACATCATAACCGTCAACTGCAAAAGCGCGCGCCAAAAAAGCGCTCAGGAGTGTCTTGCCGACTCCGCCCTTGCCGCTGATCGCTATCTTCATCACCCTCGATTATCTCCTTCGCGGATCGGTTAACCGCGGAACGTATAGCGGGAATAACTGTTACTGTCAACTTTTTTTATGCGGATGTGCCGGTTGCCTCTGCCTCTTGACACACAAGATCCTTCTCCCTATACTCCCACCGTGAAAAGGCAATGCCTTATCAATTCAATAATAAAGGAGAGATCTAAAATACAACGCCTGGACTTATTTAAGGGGTTTGCACCGGGATCGAGATATCCACAACCCGCCCGAGATCTCCGAATTGCTTTTTCAATTCACCGTAAACCGACCGTCGTAGCAAAAAGGAATAAACCGCGCCGGCCCTTTCGGCAATATCTATGTCGGTGAAAATATCCGGGTAGAGGATTTTCCCCACCGCATAGGCATCCGCGACGACAGTATCGATATTGGTCGAGTACATATTGAACGGATAGAGCATGTGGATCCTTTTCTCCCGGACCGCCTTGAGGTTCCGGTAAAAATCCGGTTTCCGCTGGTAATCCTGCATAATCAGATTCAGGCCCCATGCATCCACGAAAATCAAATCCGGGTTCCAGGACAGCAACTTCTCTTTGTCCACGAAGATGTGGCCCTTATGAGCTGCTTCCCGGGCAAGATTCCTGGCATTGACCCATGCCAGGGGGGGATAATCCGCATCACTGGAGTCGAGCCCCTGCATTCCCCGCAGGCTGATCCCGCCGGCATAGACTCGGGGCTTCCGGTCTTCTTTTACCTTTTCAGTTCTCCCAAGCAGCTCACGGCGGGCTTTTTCAATGAAGGCGATGACTCCCTCCGCTCTGTTTTCCTTTCCCAGAATTCTTCCCGTTACCCGGAGAGATTCATAGGCCATTTCGTCGAAGGTCCCCGCTCCGGCGCTCCCATAGGAAAGAATCACCACGGGTATCCCCAGCTTTTTCTGCAGCGCTTCTGCTTTGGCAGCTTCCATGGAAACGACAAAAATGACCTCCGGGGAAACGCGCAGTACCGCCTCCAGGTCCGGCTCCCTGTTTATGCTGGCCGGACCGCCCGGGCCGATGGGCGACAGCTTGTTCAGCTCCGGATTGGCCAATATGTAAGGCCGGCCGACGGGCTGGCTTTTTTCAAAAGCCTCGACTCCCACCACGCGGTCGGTCCCCTCCAAATAACAGATCATGCGCAGGGACCCGGGTCCGATGGCAAGCAGCCGTTTTGGATTCAGCGGCGCTTCCACCTGACGTCCTGCGGCGTCCGTGATCCGCATCTTCTCCGCGCCTTCCGCCGCCAACGGCCCAAAACATGCCAGAACAAGGATCAAAGCCAGTACAATGATGTTTTTTATATTATTCATCTTTCTTCCTTTTACAGCCGATCAGGAAAATTGATCCAGGGCAACCATCACCGGGTATCCCTGGACTTCCTGGAGAATGACGGGGACTCCATAAACGTCTTCAATTACCTCCGGAGAAATGGCTTCCCGCCCGGCAAAAGTATGCACTCTTCCGTTCTTCAAAAGCAGAAAAAGATCGGCAAAGCGCAAAGCCAGGTTCAAGTCGTGAACCGACAGGATCGCCGACAGGCCCCGCTGCCGGACGGCCTGACCCAGGAGGCGCATGACTTCCAGTTGGTTCTTGAGATCAAGGTTGCTCAGCGGCTCATCCAGCAGAAGAATCTCAGGCTCCTGGGCCAGTGCCCGGGCGATCATCACCTTCTGGGCCTCTCCCCCGCTCAACTGATTCACCGGCCGGAGGGCGAACGCCTCCAGCTGCATGAGGCGCAAGATGTCCTCCACGATCTCCATGTCCCTCCGGCCCGCAGCCCAGCGGATATGGGGTTTTCTCCCCAGTAGAACCGCATCATAAACGGTAAGGGGTTCGTCTCCGTATCTCTGGGGAACATAACCTATCCCCCGGGCGATCTCGTCTCCCCGCAGGCAGCGGATATCTTCGCCGTTCAAAAAAACCACCCCTCGCTGGATTTTCAATATACGGTTAAGACACTTCAGGAGCGTGGATTTGCCTGCGCCGTTCACCCCCAGGATACATAGGATATGCCCCTTCTCCAGGTGAAAGGTCACATCGTCGAGAACAGGGCGGCTGTTGTAACTGAAATGAACATCGGAAACGGATAGAATCATTTCCACTGTCCCCGTAGAAGAAGGTAAAGGAAGAGCGGCGCCCCCATGAAGCTGGTGATCACGCCGACTGGCATGGCGCCCGAACCCACGAGGATGCGGCCCGAGGTATCGGCCGCAAGGAGAAGAAGCGCCCCGATAAGGCAGGACAGGGGCGTGAGAAGGCGATGATCCGGCCCCACGAGTCGTCGTCCGATGTGGGGCGCCAGGAGACCGATGAAAGCAATCACCCCTTGAAAGCATGTAATCAAGGCCGCCACGAGAGTCGCACACAACATTCCCCAGACACGGATCTTCTCGATCTCCACCCCCAGTCCCCTGGCCACATCTTCTCCGGCCGTCAGGGCATTGAGATCCCACTGTCTCAGAATAAAATAGACCAGAGCCAGCCCAGTTATGGTCCCCATCAACCCGATCTCCCGCCAGTTGGAACGGGCCACATCGCCAAAGGTCCAAAATACCACCGTCGCGATCTCCACGTCGGTGGCGAAGTACTGAATCAGGATCGTCCCGGAGGTAAAGAGGGAGGACAGGGCCACCCCGGCGAGGATAACGGATTCGACGGACATCCTCTTGATCCGGGCCAAGGCCAGAATCGTCAGGGTCGCCATCATGGCCCCGGCGAAGGCAAAGATCATCACCGAATAAATGCTCTGAAGATACAGTTGGCCTGCAGCACCTGTGCGCAGGGCGCTGCCCTGGAATCCCCCGGCGCCGAGGACAACAATGGCAAAGGCTGCTCCAAAAGCGGCGCCGTGGCTGATTCCCAAAGTCGACGCCGAGGCCAGCGGATTCTTCAACAGGCATTGAAAGACCGTCCCCGACAGAGCCAGACCACATCCAGCGATGATCGCCGAAAAAATCCGGGGAAGGCGGATGTTCCAGATCACCGTTCTCATGGCCCCTTCACCCTGGCCCAAAAGAGTCCAGAAGACATCCTGTAGCGAAATTCCGTAAGACCCGACCACGATGGCGGAAATCGTCAAAATCCCCAGCAGGGTGACGGCGGAGAAAAACAGCATGATCTTCCTCCTGATCGCCGCCTGGTAGGACAAAGTCAGGGGGAGGGAAAGGATTTGATCCATCAGGGATTCACTTTTTGTGTCTTCTCTTGGCAATCCCGGCAGATATCCTTGCCTTGGAACTCGACCAGTTTCGAGCCCATGGTCGGCTCGCCGCAACAGGCGCAAAGCCGCGAGGGCTCCATGCGCACCTTGGGAGGAAGCTGCGGATTCGCCGTCCTGATCAGGAAGAGCGCCTCCAGGGGTTTTTTCAGAATATCCAATGACTTTAGCCGGTGAAGCTCCCAGAACTCCCTGCGCTCCTCCTGCGTGGCCGCGTCCTTGCGCATTTTTTCGATGAGTTGCCGGTGCCGCTCGTTCAAGTCCATCACGCCGGACTGTAAAGCCACGCGCACCCCCCGACCCGATTTTCTGTCGAGCAGGGTATAGACATTCTTGCCGTGATCCCGATAGATGAAGTTCCCCTTGCCGAAGGTGCATCCGGTCAAGACCTGAACGGCGTCGGACCCGCAGGCATCCGTCTCCACGATCGCAACCAGCCCTTCATCTTCGGCACGGTCCTCCCGCAGAAAGGCCAACCCCGCCTTGGCGGCCCGATAACCGATGGCCAATCCCGGACAGTCATGGCCGTGAAAAGCGACGCATCTCTGATAATCGCCTGCTTTTTTGGCAACCTCATGAGAATTCTCTCCGATCTCTTCTCTCATTACTTTTCCTCCGTTCATAAGCAAACTCCAAACCGATGCAGCATTCCAAAGGTTCACCCCTCCAGGGATGGGGAATCAGGTGTGTTACCTTTTAAAATAAAGTAACACCACTGTCAATCTTTTTTTTGATTCTTTTGAGAAGTTGGAAAGGGAACGGCTTCCCGACACAATTCCTTCAGGATGGTCATGAGTTGATGAGAATTTGCCGTTGTGACGGGCGAAAACGTAATCAGCGGCCTTGTGCGCCCCTGGAAACGGGACGGGCAGCAGTGCGCTAGAAGGTATGTGGGAATGACGATTTTAAAAACCGCAATGCCTCCCCCCCGAGGACATCCTCAAATCGGCGGGCAACATAGTCACTTTAAAAATCTATTCAAACGGTATAAATTGGCGAGGAGCATGTATGCGCATCGCATTTATCATTGCGTAATTTTCGGATTTGACACATCGCAAATGTGTCAAGTTTGTGTGGGAGTTTACCCGATTTGAAGAATGAGAAAATCGTCATATATTACCTCGAAGGATCGCTTCTGCACGGGTGACGTCAAGGTGTGATTTCCTGCCCCGCTTCTCCCCTCCCGCATCCCCTTCACCGGGTGTCCAGACAGGCCGCCATCTCCTCCAGGCCGGAGGCGATTCTGGGTCCGAGCCTGTAGATGGCTTCCCCGACGAAAAAAACCCTTCCCGAGCGGACGGCGTCGAGCGTCGCCAGTCTCTCGATCAGGGGCTTCGCCCGTTCCTCGACCCCGTGTCCCCTCCCGAAAAACAGGACATCGGGCCCCAGGCGGATGATCTCCTCCAGGGAATATTTGGGATACCTCGTTTTCCCCGCCGCGGCGATATTATCGATCCCCAAAATCGTAAAGGCGTCGTCGATGGTGGTCCCTTTTCCGGCTGCAATCAGGGGCGTTGGCTGAACGATGAAGATTGATTTTCTAACCTTTCGTCGCGATGCCGTGTCTGTTCCTTCCCCAATCCGGCGGATGCGCGTTTCGATCCAATCGGCCCTCCGGTCGGCCGCGGTCCCGACCCCGAGAATCCTGCCCATGGTTCGAATCTCCTGCGGCAAGTCCTTGATTCGTCTGGCTTTGAAGGTATAAGTCCTGATTCCCAGGGTTCTCAGGCGGCGCTCCAGAACCTGCGGATTGCCGTCTTCGGTCATGACCACCCAATCGGGACGCAATGAGACAATAGCCTCCAGGGAAGGGTTGACAAAACCGCCGATCTT
Organism: Pseudomonadota bacterium; assembly: GCA_018827585.1. GTDB lineage: Bacteria > Desulfobacterota > Syntrophia > Syntrophales > UBA5619 > JAKAFS01. The sequence continues at coordinate 3,550 of JAHJXP010000009.1, read as the reverse complement.
GGGCTTGGTCCCGGCGCCGGGCGGATAATCGCAGTAATCGGTCACGGCCGCGATCCGGTTTTCGACGCCGAGATCGTAAAGAATTTCAGTTAAATTGGGCGCCAGGGAAACGATCCTTCCCGGGGAAGCGGCCGCGGCAGCCGCCGGTATCAACAGGGCGGCGCCCCCTCCCAGCAGATAAACGACCATTTTCAGCCCGAGGCGTGGAACGAACCGGTTCCTGAATTTCATACGGGCATTGAGAAACACGTCCCCTCCTTCACTGGCGGTCATCCGTCTTCACCAGGCTGAATTCCCGTTCAAAACAAACCGGACCGGAACCTCCACCGACATCGTCACAGCGCGCCCCTCCCTTCGGCCCGGTTCGAATCTCCACGTCCTGACGGCCTCCAGGGCCGCCCGGTCCAGAATCTCATGACCGGAGGAATGCCTGATTCCCACCTGACCGACGCGACCATCGACAAGAACTTCGGCAAACAGGACCACCACTCCCTGATAGCCCCGCAGCCGCGCCAGCGGAGGATAGGCGGGGCGGGCATTGTCCCCGTACCGGGGAACCGCGTCGGCGTCCTTCGGGGGCCATACGCCGCTTCCCTCCTGACGGGTTTCCCCCGTTCCTTCTCGCCGGGAGGCGGGGACGCCTGCGCCATTCCCCCCCGAGAATTCTCCACCTCCTCGACGGGCTGCGGTGATGCCTGCGCCATTGCTTCCCGATAGACCTCCGCCTCCTGGAACGAGGACCGGCGACGCCGGGGAAGCCGGCGCCGGCAATGCACCCGCGTCATGTCCCATTCCGGGCCATTCAGCGGGCGACCGGATGTCCGCAAACATCTTCTTGCCTTCTTTTTCCGCCGGCGTAACTTGCTCTGGAACCTCTCGCGGAGGGGCCGCCGCCACCGGGGCGGCCCTGTCCGCTTCCCGCCGTTTGCGACCGGGCAAGGCTACGGTCTTCCCGGCTGCGGCGAGAGGTCCCGGAACGAGGAAGGCATTGATGCAGCTCTCCCGAATGGGCTGAACGTGCCTTGGGGCAGACCCGGACGCGAAAGACAGGAGCATAGGCAACAAGGCGGCATGGATTGCCGCTGAAACAATCAGGGCAAGAGCGAATCTCCTTTCCGCAACCGGCAGACGGATCATTTTCCCGAAATCCTCGCGGTGGGAACGGACCGGCGACGTCCCTTCCTATACCTGTTAGAATTCAAATGAGATTCCGCACTTGACCGTCCTTTCCGGCATCGGATAATAGGTCTGCGGTGAAAACGCGGTTCCCTTCACGCCGAACATGGCGTACTTTTCGTCATTCAGGTTTTCCACACCCACAAAAGCCGAAATCTTGTAACGGTCCAATTCGGGACGATAGAACAGAAAAAGGTTATAAACCTGATAAGCGGGAAGTTTTTCCCCGTTGTTGTCTTGATCCCCGCTCAGATAGGCGTCGCTGACGAAGCGAATCTCGGGCCGCAGGATGAAGGCGCCGGGGAGATACCATTCCGCACCCACGCGGACAAGCCGATTGGGGACCAGGGGCAACTCCCTGCCGTTGTAAGGACCGGCCTTAAACGCGGCCTTGTGGTAGGTATAGCTGCCGTAAATCTTGAACCGTTTTTCCCAGAGATAGGAAAACGTCCCTTCAGCCCCCTCATGGCGGGTACTGTCCAGATTTTCATTTCTGTTGGTCACGTCGTTCCATGCAATCTCGTTTTCCATGTCAATGCGGAACAGGGTCAGACCGACCGTAAGATTCTTCAAAGGATTCAGAGAGGTTCCCAGTTCCATGGTCTTGGCCGTCTCCTTTTCGAGATCGGCCAGAAAACCGTTCACCCAGCCATAATACGAGGCCTGCTCGTCGATGAATGGCAAACGGTAAGCTGTGGCGTACCTGGCAAACACCTTGGATTTTTCACCGACCAGATAGGTGAGTCCCAGTTCGTGGGCATCTCCCCGGTGCATTTTTTTCGCATCGAAATCGACCGTGCCGGGAAGCGTGATGCTGTTCCCCTTGATGGTTGCCTCTTCCCACCGGTAACCGGCGCTCAGGATCAATGGCTCGACGAGATTGAATTCGTCGCGGAGATAATATCCCGTGGTCTCCCTTTCCAGGTCGACCACGCTGAGCTTTTGGGTCCTCTCCCGGTCTGCGTACCGGTCCATCTTGAAGGGTTCGCGGTAATAATCGACACCGGCCGTCAGCTTGTTGGCGCGCCCGAAAATCTCCTTCTCCAGGATGTATTTGGGGGTCGCGGCATACGTACGGATCGTATAGCTGTTGAAAGAGGTCCAGGAGGCGTAATTGGTTGCCGCATCCTTGATTCCGGCGGAAAAGCCGATCTCGGCGCGGCCGAAATCGCCCAGCATCGAATCGATCCGAAAACGCAGCTCCGTCTGCCGGTCCGTTCCGTCATCATCCGAACTGGCCGAAGTCCAATAGGTCGGTCTGGCGGGCTGATACTGCCGGCGATCCATCGCCATTTCCGCTGCGGTGAGGTTCCCGGGCAGTTCATACTGAGTCCTGTTGAAGGACGCCCCCATGGACAGACCGAGATGGTCGCTGGCGTCATAGGCCAGATCCAGACCCGCACCCTGGGAGGAGACCGTCGACCGGTTCCGATACCCGAGAGAGAAATAATTCTCTCCGCTGACGGCATAAGACCACTTCTTTTCCGAACCGCTCACCGCCGCCTTCTCGTCGTGGAGTCCGTAACTTCCGGCGACGGCGGAGGCGCGGAAGACCGGTTTGCCTTCTCCTTTTCTCGTTATGATGTTGATGACGCCGGCCACGGCGGAATCGCCGTAGAGGACGCTGCCCGCGCCCCGGACGATTTCGATCTTTTCCACCTGGCTCAAGGGGATCTGAAACCAGTTGACGGAGGCCATATCCGGCCGGTTCAATCTTCTTCCATTGAGCTGAATCTGGACCTTCCCGAAAGGGTTGTCGCCGCCCATCCCCCGCAGGTCGATGATGGAAAGGGGCGCATGACCGCTGAATGAACGGAATTGAATCCCCTCCTGCCGCTCCAGGATCTCCACCAGGCTCGTCGCCCCGGAATCCCGGATCTCCTTTTCCGTGATGACCGTGACATTGGCCGGCACTTTCCGGATCTCTTCCTGATCCCGTGTCGCCGTCACGACCACTTCCTGCAGGACCGCCATCCGGCCGGCGTCATCGGGTGGCGCCCCATAAACGGGAACCGCAACGGGCAAAAGAGTCAAACTGAAAAAACCAATCCGCAGAAACCTTGAAAAACCCGTCATTTTTCCTCCTTCTTTTCCTCTCGAAAAGTTGGTGTTTTCATCCGCCGGTCAAATATCCTGGCTCGCGGCTCATGCCTACTCTCCGCGCCTTCCCGGTCCTTCTGAGAACCAGTGGCTTCCTTCAGATTTCGTACCGCTTACAGTTGCGGGGCAGCGCCGGATTCCCACCGGCTTCCCTGACCTGGCGAATGGCTGCCGAGAAGGGAAACCCTCGGCAGTCCGGTTAAAGGATGATGGTCAACAACGACGTTGACCCTGTATACTTCCCTGATGTGTGATTCGGTAATGACCTCCCCGG
>JAHJXP010000077.1 GCA_018827585.1 Pseudomonadota bacterium | reverse complement strand
CAGGTTCTCGTTGACGAACGCCTCCTTGACCTGGCTCGACTCCCGGAATATCTTGATGATGTAATCTTCCATTCCGCCCTTCCCGTCTCCCGATTTCTCAAAAGCGGCCATAATATATGAATCGCCCCGGATGGTGTCAAGGGAGGCCGGCAATAATCGTTTGCAACCTGTCGCTTTCTGTGGTTCAATATTTACCGGAGTAAGTGGAATATGGCTGTAATTACCGACAAGGTATTGAACGATGTCCTTTCATTGCCGGCGGATGCGCGGATGAGTTTTGTCGAGAAACTGCTTGTAAGTCTCAACCTCCCTACCCAGGCGGAGAATGACCGTTTATGGGCCGAGGAAGCCGAGCGACGCGTTTCCCAGATCGATCGAGGCGACGTGGAACTTATTCCGGGAAAAGAAGTCTTCGCGAAAATCCGCCGGAAGTACCGGCGATGAGATTCCATTTTCACCCCGAGGCGGATGCCGAATTTGACCGGGCGGTTAAAAACCAACTGCCTCCATATCATTGCTGTCGCCAATCTCCATCGGCGACCCGGTTACTGGAAAAAAAGAATTAATTCGAATAACCGAATGGATGGCGTCAGTCGATAATGGCAGAATCCCCAAGTCGTTCGACCTGACCGAAATATGCGGACTCAGGACAGGGATCCAGTGGAGAAGGCGCCTTCGTTGCGGTTGCGTTCGCGGAGTTCAGCCCTCTTTCCCCGGTTCCAGCCGGAGACCCGGCTGATATACTGGGTGATCCGGGCCAGCCCCTCGACAGAATCCGCTCCGCATTGCAGGCATTTTTCCCGGAGTTCCCGCATCGTTGCGCCGCAGCCCGCGCAGGAGGTGAATCCCGGATCAGAGTCCGGGACAGGCACCGGAATCCAGTGTTTCCAAGACCTTCTTGATTCCCGATGAAGTTTACCCTCGCGAAGGAGGGGGCGGGAATAACTAAGGTAGGGGCATTTTTCAAAGCTCTTAAAAAATGATCATCGATCTTCAGCGCAGTTCATTGACTTTGAGCTGAAAGATGAGAAGGCTCGATAGCTAATATTTCGCTCATGTAGAATCCGGCAGTCCTTCCTGTAACAAAGCATTCGGCAATTCTGACAGATATCCACCCTTTCGAACGGTAATCCATGATGAAAACAGAGGTAATTTCCCAATTGACTTTCCATTCACCTTCGCCCGGCAACTTGCCAAAAGACTGAAAAATACCTTCCGGTAGAGCTCCCAGGGACGATGCTCATTGGCATAAGATAAAGTGGAACGATTCGGCGCGGTAATCCCCAAATGTTTCAGTTTCCCCTCACAGCTCCGAAGCCCGTTGACAATCTCCCGCAACGAATGCGCCCGGCCTAATTGACAGAAAAGTATGGCTACAAACTGACCTCAACAGGTAAATCCCCGCGCATGTCGCTCCGCCTGCGTCTCCTTCACCAAACGATGAAATTCCAGCCGTGGGAATAATTGTAACAATTGGCTAAATATGCTATTAAATCAACTTATGGTTGAGCCCTCCTTTGGATTTTGGGTTTTGGCAAAAACTTCCATACCAAATCAGGGCTCAACTTTTCAAAAAACTAATTTGGACAAGAGTGATCAAATATCAAACGGAATTACAACATAATCTTCGGCGATAAACTCGTACTTCGTGGCGAAGTGTTGTCACTTCGCAGAGTAGCAAAGAGGCGGCGGGCATGAGCGAGAAGAAGGAAATGCAGGTTCAGGACCTGTCCGCAAAGGTTCTTAAGCCGGAGAGGACGAATTTGGCGCCAACTGCGAATGGGGCTAAGATACACGCTTGGGAGTCCATCCGGCTGCTGTTGGCATGTCAGCAGGCGAACGAGCGGATTGTGCAGATCTGTGTTAAGCGGACCGAGCACAAACAGCGTCGTGAAGACTCGCATCGCGCAGTGGGCAAGGCGAGTGAGGTTATTCGGCGTCTCGGCGAGGAATTCGACGTGATTCGGCGCGAAGAACAGGCCAAGGATAGCGAAACCGCCGGCTTCCGCAGCCGCCTGGAACAACTGGAACATGAGCTTGTCCTCACAAGCAGCAACAGGCGCTACCGAGAGATCAGCCAAGAAATCGAGCGGTGCAGGCAGAAGGTCGAGCAGCTTGAAGCGGTGGAACTCGAAATCCTCGAACGCAAAGAAGCAAAAGAGCGCGAATTTGCTGGGGCTAAGAAGTTCCTAGACGAGTTGAGGCAGCGCTTCGATCAAGAAGGTCAGCGCATTGCCAAAGCACTTGAGGACTTGAACGCAGAGGAGCAGCACGAAGGGGAACGCCTGCAAGGACTTAAGAGCGAATTCTGTGCTGAGGATGAGTGGCTCCAACACTTTGAGAGGCTTGTCAACGGCGGCAAGGTCAACGCTGTCGTAGAGATTGTCCAAGAGACGTGCCCCGGTTGCCATCTTCGAATCTGCACCAGCCTGCGCCAGGAAGCGCGGACTCTCGATCACATGGTCAGATGTGAAAATCGCGATTGCGGCCGAATCATCTACTCGACGAGCGGAGCGACTATTCACTGCCTGACGGTCGGCGATCTCAGTCAAGGCCGACTACCTTTGCCGTTGCAGTGTGCTGTATGGGGCGTGCAGTCAGTTCGCATCCGGGACATATGGGGGAACTGGCACGAAGTACGAGCGGCGGGTGATTGGCTGACTGGTCTGGAGAGACTGTTTGCAGCACACGCTTTGAGTCCGGGCGAGCGGGTGAAGCTGGTCAAGGCCGGCAACAGCGAGGATGTGTTAAGGTTCGAGCCCGAAATGGTTTCACGCCAAGAGCTCGACCAACTCGTCAATCGCGTAAGGTCATCTGCTGAGCCTGTCGCGCTGGACGCCATCGTGGCAGAACTGTTGGAGACAAAGGCGCGAGTTTACCGGCTGAAGCTTTTGAGCTTCAAGGTACGTTCCGAGCTCGAAAAGCTGGAAGGAATTTACTTCAGCGGTGATCTTGTCTGGCACAGTCCTCTGTGGGAATTGCCCAAGCCATCAGTAATCCCACTCCTTCCGCCGAGACATCCAAGACCACCTATCGCTGTTTCGCTACTTCCTTCCGAAACCACTGTCACCCTCACTGAGGATGCGATCGGAGCTGGCGAATTTCGGATTTCCCCAGCGTTCCAAGGACGATTCGACGGCGCAAGTTCGGGAGACACAGTAACGATCAAGCACGGGGTTTCAGAGGCTTTTGTCGTTGATTTCGACGTCACAGCAAAGGCTCTGAAGGGCGTGGCCTTGCAGAAATGGTACCACTTCAATGCGCTTGAAGCCGGCGACAGGGTGACTTTGGCAGTCCGAGATGCCGAGCACAGAGTGTTTCACATCCACACAACATGGAAACGGGACTTCAGGCGGTTACTTGAACAACGGCGAAAAGGCGCAGCGGGCTTCGCTGGTCGGCCCCGCGATTTGCTCTACGGGCTTCTTGTGGAAGCGAACCAAGCGCTTCATTACCGCGACCTCTGGTCGCGGGCTGCTGAGCTTT
>JAHJXP010000290.1 GCA_018827585.1 Pseudomonadota bacterium | reverse complement strand
TTAAAACCGGTACAACTCCCTGCCTGTGGCCCGAAAAGCCGGTACAACTCCCTATTTTCCTGCTGGAAAATAGGGAGTCGCCCCGGTTTTTCCTTCAGGGTGTCGTCCCTCATTTTTCCTGTTTCCTGGAGTAGAGATTGCCGAAGAAATTCTTGGGGGAATAGGGGGACACGATGCGGCATCATGTCCCCCTATTCCCCCCCTATTCCCCTGCAGAGAGATCGCACCTGCTCCATCAGCGCGCGGGCTGAGCGGAGGGATTGCTCCGCGTCCTCCGGAGACGGCTCACCGTGGGGCAAAAGTCCCTCTTCCGTCGGGTATCGGCCGCGGTAAATGCTGTTCAGAAAGACTGCATCATCCGTCGTCAGACCGGCCTTTAATCCTAATTTCACTGCCTTGTTCAGCAGTTCGACAAGATCATGGATGCGCCCGGGTTGTTTCCCCTTCTCCAGAATAAACGCCTTCAGCGCCTTTTCCGCGCACTGCTGGCCGTGGTAACAGGCCGCGCGGTACTTCCCATGTTCCAGCAGGATAACGGCTGCATCCAGCTCCGCCCCGGCATCCTGAACCCAATACTCCGTCACCTTTCTCATGAATAGAACCTTCCCTTTCTGCATTACCTCTTCCATGAATGGGCTGCCGATCCGATACAGCAGACGGACTTCTCCCGGCGTATAGACCAGGATGTCCAGCGGTACAACACGATCCGATAGGATCCGCTCGACCTCTATATGTCGTTTCAGGGGTGGCTCGGGAGTTTCCTTGATGATCAGCAGATCGATATCGCTGTCTGCGTCGCTTTCCTTTCGCCCGTAGGAACCGAAAAGGATGATCCGGTCCGGATCATATTCCCGGATCAGTTTCTCCGTGATCGGCTTGAGCCTCTTTTTGAGCGCTGAGAGCGTCATAATTTTGGGGGTCAGGTCTTTAGAATTAAGCAATGAGTACCGAGCAATGAGCAATGAGCAATGAGTGATGAGTGGGGAGTCAGGAAGCCTTTGCAATAACGATGAACTGATGAAATTCAGAACTGCTGCCTCGTTCAAAACCTTCTGCTATATTGGACATTATTGAAACAGCAGCCCGTTGAATCTGATCTCTTAACCCAAAATCCCTGCTGAATTCCTTTCTATTCGTCACTTTATAGATAGCCGTCACCAATTCTCTCGACTTCTGCCAGGCAATCAATTCTTCAAATTTGCTGATCATTTCCTTTACTCAGTCCTCAGCACTCAGCACTCAGTAGTTTTTGGGGGCCAGGTCTTTAAATTTAGCGTTTTCCCTTCAAATCATCTGAAAGTTTCGCTCCACCTTGAAAAGAACAGGCGGATTCCCCGTATCCGCCCGCTCCTCCGTTTCAATCCGGGGAAGATCCGTCTCCAGAAATTCTATCTCGGCGCCGTCCGGGATTTTGTCAAGCAAATGTGGATCGGCGACGGCGGCGCGAATGAAATCGAAGGTCAATCCGATGTTTTTTTTGACGATTTCATCTTTTCTCATTTTCTTAACCCCCTGATATACCTTTCCTTATACCATTGCCAGCGGTCTTTGATGTCTTGTTCTGCATACTGCAAAGCATCATTCAAATTTGCTATCGAAAGCGGCTGTTTCTCCGTCTTGCCTTTCGATAGTACCACGTCTCGATGAAGGAATCCATGAGCACAATCGTAACGAACTATCTCTCTCCAGGCACCAGCAATATTGGCCTCATATTGCACCATTATATTGATTACTTGTCCCTTTTCTGTAACGATGCGAATCCTCAGGCGGTCATTTCCGTCAACACTGACGGTCTTTATGAATTCCTTACTTTTCATGCTCTTCTCTTTTGGGGGTCAGGTCTTTAAATAGGGAAGAGTGATGAGCAATGAGTAGCGAGCAATGAGTGACGAGTGCCGAGCAATGAGTGATGAGTGGGAAGTCGGGAAGGCTTTGCAATAACGATGAACTGATGAAATTCAGAACTGCTGCCTCGTTCAAAACCTTCGGCGAGGTTCGACATTATCGATACTGAAGATCTCTGTACTTGCTCCCGAAGGCCGAAATCCCTTGAAAACTTCTCTTTCTGGGTCAGGTGATAGATATGCCTCGTCAACTCCCTCGCTTTTTGCCACGCGACAAGATCTTCAAATTTCTCTATACTCATTACTCATTGCTCATCACTCATTGCTCATTCATTGGGGGTCACCCATTAAATTTAGCGTTTTGCGGAGGGTAGGGGGTAGATCTATTAGGGTTCTTTGACTCTGTACACATGGGTAGATGTAAAATCCCGTCTGCCGTGAATGATCCCGATGACGTATACCTTCTCCGATTTGATCTCGTAGAAAATCCGGTATGAATACGCAAAAATTTCCCTTATATTTTCATCGTCTATCTCCGGCGCCTTCCTGCCGATCCTCGGGTATTCTTCCAGGATGTTTGTTCTATCCATGATATCCTGGACCACTTTTTTCGCATAATATTTGGAGTCGGATGCAATAAAATCGTGAATTGCCCTCAAATCGGACTTTGCCGGGTCGGCCCAGATCACCATGATTCGATTTCCCGCTTCAGATCTTCCGCGGATATCGTCTCACCCTTTTCAACGGCTTCCCTTCCTTTCATAACCTTATCTATCACATAGAGCCTGTACATCATCGTATCTACGTCGGCTGTCTCCGGAAGTTGTGCGATCGCCGTTAATGCTTCCTGCTTCAAGGTATTCATTTTTAAACCTCCTCTCCTTAGATATTGGGGGTCAGGTCTTTAAATTTAGCGTTTTGCGGCGTCTTTTTTCCGGTCGATGGGCTGTTGGATCGGGAAATACGTGATGAACCGCGGCCGCGCGCCGATAATGTAGAAGAGTTTAAGGATAGACACTTCTTTCACGCCCTTTCGGGAAGCCAGTTGGGATTTGGAACATCGATCGTCGTCAGTTGGGCATCGGGAATGAAAGGTACGTCTGTTGCCAGCATATCCTCTGCACCGACGCGCAGGGATTCCAGCAATTCGTCCCGGGTCCTTTCCTGCGCATTGACACCCGGCAGATCGATCAACCAGCCTATCCACCAGTCGCCGGATCTTTTTATAACGGCTCTGTATTTCATGGAATTACCTCACAAACGGAATGTTCAGATCCTTGCAAATTTTTCTTGCCAATTCATCAACAATCTCAGTATGGCGCGGCACCTCTGTTTTGTATTCTTCCCTTTGATAAATGCTGTGCCGCCGACCTTGGCGTATCAGGTATGCGCCATTTTTTTCGAGATGCTTGATGAGTGTCCTTCTTTTCATCTGTCTGCCAGGGCGCCGATGATCAGTTCTTGATCAGATTCCACGTGTCCGCTTCCGACAGGTACGGATACATCGGGAGGCTATTGGGGGTCAGGTCTTTAAATTTAGCGTTTTTAATCTGCAGAGAGGAGTCTTCGCTGGAGTAAGGTCTGCATGTCGCGGCGTCCGTCGGCGATCAGCACGACGTGTACAGCGTCGCCCGCAACCCGGTAAATCACGCGGTAGGGCTTGAAAAAGATCTCACGGTAGTCGCGAATTCCCAGCGCCAGCAGTTCTTTTGGATAGACGCCGCGTTCCGGAGACTCGGACAAACTGCCGAAAACCTTTTCGATATTGGTCAATACGTGATCAGCTTTTCCGGGTGCATCATGAACGGCGATGTATTGATAGAGGTCCTCAAGGTCGCGTGCCGCATCGGCCGTCAGTAAAACAGCGAAAGGCATCAGCGATCGCTCCGGTGTTGACGCAGTCGCTGAATCACACCGGCGGCCGGTTCCAATTTGCCTGCCTCGATCAAGCGGTTGCCGAGGGCAAGAATCTTCAGAAGGGCCATGGTTTCCTGGGATTGCTCGTAGCTTTCAATGTCCTGCAGGACGACCTTGGCTTCGCCGTTCTGGGTGATGATGAGCGGTTCCCTTTGCTCGCTCATATTGCGCACGATTTCGGCAGCGTGGGCCTTCAGATAACTGATCGGCTTGATCTGTGTAGATAATTTCATTAGTCGCCTCTCCTCATTTCTTGAGACCAATTTTAGTCCATAAACAGGTCGCCTGTCAAGAAGTTTTGGGGGTCAGGTCTTGAAATTCTTAGTGCTGAGGACTGAGGACTGAGTGCTGAGTGCTTCATATTTGCTGATCATGGCTTTTACTCAGTCCTCAGTCCTTGCCTTTACTCAGTCCTCAGTCCTTGCCTTTACTCAGTCCTCAGCACTCAGCACTCAGTAG
>JAHJXP010000076.1 GCA_018827585.1 Pseudomonadota bacterium | reverse complement strand
GACCGTATCTTTGCGTATGATTTCCCCCTCCCCTTCGTCCCCTCCCGCCGGGGGAGGGGGAAATTTACTTTTTACGAAGTCGTCAGGCTTAGCAGCGGGTTTAGGAAGGAATAGTTCAAGGAGATTCCGCCATGACGGGAAGGCTGCTGGCCATCGGCGACATCCACGGCTGCAACCATAAGCTCCAGCGGCTCCTCGCCCGGATCGATCTCGACCCGAATGCCGACAAGCTTGTCTTCATCGGGGACTTCATCGACCGCGGCCCAGACGTCAGGGGAGTGATCGAAACGATCATCGACCTCAAAGAGACCTGCAAAAACATGATCTGCCTCCGGGGAAACCACGAGGATATGTTTCTAAATTACTACCGGGAGGGGCGGGACGAGGAGCTGTTCTTCGCAAACGGCGGCGGTATCACCCTTTCCTCCTACGGCCTGACCCTCGCCGACGCCCGGGCGGGAAGAGGATTCCCGGAAAACCACCTCCGTTTCATTGCCTCCCTGCCCCTCTCTTACGAAACAGAGGCTTACTTCTTCGTCCACGCGGGCCTCAGGCCCGGCATACCTGTCGCCCGGCAGTCGACGGAGGACCTCCTCTGGATCCGGCACGAATTCATCGACTCGGAGTACGATTTCAGCAAAACGGTCGTCTTCGGCCATACCGCACTCCACGAACCCCTCCTCGAGAAAAACAAGATCGGCATAGACACGGGCGCGGTCTACGGGGGCTGCCTGACCTGCATCGAGCTCCCCTCCCGGAAAATTCATCAGGCCTGAGGGCCGGGATCTGAACTCTTTCTCCATCGCGCCGCTGATCGGCGGCTGAGGCAATTCCTTCCCATATTCGATTGACACTTAGGAGGACCTTCCCCTATAATCGGCCGCAGCGTCTTTTTTTTGCGAGGTAGGGCTGATGGATCTCAAACCGCTTTTCGAACCGCAAAGCATGGCGGTATTCGGAGTGTCGGCAAGCAACTACCGTCATCCGGCCAACGAGATTTTCAACAAGAACCTGCTGCGCTACCCGGTTCGGGTCTACGGGATAAATCCCCGCGGGGGGACCATCAACGGCCAGCCTATCTACCGGAGCATCGCGGAGGTGCCGGAACGGATCGATCTGGCGGTGATCGCGGTCCGGGCCGATTTCGTTCCGGAGGTCATGACCGCCTGCATCGGGGCGAAGGTCCGTTCGGCGGCGGTCATCTCGGGGGGCTTCACGGAGGTGGGCAGGCAGGACCTGCAGGACAGGATCGTAGCGATCGCCAAAGAGGCCTCATTCCCCTTCGTAGGCCCCAATTGCCTCGGCATCTACGTCCCCTCCCTTGTGGACACCTTTTTCCTGCCGGGCGAACGGATGGTGAAGCCCGCCGTCGGGAACGTATCCTTCGTTAGCCAAAGCGGGGGAATCCTCGTGGACCAGATCATCAAGTTCACCGGCGAGGGCGTGGGGTTTGCCAAGGCCGTCAGCATCGGGAACAAGGCGATGCTCGGCGAGACCGACATCCTGGACTACCTGACGGCGGACCCGGCGACAAAGGTGATCGCCTTCTACATCGAAGGCTTCGGCGAAAAAGAGGGCAGAGAGTTCGTGCTCAAGGCGGGAAAGTGCGGCAAGCCGGTGGTTGTCATAAAGTCCGGCAAGAGCCCGGAAGGGGGTAAGGCCGTCTCCAGCCATACGGCGTCGCTGGCGGGAGACTACGACAGTTTTTCCGCGGCGCTTTCCCAGCACGGGATCGTGGAGGCAGCCAACGAACTGGAACTCGTCTCCTTCTGCGAATCCCTGAGCAAATACGCCAAGCCGATCGAAGGCCGGGTGGGAATCGTTACGGTCAGCGGCGGTCACGGCGCGATGGCCGTCGATGCCTGCACCTCCCGCGGTATCGCCATTCCCCCCCTGCCGGAAGACGTCCGGGAAGAGCTGCGCAAGTACCTCAGTCCAAGCGTTCAGGACATCGCCGCGCTCACCAATCCCATCGACCTCACCGGAAGCGGGATCGACGAGGATTTCGTCGCCACCGCAAGGATCTTCTGTTCCCGGGAGGATATCGACTGCGTCCTGGCCCTGCTGCTCCCCTATGTCCCCGGGGTCACCTCCGATCTCGGGGCAAAACTCAGCAGCGTCGCCCGGCCGTGCGGCATGCCCCTGATCGCCTACGTGCCCAATGTGGAAAAGTACGCCATGCTCATCGAGGGATTCGAACTGAACGGCGCACCCGTCTCGCCCTCCATCGAGGGGGCGGTGCTCATGGTCGAGGCCCTCAGGAGGAAAAGGCCATGATAGGCTCCCGTCCCGAAATGCTCAGGATCATCGAGGAGGCCCGCAGCGACGGGTGGGTCCTCGAACCGGCAGCCAAGCGGCTCTTCTCCCTGGCGGGGTTCTCCGTTCCCCGGTTCACGCTCGCCCTAACCCCGGAGGAAGCGCTCGTCTTCGCCCATGAGATCGGATATCCCGTGGTCGCCAAGATCGTCTCCCCCCTCATCATCCACAAGTCGGACGTGGGCGGAGTGGCGGTGGGGATCGCCGCCGACGCGCGCCTGGCGGAGACGTTCCGGCGCTTTGAGGCCCTGGAGGGCTTTCGGGGCGTTCTCGTGGAGGAGATGATCTCCGGGGTCGAGCTCATCCTGGGGGCGAAGAACGACCTGCAGTTCGGCCCCATGATCCTGCTGGGCATGGGGGGCACCGGCGTGGAGATCTACCGGGATGTCGTCCTGAAGATGGCCCCGCTGACCGAAAAGGAGGCCCCCGTCATGTACAGGGGGCTCAAAGCCCGCAGGCTGCTCGAGGGATACCGGGGCGCCGAGCCGGCGGACCTCGGAAAGCTCGCGCAAACCCTCCTTTTATTCTCCTCGCTCGTCATGGAGCTGGAGGGACAAATCGAGTCCATCGACATCAATCCGCTGCTGTGCTCCTCCCGGGACTGCGTCGTGGCGGACGCCCGCATAATCCTCGGCAAATGAACGGACGGGATGAACGGGCGGTATTGACACCCGCCGAAAAGCGTGTTAGACGGGTTCTCCCTCAAAACAGGATCGCCCCTGTAGCTCAGTAGGATAGAGCGACGGATTCCTAATCCGCAGGCCCCGCGTTCGAATCGCGGCAGGGGCACCAATTATTCCCGCCGGATGATGTCCCCCTGCAGGCCGACGACCACGTGCGTCATGGGGATATCGGCCTCCGCGGCCGCCATCCCCCTTTTCACGATCACCGGCAGCCCCTGGCAGCAGGGGACTTCCATAGTTAAAACGGTCACGCTCTTCACCCCGCCCATCTTGAAGATGTCGGTAAATTTCTGGATGTAGGACTGGGCGTCGTCGAACTTCGGACAACCCACCATAACGACCCGCCCCTGGATAAAATCCCGGTGAAAATCGGGATAGGCAAAGGGGGTGCAGTCCGCGGCGACCAGCAGATCTGCCCCCCTTGAGGAACGGCGCGGTCGGCGGCACAAGCTTGATCTGCACCGGCCAGTGAGAAAGGGCCGAAACGCCTCCGGTCTGTTTTACCTCCTGACCGGCCTGCTGATGGGAGGCGTTGCCCGGATCTGGGGCTCGGCGAAAACTCTGGATCTGCGCTGAAGGGCAGCCGCAGGCCATGGCCGGCGCCTCTTGGGGCGGCGGTGACGGCGGAAGCGCGGTTTGCAGGTGGTGCAAGACTGCCTTTTCGTCGAAATCATCCGCTTCCCGCTCCACGATCCGGAGCGCGTCCCGGGGGCATTCCCCGAGACAGGCGCCCAGGCCGTCGCAGTATTTTTCCGCCGCCAGGCGGGCCTTTCCGTCTATAATCTGAATCGCCCCTTCTGCGCAGGAGGGCACACATTGTCCGCATCCGTCGCATTTGTCTTCATTTATTTCTATGATCTTACGTTTGATTTTCATTCCCTCAACCTCCTTATTTTTGCAGTTAAAATCCCTATAATCCCGCTATTTCCCTTCGCCGCCGCCCATCACCCCAGCGGCCAATCTTCTGCCGCTCGCCGTTAAAAATGACTTTTCCAGGATGGCGGCCAACTTATCCTTGGCGATCGGCTCTTCGGCCTGTTTCTCTTCCAGATTTACGATCAGATCGGCGTCATAGACGATCTTGAAGTTGGCCGTTTCCTCGGCGCGCGGATGATGGTGGCGGCCGACAATGTCGCAGACCTCGTCAATGATGTCTCTTGGCGCCGACAGCCTGACCAGGATGTCTCTTGCAATCGGCGGGCCCTCCTCTTCCTGGCGCCTAACTTCGCTGCTGCCGTACTTGCGCTCGGCCTCGGGAATGCCGATGTCGTGCAGATAGGCGGCGCACAGAACCACGATCATGTCGCCTCCTTCCTCCTTGGCAATCCGTTCGGCATACCTGGCCACCTTGGTGGCGTGACCGATGCGTTTGAAGTCCTTCTGGAAGTAGCGCTTCATTTCCACCGCCACGCGGTCCTTCAGTAGGTCCTTCCTCTGGGCCAGCAGTTCGGCCGGCAGTTCTCCCAGGCACTGCTCGGCGTGCTGACAGTAGGAAGCGCAGCCGAAATCCATTCGGGGATTAACCATTTTATGCCCGCAATTTTTACACTTCTGACTGGACTCGTCTTTGAAGAACTCCACCGCTTGTCCGCATTTCGGGCAGGGGGTGTCAAAGATGGCCCCGGGCTTCCAATAGCGCATATCCTGTCCTGGGCATTGCATACTCTTCCTCCTTTTATCAGGCAGAAGCCTCCTTTTACGGATGGTGCATCATAGTCAATACAAAGAAAAGTTTCTTTGACTTAAGTCAAATCATGGTGCAAATTTATACTATGCACTTGCCGAGTCTCGCATCGGCCCTGTTTTTCAAGGATCAGGCTGGACCTCGCCGCCGCAGGCCGCGGGTCATCATATTGTTATAGTTTCTTTTTCAGCGAAACAGACTCGCGAAAATCGGGCCTGAAGGATTATAACGCATTTCCTGCAAAAATTTGATAAAGTCTGGTCCGCTATCGATTTACTAACTCCTATGCCCGGGGTGGACACAACGAAGGATGAAAATCACCCCCACCCCTCCCTCCCCCGTCGAGGGGGAGGGATACAGGGAGGGGGGCATTTTCATATAAAAAATTACACTGCGGGCGCCGACGGATGCAGCGGCGAAACGAAATCAGGAAAAGGGGGAGCGAAAGATGCCTTACGGGTATAACGGCAAAATTCTGAGAGTGGATCTGACCACCGGAGCGATCCGGGTTGAGGAACCAGGCGAGATCATTTACCGCACCTACCTGGGCGGCGGGGGGCTGGCTTCCTACTATCTGCTGAGGGAGCTCAAGCCGGGGATCGACCCGCTGTCGGCCGACAATATCCTCATCTTCGCGTCTTCCGTGATTTCCGGGGCGCCGATCGCGGGGATGACACGCTTCACCGTGGCGGCCAAGTCCCCTCTGACGGGGGCATACGGGGAGGCGGAGGCGGGCGGTTTCTGGGGTCCGGAACTGAAATTCTCCGGCTTCGACGCCGTGATCGTCACGGGAAAAGCCGCAAAACCCTCTTACCTGTGGATCAACGACGGTAAGGTAGAGATCCGGTCGGCGGAGAAGATCTGGGGAATGGAAACGGGACCGGCCCAGGAGATGATCCGGGAGGAGATCGATGAAAAGCGGGCACGGGTAGCCCTGATCGGGCCGGCCGCGGAAAACCTGGTGCGCTATGCCTGCGTGGTGAATGAGCTGAAACACGTCAACGGCAGGACCGGCATGGGCGCGGTGATGGGCTCCAAAAACCTGAAGGCCGTTGCTGTCCGGGGAACGAACAAGATGGACATTCATGACCCGGAAAAGCTCCGGGAGCTGTCCAAGAACCTGACGGAGCTGATCGGCCAGCACGGACCGAACAAGGTGCTGCGGAAACTGGGGACATCCAATCTCATCGTGCCTTTGAATAACCAGGGGATCCTGCCGACCCGCAATTTCCGCACCGGCTACTTCGAGGGGGCGGAAAAGATCAGCGGCGAACGGATG
>JAHJXP010000075.1 GCA_018827585.1 Pseudomonadota bacterium | reverse complement strand
CTTTCCACAGGTATAACATTCAATCACGTAGCGCGGCCCATGGTGACTTCTTATGCTCCTGACCGGACTGCGTCCGGATAGAGGACGACCGGGTGAGTGAGACGTACGCTGAGTACTGGGGGCGTGTATGGGACCTGCCGGCGTCAGCTCAATGGTGTACCTGGGAATGAAAGGAATATCTGTCACGGAAGCGCCTTCGATCTGATCAACCCGGTAGGCGCGATGTTCGCCGCTGGCGTGACGGATCGCATGTAACAAGAGATTGCCTTCCTTAGTACGCCGCAAGGAATAGGGTTCAATCAGTCTTTGCGATCGTTGGTACGCCAAATCGACGCAGAGGTGATTGGCTGCGGCAAACCGGATTACTTCGAAGGGCACCTTCTGCCCCCAGGATTGTGCCCAGGAAGGAGGACGCCAGGCGAGGTCTTCACCGACCTGTGCGGGGTAGGGAGTGGATTCGATCTTCGCCGCTTCCCCGGACAACCATGCAAAAACCTGGGGCAGTTCCTGCCAGAACTGGTCAAATGGCGGCAGAACCGGCAACTGATGGGCAAGCATGTTTGCCCATTCCGATGCCAGTTCAACGCGTTCCGGTTTGTTCTCCAGCACCGTCGCCGTGGGGATGTCTATCCCTTTGAATCTGCATTTTGCATCCAGTGTTGTCGCCACCAGTGAGCGGTCAGGATTGATGTCGCCATGCCGGTACAGATGAATAACGTCGTAGAGGTCGCGCGGCCTCTCTCTTTCCGCCAGCGCCCTTATTTTTTCTGCAAAAAGTTCTTCATAGGCATAACACCGGGCTTGAATGCCTTCCGACGGCGAATCCGAGTAGGGGTGATGAACTTTGCGGACGATGGGTTCAAGTACCAGCGCTTCGTCGTCGGTAATATCCAACGTGATGCGAGGAAGCGAGCTCCGTTGCTGCATTGGGCCGCGATATTCAATTCTTCCTTCCACAGAATGGCGGCCGCGGGGATTTTCATAAACCTCAAAGCGGATCGTCTCTTTCGGTATTTCGATACCGCATTGATCGTATACCCATGCCGCAATTTCGGCGAACGCATTCTTTAAGAACGCTTCCCGGACATGTTCCGAATCGATGACCGTGAAATCGAGATCCTCCGAGAAACGATAGGTTTCAAAGAAACATTTCTTCAAACACGTGCCGCCTTTGAATACCCATTTCATCTTCAGGACGGAATGATTGAATATCCCTGCGAGCAGCCACCCGAGAACGTAATCTTTCTCAATGATATCCGGCCGTAAACCGAATTCCCGGGAGAAATTCATGATTTCCTGCTTACTGATCAATTGTGCTGTCCTTTGCCCAACCGGCAGGAACCCATAATCTCCATACCGTTATCAAACGATCCGCCGGCATGGCGGGGTCAATCTTGACATTTCCTTTTGTCAAGCGGGATCTGCACGCGGAAATCAAATCCTCTTCCGCCGGCGTGAACCGTGAAGCCAGAAATCCCAGTCGCTTGAACACCGCGCCGTTTCCCAGGTTGTCCGCATACTGGATCAACAAACTCGTGTCCTTGTTTTTTGAATTCAGGTAATTCCGGAAAACATCAGCAACAGGGCGCAGTCCTCCTCCCAAGGTTGGATCGTTTAACATGTCCAGCACCGTTCGCGTCGGATCGGACACGTTAACCTTTACCTGGCCGCGCCACACGGCGCTCATGCCGAAAAAGGCTTTTTCCGGAATTGTACGAACCAGGAAACTGCTCCCTTTAATGACAATCCTTCGATTTCGGGGCTTAAGAGTGGTCATGATCACAATAGTGCGGAAGATCTGTTCCGTCAATTCCCAATATTCGGCGGCGCTCCATCCGCCGATATAGCAGGGAGAAAAGATGCGCTCGGCAACGATCCAGGGATCATCGAGAACGACGTCTGTAGAGGGGGCCTCCAGAGCGATAGGAATATAAAGACCCCGCCGGACGCGGGACACCCATCCCTGCTGCATCCAGCGGGACAGCACCTTCGCGGCTTTGTCGGCGGGCAGTTGCAGAATCTCCGAGACCTGGCTGACCGAGAAGGTCCCTTTGGTATCGCGCACAACCTTCGCGAGCCGGTTTCGAGACCCTTTTCCTAAGCCTGATATGGTTTGCATAAGTACACCCTAAGCGTAACAATTCACATCTGGTGCGAACTATAGCATATGTAATGTACTTTTCGTAAAGAATTTATGCTCTCATGATACCCCGAGAATCCATCCCTCGATGCACGCATCTTTCCGCTCACCGGGTGTAAGCGGGGGATCGAAAAACCGGGGAAGGTGATCGAGACGGTCCATCTCTCGGAGCCAACGACAGGTGGCGTAAGCATCCTGCTGGTCGGTTGTCCGGTTTTCAAGGGGATATCGGCGACGAAAGAGGGCCGGATAGACCTCTGCAACGACATG
>JAHJXP010000074.1 GCA_018827585.1 Pseudomonadota bacterium | reverse complement strand
ATATCCCGCTGCGCCTTGGTCACCTCTGTGAGGATATGACGGTACTTCCCGGAATATTTGACCTTGGTCAACGTCTTCATCTCCGCCCACGGTCGCCGACGTGTGCATCCTTCATCGTCGTAATTATAACGATAAAAAAGGGAAACGTAAAGGCTTTTTAGTTCATAAACTGATTCATTTCAAATAAATGCATTGTTCCTCGTTATAATTTTGGCGGGAATTTAGGTGGTATAACGATCCCGTGAGCGATACGAGCGGGGAAGCGTTCTACCTCCGCGATGAAGAGCGCGGCCACTTCTGGTCTCCCATGCCGCTGCCCAGCCGTGGGGCGATGCCTTACGTCACCCGGCACGGATTTGGCTACACCGTCTTCGAGCACACAGAGCGCGGCATCCGCTCCGAGGTATGGGTTTACGTGGCCATGGATGCATCGATCAAGTTTACGGTATTGAAGGTAAGAAACGAGTCAGGCCGATCACGCCGGCTCTCTGCGACCGGATATGCGGAATGGGTTCTGGGAGATCTGCTACCCAAATCGGCCATGCATGTGATCACCGAAATTGACCCGGTGACCGGAGCGCTCTTCGCGCGGAACCCTTATAATACGGAGTTCCCCGACCGGGCTGCCTTTTTCGACGTGGACGAAGCGACCCGGACGGTAAGCGGCGACCGGACGGAATTCCTGGGGCGCAACGGCAGGCTCGCGAGTCCGGCCGCGATGACCCGGGTGCGGCTCTCCGGCAGGGTAGGGGCGGCCCTGGACCCCTGCGCCGCGATTCAGGTTTCTTTTGAACTGGCCGATGGGCAGGAACGTGAAATCGTCTTCAGGCTTGGTGTCGGGCGGGATGCCGATGACGCCGGCAACCTGGTGCGTCGCTTCCGGGGATCTGCCGCTGCTCGTGGCGCGCTCGAAACGGTCTGGCAATACTGGCAGCACATGCTCGGCGCAGTGAACGTGGAAACACCGGACCAGTCCCTCAACATGTTGACCAACGGCTGGCTCTTGTACCAGACGCTGGCATGCCGCCTGTGGGCGCGGAGCGGCTACTACCAGTCCGGGGGCGCCTTCGGTTTTCGCGATCAGTTGCAGGACGTGATGGCGCTCATCCACACCGAGCCGCGCCTGGTCCGCGAGCACCTCCTTCTTGCCGCAGGCCGTCAATTCCCCGAGGGTGATGTACAGCACTGGTGGCATCCTCCTTCCGGCCGCGGCGTGCGTACGCACTGTTCCGACGATTACCTCTGGCTGCCACTTACGATGTGCCGCTACGTCCGGAGCACCGGGGATTACGGTGTATTGGATGAGACCATCCACTTTATCCAGGGCCGCCCGATAAACGCAAACGAGGATTCCTATTACGATCTGCCCGGCCGGTCGTAAGAAGTTGACGACCATCAGGAACACTGGGTCGAGGTGAGGAGACTCGCCGACGGAATTGATTGATAAGAACCACCTTTTTTATCATTCCTGCTTGACCCCGTAT
This sequence comes from Pseudomonadota bacterium, assembly GCA_018827585.1. Classification (GTDB taxonomy): domain Bacteria; phylum Desulfobacterota; class Syntrophia; order Syntrophales; family UBA5619; genus JAKAFS01. Next base: position 4,146 of record JAHJXP010000074.1, on the reverse strand, counting down.
CAAGTACGGGGCAGGCTCCGGAATCCAGTGTATTCAAGAAGTTCTGGACTCCGGCGCCTGTCCTGGACCCCGATCCGGGATTCGCCGGAGCGACGTTTGACGACTTCGTAAAAAGTCCGGATGCTGCGTTGCGCTTCACCCTTCGTCATTGCGGCGTACGCCAAAGTACGCCTCATTCCTCAGGGTTCGCGCGCCTTGCCTGCGGCCTTTTTACGAAGCCGTCCTAAATTAAAAGCTTTTGTGACTTTTTTCGAGAAAGTGACGTTTGGGAACGTATCTACGAGTCCGTCAATTCCGTCAATAGGCAATTTCGAATGCGGTGAACTCACCGGTCGGCGTCTCGTTTTCATACTCCAGGTGGTAGACGCGGGCGGGAGGCGTTCCCGACCGGCACCAGGCGAGCATCTTCTCCGCGGCGTCCTCTTCCCCTTCGAATACCGCCTCGACCCGGCCGTCCGGGAGATTGCGGACCCAGCCGGTCAGCCCCAGGGAGCGGGCCGTTTTCCAGGTGTTGGCCCGGAAAAAGACCCCCTGGACGCGGCCGGAAATACGGACGTGAAACCGCTTTTTCATTCTTTCCCGCCTCCGATCAATGCAAGAAAGGTCTCCTCGTCGAGGATGGTGATGCCGTCCTGTTTCGCCTTCTCCAGCTTGGATCCGGCCTCGTTCCCCGAAACGCAGTAATCGGTCGTTTTCGTGACCGAGCTTCCGACCGCGCCGCCGAGCGATTCCACGAGGGCCTTAGCCTCACTGCGCGACATCCGGCTTAGCGTCCCCGTGAAGACGAAGGTTTTTCCGGCAAGGGACGCGGCCTTCTGCCGGGCCGCCTCCCGGGCGTTCACCCCGGCACGACGGAGCTTGTCCATGACGCCGAGATTCGCGGGTTCGCGGAAGAAGCCGGCAATGCTGGCGGCGACCTCGGGGCCGATGTCGCGGACGGATTTCAGCTCTTCAACCGTGGCGGCCGCCAGGGCGTTTATGGAAGCGAAGGCGTCGGCGAGTCGTTTCGCCGTCTGCTCGCCGACATGCCGGATGCCCAGAGCGAAGATCAGGCGGTCGAGGGGCGGTCTTTTCGCCCGGTCGATCGCGGCCAGGAGATTCTCAGCCGACTTGTCGGCCATCCGCTCCAGGCCGAGGAGTTTTTCCTTTGACAGGCAAAAGATGTCGGCAGGATCGCCGATAAGACCGGCCGCAACGAGCTGGGCGGCCATTTTTTCTCCCAGCCCCTCGATGTCCAGCGCCCCCCGGGAGACGAAATGGGCGATACGCTCGCGGAGCTGGGCCGGGCAGGCCATTCCGATGCAGCGATGGGCCGCCTCGCCCTCGCTCCTTGTCACGCGCGAGTTGCACTCCGGGCAGGTCTCCGGCATGACGAAGGGCCTTTCCTCTCCGGTCCTCATGTCTTTGACGACTTCGACCACCTCGGGAATGACGTCGCCGGCCCGCTGGATGACCACCGTGTCGCCGATCCGGACATCCTTGCGGTCGATCTCGTCCTGATTGTGAAGTGTCGCCCGGCTGACCGTGACGCCGCCGACGCGCACCGGCCGCATGACGGCGACCGGTGTGAGGACGCCAGTTCGCCCCACCTGAACAATAATGTCCTCGACGAGGGTGGTCTCGCGGAGCGCCGGAAATTTGCAGGCCACCGCCCAGCGGGGGCTGCGGGAGACGGCGCCCAGCCGCTCCTGGAGGGCGAGGTCGTCCACCTTGATCACGATGCCGTCTATCTCATACGGAAGCTCCGCCCGAAGTGCATCGATGCGGTGGTAATAGCGGATGCACTCTTCGATATCCGTCACCGTCTCGACGAGGGGATTGACGCGGAATCCCCAGGAGGCAAGCGCCCGGAGGACCTCGGCGTGCGTCCGGAGCAACGTCCCTTCCGCCGTGCCGATCGCGTAGCAGAAGGTCGTCAGCGGCCGTTTCGCCGTGATCCGGGAGTCGAGCTGGCGGAGGGAGCCCGCCGCCGCGTTCCGGGGATTGGCGAAAGGGACTTCCCCCTCTTCAACCCGACGGCGATTCAGCTTGCGGAAGGCCTCCTTCTCCATGCAAACCTCTCCGCGGACCTCGATCCTCTCCGACACCGGGGGCGCCTCGCTTTCCTTCCGGTCTGCGTCGTTTTCCAGGCGGGGGATGGCCAGGGGGATCGCGGGGATCGTACGGAGATTCAGCGTGATGTCTTCCCCGACGCTCCCGTCGCCCCGGGTCGCGCCTACCCTCAGTGCGCCTCTTTCGTAAAGGAGATTCACGGCAAGGCCGTCTATCTTCGGTTCGACGACATAGCGGACCGCCGTTTCGCTTCCCAGCCACCGCCGGCAGCGCCGGTCGAATTCCCGGATCTCCTCGGCGGAGAAGGCGTTGGCGAGACTGAGCATCGGGGCGAGGTGGGCGACGGCGCCGAATTTATCCAGAGGCGGCGCCCCGACGCGCTGCGTAGGGGAATCCGGGGCGGCAAGTTCCGGGTATCGGGTTTCCAGATCGATCAGCTCCCGAAGAAGGCGGTCATAGTCGGCGTCCGAGATCTCCGGGGAGTCAAACTGGTAGTAACGACTGTTGTGATAGAGGATCTCCGCCCTCAGGGCCTCCATCCTACTGAGCGCTTCTTCGCGATTCATTTTCCATTCTTGCAAAAAGTCACTGAAGTCGTCATTTGACCAGCCGCAGATCGGGCTTGCCCTTCGGTGTCGCCTCCGGAACGGTTTCGCGCCGCCGTTTGAGCTGTTCGTTGAAGATATGGTTCTTGGCCCGGACCGAATTGATGATAAAAAAGACGATGACCGCCTTCTCCCAATCCCTTGTGGGCTCGAAATGCTCCATCCTATTCTTGTATTTCTGCCACAGAGAGGCAAGGGATGCCTCGTCGAGGGCGAGTATCCTCTCAGCAAGCTTATCTAGCGCGGATTCGAGCATTCCTGATACCTCTGCATGTTTTTCTAATCGCCATCCTAACTGCACCGGTGCGGAAAGTCAAATCGAAACCGGCCTGGCCGGATCGGAAAAAATCCTTGTCTTTTTGAAACATGTCGCTATAATCGGCGCGTAACTGCCCGCCTTTCCCCTCAACGCAATCGGCATTCCCGGGATCGGAAAGACGATCGGCGGGGAAGGCCGCAAATTGCGGGAAGATTGACGCTCTCTTAAAAAGTTATAAAAAGCCTTAAACTGGGGGCGGCTTCGTAAAAAGGCTGCAGGCAAGGCGCGCGAAACCCGAGAAGTGAGGCGTACTTTGGAGTACGCCGCAACGACGAGGGATGAAGCGCAACGCAGCATCCGGACTTTTTACGAAGTCGTCAAGATTGATATCTTACAAGGATCTTAAGGATGGATGCGATCTTTGCACCTTGGCGCATGGCCTATATCGGAGGGGAGAAGCCCGAGGGGTGCGTCCTGTGCCGGGATTCCCTGCGGAGCGGGGAACTGGTCGTCTGCGAAGGGAAGAGCTGCTTCATTATGGTGAACCGCTATCCGTACACGGGCGGCCATCTCATGATAGTTCCCTTCCGTCACCTCAACAGCCTTGCCGAACTTCTCCCCGAGGAACGGCAGGAACTCTTCGCCTTCCTGGACCTCTCCGTCCGGGTCCTTGCCGAGGCCATGAAGCCGGAGGGGTTCAACATCGGGATGAACCTGGGAAAGGCGGCGGGGGCGGGGATCGACGATCATCTCCATCTCCATGTCGTCCCCCGCTGGGGCGGAGATACTAATTTCATGAGCGTCATCGGCGGGGTTCGCGTGATTCCCGAGGATGTTGTCGGGACCAGTAAACGGCTCCGGCCTTTTTTTGAGAAGCTTCAGCGGGAGGTCTGCGAATGAAAGTGGTCTATACCGTTATCGTGGCGCTGCTCTTGATGTTCGTCATCACATTTTCCCTGGACAATACGCAGCCGGTCCGGCTGCAATACTACACGCTGTTCGAGAATTACCTGCCGGCATACATGGTGATCTTCATCGCATTCCTGGCCGGGGTCATCTTCACGGGTTTCATGGGGATTGTGGAACGGTTTCGCCTGACCCGGACGATCAACCGCCTCAACAAGACGATCCGGGATCTCCGCCGCGAGCTGAAGGCGAATGAGAATCTCCCCTATGGCGAAGGGGCCGCGACGATTTCCTCTCCGCCTGAAGACAAGATCTAAAAAAGTT
>JAHJXP010000279.1 GCA_018827585.1 Pseudomonadota bacterium | reverse complement strand
GGGTTCGAAAGTTATTCTTACAGGCTTCGATCCCCAGGGCGGTGGCCATGTGGGTCTTGCCGGCGCCGCTTCGTCCAAGAAAAATGACGTTCCTGTGCTCCCGAATATAATCGCCTCCCGCAAGGTCCCGAAAAAGCCGAAGGTCAAGTTCCGGCACGGCCGCCAGATCGAAGGTCTCCATGGGTTTCAGGAGAGGGAATTTCGCCTCCCTGATCCGGCGATTGAGACTGTTTTCCGCTCTGGCCTGCAGCTCGGCGGCGGTCAGCTCGATGAGAAACTCATCATAACCGATTCCACTCTCTCGCGCCTGCCGCAGGGAACCCTCCAGATTGCGGGTCATGCTGGAGAGATTCAGTGCTTTGAGATTTGCCTGCAACTCGATCAATGCCCCGGCTGTCATTGCACACCTCCCAGTTGCCCGTAAACCGCTATGTCGGGAGGCGGCAGACTCGGCCAGGAGGCCAGGGGGGCGATGGTCGTATCGGCGCCGCCGGCGTAAACAAGAAGGTGACGCACCCCATCGCTGGCGCTGATGTTATTCTTTATGGCCAGCTCAACGGCGACTTCAATCTCGCCGGCCGCGTAATCCCTGTAGAACATCAAAACGGCAATGAAATCCTTGATGCCTTTTGTCTCCCCCTGTGCGCGGCAAAATCTCTCCAGAAGCGTGTTGAGGGCCTGAGGCCAACTCTTTCGCCATTGCCGAATGGGTCTTGCGCTGTTGAAAGCCATCGGGCGCTGCTGAATCAGTTCCAGATAATGATCCGGGTCGAGAATCCATTTATTGTTGCCGTACGACCGCTCATGCGCAGCCACCCTCTTGGCGCCAATGAAAATCTCCACCCGATCCGCATGGTGCAACGCCTTCACCCGGAATCCCACATACCGGCTCGGAACGGAATACCGGTTCTTATCCACAATGACCGTGGCATACTTGTCGGCCCGGCCAGCAGATGTCTTTACGTTGCTGAAAGCAGCTTCGGGGAGGGAAAGAAGATGCCCCTTCTCCTCCTCATACAACTCATTCACTGTCCGATCCCGCCCGGCCATCTTGTGATTCCCGTATGAAACGCACTGCCGAATAACCTTCTCGTTGAGCTCTTCCAGGCTGGCGGCCTCCGGAACAGGAACCATGTAATTGCGCCTTGCAAAGCCAACCAACCCCTCAACGCCACCCTTTTCGTGACCGCTGTCGGGATTGCAGAAACGGGCATCAAAACTGTAGTACGCCCTGAATTTGCCGAATCCCTCTTGCTCAATCCGATCTCTCCCCCGCAACACCTTCTCAACCGCGGTCGAGAGGTTATCGTAGATCAGGACCGGAAAGATTCCGCCAAAAAAAGAAAATGCATGGATGTGCGCATCAAAAAACGCCTGCTGCCGCTCACAGGAATAAAAGCGTACAATGTGCTTGCCGGAATACTTGCTCCGCATGCAAAAAAACTTCAGCCGGATCTCCTCCCCGGCCAGGATCGCCGTCGCCGTCCCCCAATCCGCCTCCCCTTCATGACCCGCCTCCGGGTCGCACGGAATAAAGGCGCAGGGTGTGCCGATTCCCAAAGCCAGCTTCGCAAACCGAACATATCGGCGGACAGTGGGCTCGCTCCCTTTATACCCATGCTCCTCCACCAAACGATTGTATACACGACGCGCCGTATGGCGCTGCTTCTTCGGACTGCACTTGTCACCCGTAAGCCAACCGTCGATAACCGTCAGGTACTTGTCAAGAACGGGAAACGGCTGATGCGACCTCTCCTTGTACCCCCATGGCTCACCCCGTATCGCCTTCTTGATCGTGTTGCGCGAATGACCTGTCATTCTGGCCATCTCAGTGATATTTTGACCATACACCCGACATCCCGTTCTTATCAGTTCATATTGATCCATCTTGAGCACTCCTTCTCCTCCTCCCTAAATGATTGGTAAATCCCAAACCACTTTAGCAGGAAGACAACGGCTCAGGGTGGTCAATTTTCGGTTATCACTACCCCCTTCTTCTGGTCAATTTTCGGTTATCACAACCACGCGTTCTCGTTCTTTCTTCCTGTGCCGCTGAAACTGATTGACATGCGGTACTATTCCTCGTATCCTGCCTGTACATAAAAGCAATTCGCATCATTTTCCGCGATCGCCCCTGAAGTCAGCGATCAGGCATGGACAGGGATTCATTGAATGGATTGAAGATGATGAAAAAACTAACCATAAAAGAACGTAAGGCTTTGGATACATTCAAGAATAATGTGTCGTCGCTTTTGGGGCCGGACCTCCAGCAGACGATTCTGTTCGGATCGAAAGCCAGAGGGGATGGGAGAGCAACCTCCGATTTCGATCTGGCGTTAATTGTACTGCATGTGACCCACCAGACGAAAAGAAACGTGATTGACATCGCCTATAATCGTTATCTTGAGGATGGTGTGGACATCTCGCCGGTTGTCTACACAGCGGAAGAGTACGAGAAATATCGACTGGCGGGAAATCCTTTCATCAAGAACATCGATAAGGACAAAATCATCATATGACCGAACCCGTCTTTGTCCAAGAGATCAAACGCGGTGATGAATCACTTCGAAGCGCGGAGATCCTGTTGGAGGCGGAACTTTTCTTGGACGCCATGTCCCGCGTATATTACTCGGTTCTGCACTATGCAAGGGCTCTTCTGCTGGTAAAAGATATCTCCCCGAAAAGCCATCAAGGCGTTCTTCAGCTTTTCAGCAATCACTTCATCAAAACGAAACTCTCATGACGGCCTGCCGTCACAAAGGGGGATGAAAATTGCTGGGCGACCCCATCCCCACCCTTACCCTCCCCTTGAAGAGGAGGGAAGTTGGATGCAATGATTTCAATAAGTTGAAGGAGCATTTTCAGGTGAAAAGGTTTTACCCTCCATCGCCCATCTCCAGCATCAGCTTCGTCAAATCGCGGATGCGGTCGCGCAGTTCCGCCGCCTTTTCGAACTCCAGTTCTTTCGCCGCCTGCTTCATCTCCTCCTTCAGCCTCTGGATAACCACGGGAAGCTCCTTCTCCGAGGCGTAGGCCGCCGCCTCTTCCGATACGGTATGCACCGTTACGTAGTCAGCCTCGTAGATGGAGCCGAGGATGTGGTGGATTTCCGAACGGATGCTCTCCGGCGTGATCCCGTGCTCCTCGTTGTAGCGCCCCTGCAACTGCCGGCGCCGCCTGGTGATGTCGAGACAGGCCCGGATCGAGGCGGTTTCCTTATCGGCGTACATGATCACCTGTCCCGCGATGTTGCGGGCGGCCCGGCCGCTCGTCTGGATGAGGGAGCGCTCAGAGCGGAGGAAACCCTCCTTGTCGGCGTCCAGGATCGCCACGAGCGACACCTCGGGGATGTCCAGCCCTTCGCGCAGGAGATTGACGCCGATGAGGCAGTCGAACTCGCCCATCCGAAGATCGCGGATGATCTCGACCCTCTCCAGGGTGTGGATGTCCGAATGGAGGTACTTCACCCGGACGCCGAGGTCCCCGTAGTAGGCGGTCAGGTTCTCCGCCATCCGCTTCGTCAGCGTCGTCACCAGGACTCGCTCGCCGCGTTCGGCCCGCGTCCGGATCTCTCCCAGAAGGTCGTCCACCTGGCCGGTCACCGGCTTCACGACGATCTCCGGGTCCATCAGGCCCGTCGGCCGGATGACCTGCTCCACGACATGACCGGCGGCCCTGCCCATCTCGAAGACCGCCGGCGTCGCCGAAATATAGATCCGCTGGTTGTTGAATGCCTCGAACTCATCGAAGCGAAGCGGCCTGTTGTCGAGGGCCGAGGGGAGCCGGAAACCGTAGTTGACCAGAGTTTCTTTCCGCGAACGGTCGCCCCGGTACATCCCGATGAGTTGGGGGATCGTCGCATGGCTCTCGTCGATGAAGACCAGGGCGTCGGCGGGAAGGTATTCCATCAGCGTCGGGGGAGGCTGGCCCGGCTTCCGCCCGGTCAGGTGGCGGGAATAGTTCTCGATCCCCTGGCAGTAGCCCATTTCCTCCATCATCTCGATGTCGAAGCGTGTCCGCTGCTCAAGGCGCTGGGCCTCCAGGAGCTTGTTTTCCGAGTGCAATTCCCGGAGCCTTTCTCCTAACTCCTCCCGGATGGCGACAATCGCCCGCTTGAGGTTGTCCTGGGTCGTCACATAATGGCTGCCGGGATAGACGGCCGTCCGCCGGAGCCGGTCCAGTTTTTTCCCGCGAAGGGGATCGACGACGCTGATCGTCTCGACCACATCCCCGAAGAATTCCACGCGGATCGCCTTTTCCTCCTCGTAGGGGGGAAAGATCTCCACGACGTCCCCCCGGACGCGGAACGTCCCCCGGTGGAAATCGATATCGTTGCGCTCGTACTGGATCTCGACGAGCCGCGCCAGCATTGCGTCGCGCGGGATCTCCATCCCTTCTTCCAGCATCAGGAGCATCCCGTGGTAGGCCTCCGGCGAGCCGAGGCCGTAGATACACGAGACGCTGGCCACGATGATGACGTCCTGTCGCTCCAGCAGGGAGTGGGTCGCCGCGTGGCGGAGCTTGTCGATCGCCTCGTTGATCGCGGAGTCCTTCTCGATGTAGGTGTCGGTGCTGGGGATGTAAGCCTCGGGCTGATAGTAGTCGTAATAACTGACGAAATACTCGACGGCGCTCTCCGGGAAGAGGTTTTTGAACTCCCCGTAGAGCTGGGCGGCGAGGGTCTTGTTGTGGGCGATGACGAGCGCGGGCCGGTCAACGGCAGCGATGACGTTCGCCATCGTGAAGGTCTTCCCGGAACCTGTCACGCCGAGGAGGACCTGATGTTCGTGTCCCTTCTCCAGCCCTGTAACGAGCCGGGAAATCGCCTGCGGCTGATCCCCCCGCGGCTTAAACTCGCTGACCAGACGAAACCCGCCCATTGCCTTCCTCCCCGGAGGCGCATCCTGTCACAATTCCCGGGAGATGACAAGAGTGCATCCTCCTAAATCCTATTAGGGGAAACCCTGCCGGTATCGAGGAGACGGCAGGGGGGGAATAAGCAAAGAAGACGGCTTCGTAAAAAGTCTGGATAAAATGCGCGAGGCTATAAAAAACAATCCGAGAATTTCAGCAGGAGAATTGAGCATAATTCTGGGTATTTCGCCGAGAGCGGCTGAAAAACGCCTTGCGCAACTTAAGAAAACAGGAATTTAAAAAGGTTGCCTCTTGACGAACCCATATCATTGATGCATACTGATACATACGAAATAGCAGATTAAAAGGAGAAATACTGATGAGAACGACGCTGAACATAGAAGACAACCTGCTGGAGCAGGCGGCAAGAATGACCGGTATTGCGGAGAAAACCGCGCTGGTCAGGCTGGGGCTTGAGGCGCTGATTGCCAGAGAAAGTGCCAGGAGGCTTGCCCTGCTGGGGGGAACAGAAAGAGACATTGAATCACCGCCCCGTAGAAGAATCAAAGAGGCATAGAATGGTCCTCGTGGATACTTCAGTCTGGGTGACACACTTCCGAGAAGTGAATGCCGGGCTTGCATCGCTCCTGAATGACGGCAAGGCGGTCTGCCACCCTTTAGTCATCGGTGAACTGGCCTGTGGGAATCTGATGAAAAGGTCCGAAATCCTTTCTCTACTGCGCGCGCTGCCCTCGGTAATCGTGGCTGAACATAACGAGGTGATCGCCTTCATCGAAAAAAAATCCCTGATGGGAAAAGGTTTGGGTTTCATTGACATGCATCTGCTGACGTCTGCTCTCTTGAGCAGAGTTACCCTCTGGACGTTCGACAAGAAACTGAATCAAATTGCCGCTCTGCTGGGATTAGCCTATTGATCCGCGGAGGATAGCCCTGTTTTGCCAAAGATGTGTTGATAATTACGATGTTTATTGGCAGCATTCTGCTTTCTTTAAGAATACTTTGACTGGATAAGGAGTTATTGACGATGCCGACACTGGAATTCAAGGGTAAGCAGTTTGTCTATTCCCACCAACCGAAATGTCCGGAATAGGAGGTTTGAGAGATGGCCAAGCTGAAAAAAGGCAACAAGGCCCCGGGATTCGCGCTGGCGGATCAGGCGGGAAAGACTGTGAAATTAGGTGATTTCAAAGGTCGAAAGCTGCTGGTTTATTTCTACCCGAAGGCCGGCACCTCAGGGTGAACGAAGCAGACCGAGGCCGTGCGGGACGCACTGGCCCAGCTCAACGCCCTGGGGACGGCAGCCGTGGGGATCAGCCCCGCTGACACGGTCCCCAAGGCCCTGGCGGCCCTGGGAAAAGGGTAGGAAAAGCCCCTCGGGACCCGGCGGGCTTCGTCGCGACCGACGCGGCACGCCTACTTTTCCACCTGCGTCAGTTTCGCCCCGATCCAGGTGGCGATGATCACAAGTATCGTAGAGATGAAGATCATTATGATCCCCAGGGCGGAGAGCCTGCCCCACAGGCCGTCTTCGGCAAACCGGAGGATCTGCACGGCCAGGACCTCCGTGCCGGGGCGGGAGAGAACGACGGAGAGGCTCAGCTCCCGGACGAACATGGTCGCCATCAGGATCCACCCGGAGACGATCCCCGGGATCAAAAGAGGGATGACTATCCGGCGCATGGTGTAGAGGGGCCCTCCACCGCAGACCCGGGATGATTCTTCCAGGTGGCTGTGGATCTGGACGAAGGCGCTGGTGAGCGGCCGGATGCCGTAGGGGAGGTAGGTGGCGATATAGCCGATCAGCAGGGCCCAGATCGTCGCGTACAGGGGCGTCTGGACGAAGAACCACATGAAGCCCACGCCGATGACGATCCCGGGGAACGAGAAGGAGAGGAAGCTCAGGGATTCCAGGACGCCGGCGGACGCCGTGCGGACCTTTACGATGACGTACGCGACGAAGACGGACAGGACGATCCCCAGCGAAGCCCCCCCGATGCCCAGGACGACGCTGTTTTTCACGGACAAAAGGGACAGGGGATCATTGAGAACCGCCGCCCAGTGCCTCCCGCTCATCATGGCGAACGCCTTCGCGCTCGGCGCCATCGAATAGGGGACCAGGGAGGTGTAGAGCAGGACCAGGACCGGCAGGACGATCAGGACGAAGGACACAAGGGCCACGACCCCGAAGAGGGGATACTTGGCCCCCTTGAGGTCGATCACGGCCGGCCTGTATCCCCTGCTGGAAATCGTCACGTATTTTTCGCCTTCCCGGGTCAGATGACGGTAGAGATAGATGAGCGTGATGGAGGCGGCCAGGACGCTCATCCCCACGGCTGCCGCCAGCCCGTAGTCGGGAACAAAGCCGGTGGCGACGATCCGGTAGAGGTGGGTGGCCAGAACGTACTTCCTTCCGGGCATGCCGAGCACCGCCGGGACGGCAAAGGAGGCCAGGCTTCGGACGCAGCCCAAGGTGACGGCGGCCAGGATCGCCGGCCTGAGAATCGGCAGGGTCACCCTGAACAGCGTTCGCAGGTTCGACGCCCCGCTGACCTTGGACGACTCCTCCAGGGAGACGTCGAAAGCCGACATGGCGGGGGCGATGATCAGGTAGGCGATGGGCATATCCAGCAGCCCCTCCACCAGCATCATCCCCGGCAGGGTGTAGATGTTGAAGGGGGACGCCGGGAGGCTGAAGATCTCCTTCAAGAGCAGATTGAGCATGCCGTTGGAGGGATTCAGGAGCAGGGCCCAGCTCACGGCGAATAGGATATGCGGGATCATCATCGGGATGATGGAGATGATCCGAAACAGGAACTTGAAGGGGATGTTGGTCCGGGTGTTCAGATAGGCCAGAAACAGGGCCAGGACGGTGGATACGAGGGCCGACCCGATGGTGAAGACGACCGTATTGACAAGGATGTCGGCAAACGCGGGGTCGGTGTAGGCCGTGACGTACTTCTCCACGGTGAAGCTGCCGAAGGCCCCCAGACCCTCGGTGAAGCTTCCGAAAAGGAGCATGACGACAGGGCAGACCGTGAGAAATCCGACGATCGCGATCAGGCTCGGCGTCAGGGCCGTTCTCGTCTTTTGCATCGCCGCTTATCCGTTCAGTTCAAGAGTATGGAGCAGTGGCGCGGATCGAAGTGAAGGGCAATCTCCTCGCCTTCCCGGACGGCGGTCGTCGGTTCGATCCTGAAAATCAGAAGGGTCTCTCCGACCCGAATCTCCCCCTCATAGGCGTCCCCGACAAAGACCAGGGATTCCACCCTCCCCCGAAAGATGTTTTCCCCACCCTTGCTGTCCCCTTTCAAGACCCTGATGAACTCCGGGCGGATGCATACGGTCGCCGCCTTTCCCGGCGAGGCCGCGGCCTTCTTCTCGCAGGCGATGGGGCCGATTGCGGTATCGATCATCGTAAAGAGATCCCCGTCCGCCGCCACCCGGCCCTCGATGAAGTTCGCGCGGCCGGTGAAATCCGCCACGAACCGCCGGTCGGACGCGAAATATATCTCCCGGGGCGTCCCCATCTCGATGATGCGGCCGCTCTTCATCACCGCAACGGCATCCGACAGCGACAGGGCCTCGATCCGGTCGTGGGTCACGTAGACGGCGGTAATCCCCAACTCGGTGAGGAAACTCCGCAGCTCCTTCCGCGTCTCTTCCCGGAGTTTGGCGTCCAGATTGGAAAGGGGCTCGTCGAAGAGGATGACCTTCGGTTCGGCGACCAGGGCCCGGGCGAGGGCGACGCGTTGCTGCTGCCCGCCGCTGAGCTTCGTCGCCGGCCGGCTCCCGAACCCGTCAAGCTGCACGAAATGGAGCGTTTTTTCGACCTTCCTTGCGATCTCCTCTTTGGATTCGTTGCGGGTCTGGAGGGGGTAGGCAACATTGTCGAACACGTTCATGTGGGGCCAGATGGCGTAGGTCTGGAACACCATCCCCAGCCCCCGCTTTTCCGGCGGGACGTAGATGTTCTTCGAGGACGAAAAAACAATCTCGCCGCCGATGGCGATCTCGCCCGCATCGGGCATCTCCAGGCCGACGATGCAGCGTAGAAGGGTCGTCTTGCCGCAGCCGCTCGGTCCCAGAAGGGTGAAGATCCGGTTGGCGGGGATCGTCAGATCGACCTCGAACAGCGCCTCGATCTTCTTGCCTTCCGAATAGTAGTTCTTGTTGAGACCCTTGATTCTGATTTCCATATCTTCATACTCACGGAAGAAGGAAAGGGGGGGTGCTTTCCCCCCCCCTCCCGGGACCAAGGTTGACGACTTCGTAAAAAGTCGCAAATCTCCCTCCCCCTTGACGGGGGAGGGTCAGGGTGGGGAGGGGAAAATTTACTTTTTACGAGAGCGTCATAATTGACGCTCTCGTAAAAAGTCACGCGGCGATTCTGACGGTGTAGAGCATATTTTCAGTCGCCGATTTTAAAATATCTCTGAGCTGGCGCCACGGGCTCAGAAAACGCTCTTTGACAGCCAAAATGGTAGCACGGACAGCGG
>JAHJXP010000073.1 GCA_018827585.1 Pseudomonadota bacterium | reverse complement strand
TCGAAGGGAGACATGCTGTCGGATGTGGAAATATTTTTATCTTTATTCATGCTGCCTCCTGTTCTCATCACAATTTATTGGCCATAAATGCTCCCGGCCAGCCGCCGTTGGCGACGATGACGCGGTCGATCTCGGCCATGAGGCGGATGGGAGCTCAATCTTAATCCGGTCGTAGTCCCTGATGCGTATGCATAGAGGCCTAAACAAAGTCCTTGACATCTGAACATCGGTATCTATATAAGTAAGCCAGCTCATCTGCCATGTGTAGAAGGAGTAACGATGCCGTCCCTAAGGGGCGGCATTTGCCGTTTTATAGGTCTCATACTCTTTCTGCAATTTAGCTTTGCGGTGATTTTCCGTCACTGGGTACATATACGACGCACTGATTATCACGATTTACACAAGAATGCTACTATGAAACGAAAAATCGATTGGAAAGCTCTTTCAGGGAAACCAATCGGCATCTAAAAATGAACGTAGGAAAAGCCATCAATCCTCTGCACCCTTCCAATCCGAAATCAATGAACTTGCACGACGAGTGTCACTGAAGCTTTGTATTTGAATCTTTCATACCCATCTTCATCGGCTATGATTTATTCCCGGAAAATTTGTAGCTACCTCGCTGCCGGTCTTTTGAAATCTTTTAGAACTTTCTCTGCTTCCTTTACAAACTTTGCAGCAAAATCAAAGGCGTGCTTCGCTTCTTCCTGGGAGACGAGGCCGAGAGCATCATAAATAACCCGATGCCTTTTACTCCTCATCTTGTCAAATATGTAGATTTCATCCTGGAATTTCTCTCCAAGAGCGATTTCAGCAAATTCAACGGCGACCTTGTGTTGCCCTTCTCCGGCGGTCGGTCTGAATCCGTTGGCAAACATAAGAGCCCTTGTTGCCTGCAGGACGGCGTTGTAGGCCATACTGAAGGCCCAGTCATGATCTATAGACATCATGGCGCTTGCCGCTTTTATGTCTCGTTTGGCCAGTGCAAGTCTGCTTGCGGCCTGAGTTGGTGCTGCACTCAAGCGTTTGATCTGCCCTTTATTGAGCAAGTCTTCGTAATTCATTCTCATCCCCTATGAGCATGATCTTCGGTTCGGCCATGACCCTGCTGATAAAAGGATCACGATCTTTGATCCGCTGTTTGATTTCCGATATCGGGAAAAGGGAGGGATTGATGTCCCGACCCAGGGACCTCTCCGGCTCTCTGAGTAGTTTTAGCAGATTTTCAAGAGGCATTTTGCTTATGACCATCAAATCAATATCGCTTATTTCATTTTCATTTCCGCTTGCGAAAGAACCGTAGATGAATGCGTATTCAATATCTTTACTGCCTGATAAAACCTGTTTGAGCAGACCCGGCGCCCCCTTGATTTTAAAGAAAACGGATTTGAGTTCCGAATAGAGGAGGAATCCTTGATTTAAGCGGAAATATTTAAGGTTGCCTGATCTGCTACTGGCAAGAAGCCCTATGGACTCAAGGTTCCTCAATTCGGTACTGATGTTTTTGTAATCTTCTCCGGTTATCCGTTCGAGCTCCCGGAGATAAAACGACTGTTCAGGATGCAGAAAGAATGTATTCAAAAGCTCTACCCGGACTCTTGAGGTAAACAATTTGTGCAGCATGGTCGTCTCCTATGATGGTCATTATACATCAATTGATGGTCATATTACATCAATATTTTCTTACTGCCGATTGATCTTGTTCAAGACAAAAAACGTTCTATGCGGGAGGAAACTGCCCGAGTCTCGGAGAAGGGGATGTTAAGTAAGATTGCTATATTGTCAAGCCTTCGCACCTTTTATTCCGAAGTCAATGAGCGGCTCCGAAGATTGGGCTTGCACCTTTGTACTTGCATAGCTTCGGAAGCATCACAATACAAAACAGTTCTTTCCCCTGCTATCGGCTTAACTTCGCTCCAGCAATCCGGTTTAGGCTGACACCTGATTCCGATGCCTGAATGATGTCTGCTGACTCAATTGTTAAACTGAAGGATATAGGAAAGATTTACGATACCGGCGTCGAGGCGCTCAAGGACGTGAATTTTGAGTTCCCCGTGGGCAAGCTCAGCACGCTTTTAGGACCCAGCGGGTGCGGCAAGACCACACTGCTCAAGATCATCGGAGGCCTCATCGATGCGACCTCGGGCGAGGTATGGGTGAACGGGAAACCCATCAGCGGCCCCGGCCCCGACCGCGCGTTTGTCTTTCAGGACTTTGCCCTGATGCCGTGGGCGACGATCCTTAGAAACGTGGCGTTCGGCCTTGAACTGCGCGGGGTTCCAAAGGACGAACGGCTCGATATCGCCAGAAAGTACATCAAGGAAGTTGGCCTGGAAGGCTTTGAATCCAACTATCCCCATCAGCTCTCAGGGGGCATGAGGCAGCGCGTCGGGTTGGCCCGCGCCCTGACTGTGGACGCCGACATCATCCTGATGGACGAGCCGTTCTCCTCGGTGGACGAACAGACCAGGAGGAAGTTTCAGGAAGACATGCTGGATCTGCTCCAGAACCGGCGGAAAACGGTCATATTTGTGACCCACAGGATCGAGGAGGCCGCATATCTGTCCGACCTGATCGTGCTTCTTTCCGCGCGGCCGGGATCGGTATCTCAGGTGATAAAACCCGATATCGATCACAGCGGAAAATGCCCCGACGAGATCCGGCGGGACAAGAACTATCTCGACATTATCGACAATATCTGGCGTGAATTAAAAGTATACCTGTGCTGACCGGAGCTTGAGATGCATATATTTGGCAAAAAATACCTCTGAGCTTTTCTCTGCTGTTCTGGTGTCTTGTCTGGGAACTGGCGGGAAGGATGGGGGTATCCAGTATTTTCCCGCCGATCTCCAGTATCCTTATGGTTGCATCGACGGTGCTCTCCAGTGAGAAATTCATCAAGGCGATCGAGATATCGCTGCGCACCTTTGCCCTGGGGATGACACTGGCGCTGCTCGTGGGCATCGGTCTCGGCGCGCTGATGGCCCGGGTAAAGACTGTCAGGGAAATCCTCGGCACATGGGTCAATATCTTCGTGAGCGCGCCCATCTCCGCCCTGGTACCCATTCTCATGGGGATCCTCGGCATCGGAGAGGCAACGGTCGTCGCCACGGTGTTCCTTTTTGCCGTTTTCGTCATCATCCTCGACACCCAGGTGGGGATCAGCAAGGCGGACAGGTCGCTGGTCGAGATGGGGCATTCCTTCGGCGCGAACAGATACCAGATTTTCACCAAGATCCTTATCCTGAGCGCCCTGCCGGAGATCCTGGCCGGGATTCGCCTGGGGGTGATCCGAGGCGTGAAGGGGGTGGTGATCGGCCAGTTGCTGATTTCCATCATTGGGGTGGGCGAGTTGTTCGAGCTGTATTCGAAGCACTTTCTCATGGAGGAATTCTGGTCCCTCGTGATCGTCGTGTTTGCCTTCGCGTTACTCCTGTCCGAAGCGATTGCCTACTGTGAGCGCCGGGTGGAATACTACGCCGGCAGCCGGTAGCAGTGGCGACCTTCCAATTCCCGGCGTGTCTTTTCCTCCGGGACCAGTTTGAGGGCGCCGTGGGTGCAGGCCTCCATGCAGGCGCTGCAAAGCATGCACTGAGACGACGACAGAACCGGCGGGGCGCCCGGCTTCAGGGCGCCTGAGGGACATGCCTCCGCGCACGCCATACAGCCGGCGGGACACTTCTCGGCCAAGATTACCGGTCGCAGGCAGATCCGATCGGCATAAAACGCCCGGCTGGTCTTGCCCCCTCCGACGCCGGACAGGTAGCAGTAGGTGGATTCCGGCGCCACAACCGGCCGGTTGTACCCCTCCAGGGGCGAGAAGTTGCCTACAATATCCAGGGTGTTCAGATCGGTCTGGCCGAGACCCAAGTTCCCGGCGAGGCGCAGGTAGGGAACCTCATCGGTCCTGAACCCGACCATGTGGGCCAGGACGGCATCCAGCGCGACCGCATCGGCGGCGGCCAGCACCTTGTTCACCCGGCGCACATCCGGCGAACAGGGCCCGTAGCCCTCCATGGCGAGGATCCCGTCCATGATCACCAGGTCCGGCGGGCGCAGACGGAACATCTCGATCAAGATCTCGGCAAATATCTCGGGCTTTTCCGAATGGTAGTGATACCAGGACTTCTGCGCGCCGGCCAGCAGCCCATAGTTGTTTTTCACCGCCCCGCTGAGCATCGTCAGACCATGGGTCTTCATCTTCGGAAGCGAGATGTAAACGTCGGCCTCCAGGACGTCCTTGAGGACGGCAACCTTGCGCGGAAAAGGTTTTTCCACCGTTACCACTTTCAGGTTGAGGGAAAGGTTGCGATAGTAAGGCCCGGCGGCCTCGGCGAGCCCGGTGGTATGAAAAATGTGTTGCGAGTTGCCGTAGGACTCGGTGCCCACCGAATCGCCGACGATGATACGCTTCGGCGCCAGGGTCTCCAACTTGCCGATGACCGCCTTGAGCAGCGCCGGATGCGTAACGATGGCCTCGCGATCCGGGTTGCAGGCCCGCAGGGCATTGACCTTGACAAGCACGTTTTTACCCTTTATTTCCAGGGGAAAGGTGGCGAAAACGCGCTCCACCGCCTGGAAGCAGGTCTCATAACTGCTTTCAATGACAAGTACCTTGCTTCTACCGTCCATTTAATTCATATCCTGTCCACAGAATTTCATATTTGTCCTTTCAGCCGATGATTGCACGTGCGAGGATGGATTTCCGTCTCGAACCGGCGAAGTCGACTGAAAATATGACGCTCTCGTAAAAAGTCAAAAAAACCTTGAACTGGGAATGGCTTCGTAAAAAGTTCCCCCGGCCTTCGCCGGGGCGGGCTCCGACAAGGCGCGCGAAGCCCGAGGAGTGAGGAATCGGGGACATGTTCCGGAAGCCCAGAGGGATCGGAACGTGTCCCCGGAACATAGCCGCAATAAGCCTGCCCCTGCGAAAGCAGGGGAGGGATGAAGCGCAACGTAGCATCCGGATTTTTTACGAAGCCGTCAAAATATGCCCGTTCGGAAAATTGCGAGAGGGACATCATTAAGAAAACTGTCACCGTTTCAGGAGTTTGCTGCCGTACAGGCCGGTCGGCCTGATCAGAAGGATCAGCAGCATGATGGCAAACGGCGCCATCTGCGCCAGCGGGGCGTAGATGAGGGAGCCTATGGAAACGACCTGCCCGACGAGGAAGGCCGATATCAGGGTTCCCTTGATGCTGCCCAGACCGCCGATGATGACGACCATGAAGACGAACGCCAGCACGTGAAGCCCCATCTGGGGGTCCACCATGATCAGCGGCGCGTGCAGTCCCCCGGCCAGCC
The DNA here is from genome assembly GCA_018827585.1 of Pseudomonadota bacterium. Classification (GTDB taxonomy): domain Bacteria; phylum Desulfobacterota; class Syntrophia; order Syntrophales; family UBA5619; genus JAKAFS01. The sequence goes on along the minus strand of JAHJXP010000073.1, from coordinate 18,871 downwards.
CGGACAACGTTCCGGCGATGATGAAGGTGATGGTGAAGAGCCTGTACACGTTGATCCCGAGGCCTTCCACATGTTCCACGTTCTCGGTGCCGGCCCTGATCGCCTTGCCGATGATGGTCCGGTTCAGAAAGAGCCAGATGCCGGCATAAACGAGAAGGGAGATCACAACGACAATCAGACGGTAGACGGGGACGTCCGTGCCGAGGATGTTGATCTGGGTGACCATCGGAATGGGAACGGGTCGGGGAACCAGCCCCCAGATGAATTTGATGACGCCGACGCCGCCGATCAGGATCCCGAAGGAAGTGATCATCGTGAAGGTGATGTCCCGTTCGTATATCCGCATGTAAATCAACCGCTCCACGGCGAAGCTGACGACGCCCGCAACGACCAGTCCCCCCAGCGCGCCCAGCCACATGCTGCCGGTGACGAGGCTGATGGAGTAGGTGATATACGCGCCGACGGAATAATAGAGCAGCTGGTCGAGGCTGATTATGCGCATCAAGCCGAAACAGAGCGACAGGCCGATCGCCATCAGGAAAAATATGCTGCCGATGCTCAACCCGAAAATCACGCCGGAAATCAGCAGTTGTCCGTCCATCATCGCCCTTTCTCTCCGCTGTCCTGAAGATTTGCCAATACGCCCTTGCGGGAAAAGGCCTTCTTGAGAAGGGGTTCCAACGTTCCCCAGATCCCCTTTTCCCCGGCAAGCATAATGAACACCAGCAGAAAACCGATCAACAGCTCCCAGTTGCCGACGACTCCGCTGATCAGGTCTTTCATCCCCGTGTAAACGATCGATCCGACGATGGGCCCGTAGAGCGTGCCGACGCCTCCCAGAATCGTGACCACGACCGGGTCGGCGCACCGCGAGTGGCTGGACATCTCGGGACTCACAAAGCCGAAATAGACGGCGTACAGTGAGCCGGCCAGGGCGGTCGTCGTATTGGCGATGACAAACGCCAGGAGGCGGATGCTGAAGTTGTCGTACCCGAGAAATTTCAACTTGTCTTCGTTGATTTTGGTCGCCAGGCAGCAGGCGCCGTAGACGGAATCGTCGAGGTACTTGTAGAACGCCCAGACGGCCAGAGCAACCAGAAAAGCGAAGATGAAGAATTCGCTTGGTTTCGAGATGTCAAGCACGGGTGTGGAGGTCATTCTGGTTAAAAACCACAGGCCGTTGTCGCCGTGGGTGATGCCGGCCAGGACCTTTTCCATCAGATAAAATACGATGACCGCCAGCGCCAGATTGACCAGGGCGAAGTAGTCGCTGCGCAGCCGGACGAAGAAAGGACCGACGAGGACAGTCACGACCAGACCGCCCAGAATCCCAAACAGGAGGCCGATGTAAGGGTTGGTCCCGAAGTAGAAGAGATAAAAAGCGGTTGAATACGCGCCTACGGCCAGATAGGCCGGCTGGCCGAAGGAAATGAACCCGACCCGACCCAGAAGGAAGTTGCAGCCTATGACGTAGATGGAAAAAATGAGGATCTCGATCGCGAAGGGCAGGGGGGAAAACACCCTGATCAAGCCTAACAGGAAAAACGCCAACAGGATGCCCCGCCACCATCTGAACACGTTCATCATAATGCCCTCGTAAAATCCTCTCATGCCGCGGTACGCCGCGAAACAAGAAATCGGTAAAGCGCCCCTCAGGGCGAAACGGCCTGTTCAGGTCCGTTCTGCATTGCCGGCTGTTGGAGCTACCGCTGAACCGCCAAAAGTCGCAACAATCAACTTAGAGATACTGTTCGCAAATGCCGGCTTTGATTGATTCCCCGTCTTTGATTTCGGCGACGATGCGCCCCTCTTTCATCGCGTAGATCTTGTCGGATATGGCGCACACCAGGGGCAGATTTTGCTCGACGATCACCAGCGCCGTTTTCTTGCTCAATTCCTTGAAAACATTCTTCAGGTGCTCGACGATGCCGGGGGCCAGTCCCTCGGTGGGCTCGTCAATGAGCAACACTTTCGGGGCGCCCAGGAGGGCCCTGCCGATCATCAGCATCTGGCGTTCGCCGCCGCTGAGGTACCCGGCCTTGCGGTCCATCAGTTGCTTCAGCCTGGGGAAATAATCGGTCACCTGATCCCAATTGTAATCTTTTGTGGCGTAGCTGCCCAATTCCAGGTTTTCCCTGACCGTCAAATCCGAAAACACTTTTTTGTCCTGGGGAATGTATTTCAGCCCCATCTTGGCGATATTATAGGACATCATGCCGATCAAGTTTCTGTCGTTGAAGGTGATCGATCCCGAGGTCGGTTTGAGGATTCCGGCAATGTTCTTGAGCAGGGTCGTCTTGCCGGCCCCGTTGCGACCCACGCAGGTCACAACCTGGCCGGGTTGAATGTCGAGATCGCAATCGAACAGAACCTTCGCTTCGCCGTATGACGCATTCAGGCCTCGGACGGCCAGTATTTCGCCATTATTCATTTTCGTGAACTCCCGTTGCGCCGGCCTGACCGGCTCCTCCGCCAACGGCGTCGATCTGCCAGTAGCTTCTTCGGACCTCCGGATGGCGGAGACATTCCTCATATCCACCATCGGCGATGACTTTGCCCTCGTGCATGACGGTGAGCCTTTCCAGGAAATCCTCCACCTGGGAAATCTTGTGTTCCACAATCAGGATCGTCTGTTTGCCGATATGTTTTTTGAGGACCCCCAGGACAGCCTTGATCTCCAGTTCGCCCAGCCCCGCCAGAGGCTCGTCTAAGAGCAGGACCTCCGGCTCGGCCAGGATGGCCATGGCAATCTCCAGCCTTCGCTTCTCCCCCAGGCTGAGATGCCTCACCTGCCTGTCGGACACGTCCTGAAGATCGAACGTTTCTATGACTTCGGTGATTTTCTCCTCTTTCCGGTGACGCTTGCAGGTGTTCAGAAGCAGGTGCAACAAAGATGATTTCTTATGCGCCTTAAAAAAGGAAAGAACCAGGTTATCGATCACCTTGAGGTTGTCAAAGGTGGCAGTCAACTGAAAGGTCCGCATCATCCCCATGTCGACCCGCTTTTGCGGCGACGTATGGGTGATGTCTTCCCCTTTGTAAAAGATAGCCCCCTCATCGGGCGGGTAATACCCGGTGATGAGGTTGAAGAAGGTCGTTTTCCCGGCCCCGTTTGAACCGATGATGCCTGCGACTTCGTTTTCGTGCAGCAAATAATTCACGCGGTCAACCGCGATCAATTCGCCGAATCGTTTGGTGACGCTTTCGGTCCTGATGATTTCCGCACGTGCGCTCACGTCCCGCCCCTTTCCTGACGGATTCGCAAAAAGTCCGGGTGTTGCGTTGCGCTTCATCCTTCGTCATTGCGGCGTACGCCAAAGTACGCCTCATTCCTCTGGATTCGCGCGCCTTGCCTGCGGCCTTTTTACGAAGCCGTCCTACATTCAAGGCTTTTACGACTTTTTACGAGTTCGTCTTTCCTGGATTCCGCCCCGGTGTGGAAATGTCAAGAACACCGGGGCGGAAGCTGGTGTAATGCTCGCGTAAAGAGCCGGTAAAGCTTGAAATTCGAAGCCCCCTGTTATTAATAACCCAGAGACTTCAAATCAGGCATCACCGAATCGCCGCCCTGGTAGCCGACGACGTTGAACAGGTCCCATTCGTGTTTCTGTTCGCCTGGACCTTTTCCCTTGACCAGGAAGGCGGCGTACTTGTATACAGCCGCGTGGTCCTCCCGCCATCTGGCAGGGCCTTTGACGGAGTTGAATTCGCCTTTGTTGGCCATCAGTGCCGCGGACACCTTTACGGGATCGAAGGATTTGGCCGCCTCAAACCCCCTGAACATCTCCATGTAGGCGACATAGGCTATGGTTGCGTAAGCATCGGGGGGCTTGTTGTATTTTGCCCGATACAGACCGGTGAAATCCTTAGCGCTTTTTGCCACTTCCTTGTCGGGAAAGTTTTCCAGGTCATAGTAAAAATAATGCATCGAGTAGACGCCCGCCAGGGCTTCGGGAGGGATGCCTTTCGCGACCACGTTCGTGATGAAGGCGTTGAAAATGGTCATCTCCTTGTTGAGGCCCATCTGGTGGGCCTGCTTCAGGAGTGCGACGGCATCGCCGCCAAATTGGGCCGATATGAAGACATCCGGCTTTGCCGCCCGGACTTTCTGCAGAACGGTCGTGTAATCGCTGGTCCCGAGCGAAACCTCGTCATACCCGACAATCTCGGCGCCTAATGCCTTGGCGGCGGCAGTGGCGCCGTCCCGCATATCCCACCCCCAGCTGTCCGCGCGGGCCAGGAAGAAGATGCGTTTCTTCCCCAGCTCTTTGATGGCCGCGGAGCCGGCCATGTATCCGACGGTCCAGGGACTGAAGGCCGTGGCGAAGGTCGAAGGGGCCAGCTTGCCCTTCATAAAAGCCTCTTTGGCCATGACGCAAACGGGGAAATAGGGCATCGGCTCTTTTAAAACCACGGCATTGATGGCGAACGAGAGCGGGGCCCAGGTCTGACCGCCCACGCCTTTTACCCCCTCGTCAACCATGTAGCGATAGCGCCGGACGCCCACATCCAGTTTGGCTTCGTCATCGGCGACCACGCCTTCCACCGTCACTTTCCCCCAGGGCATGCTTAACCCGCCCCTCTTGTTGACGACATCCACCGCCAGCAGCGCGCCCTCCTTCTGGGTTTCCGCCACTGCCGCAAACGTTCCGGTCAGCGGAAGCAGAATGCCGACCTTGATTTTGTTGGGATTAGCCGCCAGTGCGCCGCCGTAACCAAAAACGGCGACAAAGGTCAAGATCGAAATCAATATTACGAGCTTTTTCATTTGCACCTCCCCCTGATTGAATAATGCTTTCATTTCAGATCTTCCCCGAACGATTTGGCTTAACATCACCTCCTTGTGAAACTGAAATGGCGCGCCCCGCTGAATTGAGCGAACCCCTGCGGGCTTTAAACGGGGCAAGCGAAACAAAGGTTGACGGCTTCGTAAAAAGTCCGGATGCTGTGTTGCGCTTCACCCTTCGTCGTTGCAGCGTACGCTAACGTACGCTTCACTCCTCATGGTTTGCGCGCCTTGCCTGCGGACTTTTTACGAAGCCGCCCTACATTCAAGACTTTTACGACTTTTTACGAGTTCGTCAAGGTTGGGAATCTGTTTTTTCGCTGGCCGAGTATATGGAGATGGATAGCGGGTGTCAAGATAATTTTGTCAGCCTGGCCATGCGCCATAAGTTTGCAGGGCGATGGGGCGTAATGAAAAAGAGGGCCCGGGATGGTTGATCCCGGGCCTTCCGCTCGTGAATCGCCGATTGAGCGTTACTTAAGCAGGGCGAGGAATACGCCTGCGGCGATCGCTGTCCCGATGACGCCGGCCACATTGGGTCCCATGGCGGCCATCAGGGGATTGACTTTTCCGCCCGTCTCCTCGGAGACGAACTTCTGGACGACGCGGGCGGACATGGGGACGGCGGAGACGCCCGCCGCGCCGATGCAGGGGTTGATCTTCATCCTCTCCGGCAGAACCAGATTGAGGAGCTTGGCGAAGAGGATCCCGCCGGCGGTGCTGAAGAGGAAGGCGATGCAGCCCAGCACCAGGATGAAGAGGGTCTTGGACTGCAGGAAGTTCGTACCCTCCATGGTGGACCCGACCGCCAGGGCCAGGAAGATCGTCACGGTGTTGATCAGATGGGTGCTGGCCGTGTTGCTCAGGCGTTCCGTCACGCCCGATTCCCGGATCAGGTTGCCGAACATGAGCATGCCGATCAGCGGCGCAACGGTGGGGATGAGCAGGGAAACCATCAGGGTGCAGATGACGGGGAACAGCAGGACCGTCGTCCGGGAGACGGGTTTGGCCTGCTTCATCTGGATGGCCCGCTCCTTCTTCGTCGTCAGCAGCCTCAGGACCGGCGGCTGGAGGACGGGGACCAGGGACATGTAGCTGTACGAGGCCACGGCGATCGCCCCCATGAGGTGCGGGGCCATCTTGGCCGTCAAATAGATCGACGTGGGGCCGTCAGCGCCGCCGATGATCCCGATGGAGCCCGCCTCCTGGGGAGTGAATCCGAAGATGTAGGAGGCGCCCACCGCGGCGATGAAGACGCCGAACTGGGCGGCGCCGCCCAGAACGAAGGTGATGGGCCGGCTAAGCAGGGGGCGGAAGTCCGTCAGGGCCCCGACCCCGAGAAAGATGACCGGCGGCAGGAACTCCGTCTTGATGCCCGCGTTGTAGACCAACTGCATCAGAGGGGCGACGGCGTCATGTCCGGCCGGGACCCAATTGTCGAACGATGCCAGCATGGCATTGGGGATGTTGGCCATCAGGGCCCCGAAGCCGATGGGCAGCAGCAGCAGAGGCTCGTAGTTTTTCGCAATCGCCAGGTACATCAGGACGCCCGCCACGATGAACATGGCGACATTCTGCCAGGAGAGGGCCATCAGTCCCGAATCAAAGAATATCTTATGCAGTAGATCCATACCTCATGCTCCAATCGTCATTATCGGTTTTTCCGAAGAGACCTGGGCGCCTATCGCCGCGTCGATGCTGATAACCGTCCCGGCGCAGGGGGCCTTTACGTCGTGGTTGGCCTTCATGGCCTCCACCTGGGCCACGACCTGACCCTCCTTGACCGCTTCCCCGACCTTCACGCTGATCTGAACGACGTCCACCTTGCCCTCGAAGGGGGAGAAGACGGGCACTGTCCGGCCTACAGGGGCGACGGGGGCAGCCGGGGCGGCCGGGGCAGGCGCAGCCACCGGGGCTGCCGCAGCGGCCCCCGGCGGCTCGATGGTGATCTCAAAGCTCCGGGTGACGGGCCCCTCGACGACCTTGCAGGTGGTGGTAAATGGGGCGCTCAGAGGCGCGGCCGGCGTAGCGGCCGGAGTGGGCGCCGCCTTCTTCAGGGGCAGGGAGATCTTGGCGTTTCCGGTGAGGAAGCGGATCCCCTCGTTGAGCTCCATCGCCCTTCCGGGAACGATGGCCGAGGCCACCAGGAAAATGTTCTCCTCCGTGGTCGGTATGTTGCGCTCCTTGAGGGCCTCCTCCGCCAGGGCGATCGTATCGGGCGCCGCATCGAAGGGGTCGCCGGCGAAGGGCTCGAGTTTGAGTTGTTCGGAGGCGATCTTCACTACCTCCGGATCGGGAGGCAGGGGCGGACGGCCGAAGTAGCCCAGGACGGCGCGGCCGTAGCCCGCCTCGATCTTCTTCCAGCGTCCCAAAAGGACGTTGTTGAAGGCCTGGAGCCAGTACTGCTGGCTTCCCGGCGTGACGCTCGTCCAGGCGCCCGCCGACTCGACGACGACCGGGAATTCGGCGAGGACGGCCGAATATTTGTTGAGGATGCCGGCCTCCTTCATCATATGCACGTTCGGACCGATAGCGCCGCCCGGCATGGGGAAGCCGATGACGCGGGCGTCGGCCGAAGTCGTCACCGGGTTGAAATCGTATTCCTTCAGGCCCTCCTCCAGAATCCCCTGAATTGCATCCATCTTGGTGTGGTCGATGTCCAGGGAGTAGCCTGTGCCCTTGAGGGCGTGCCACATGGAACGGACCTCGGGCTGGCACGTTCCGGAGGCCATCGGATGGCAGGAAAGATCGATGCCGTCGGCGCCGCCTGCGATGCCGGCCATGTAGCAGGCCACGCCCATGGACGCCGTGTCGTGGGTGTGCTGCCAGAGGATCACCTCCGGAGGGAGAATCTTCTTGAGACCCTTGGCCGTTTCATAGCAGGTCTTGGGATCGGCGGTTCCCGAGGCGTCTTTCATGCATACGGAGTGGAACACGGCGTCCCGCTTGAGGAGCTCCCGGACGATGTTGATGTAGAATTCGGCGGTGTGGACCTTGTCGGAGAAAAAGGGCAATCCCATCAAGGACATGCAGACCTGATGGTGCATGCCCGCAGCGACGATGGGTTTCCCTGTCTTGACCAGATTGTCCACGTCGTTGAGGTAGTCGAAGTTCCGGTCCCAGGTCGTGCCGTGCTTTTTCATCAGCTTGGACTGGAGTTCCAGCGCCTTGATCTTCTGGGCGTTCAGGGTGACACCGGCGATGGAGCGGGTAAGTATCTGGAGGTCCACGTCGGGCCCGACGGCTTTGCGCATCTCATCCATGCAGTGGAAGGGGTCCTCGTTGACATAGAAATAGGGGGCCTGGTAACGGGCGCCGCCGCCGAACTCAAAATGGCGGATTCCCGCTTCCTTGGCCGAATACTCCATGGCGGGAAGGATGTCCTTGAGCCGGACCTTGCCGCCGAACGAGCTCTGCACCCCGTCGCGGAAAGGCATAAACATCACACGGATCTTTTTGGGTGTACTGGCGTAAATCATATCGTCTAAGCACCTTTCATAAAGTTTTTCGCAGTATCGGTTTTCGGTTTGCCCTCTCTAAGAGGAACGACAGGGGTCTTTCTCCTGGGCCGGCAGGGAAACGAAGACTCGTGTTAGCGGGGAAGCTCCCTGATACGCGAGACGCGGGCGCCGGGGAAGGCCAGCGTCACGGCCTGGGCGATGGCGAGTTCCGTACCCGAATCGATGCCGCCGGTCTCAACAAGGGCCAAGACCTCCTTCGGCGCGGGGAATATGCGGGTCAGAAGCGTCATAACGACCGCCATAAAGCTCAGCAGTATCAGGACGGTGCCAAATGAGATAATACAAGCGGTAAAAACGGACATTGAAAACCTCCCAAATTTGATGGAACGGACGTGATACTTTCAACACCTTCTACAAAAGTCAAGAAGAAAAATATACCAATCCGCCCGGAAGCAGATCATTCCCGAAGTAAGCGATTCTTTCACGCAAACGCTGTGCCATAAATGTGTTATTATCACCTATTGGCCGGCCGCGGGAGTTGGTGAGGAACCTGCCGAAAATATTAAATTTATTCGACTGCCCGGGCGAACGGTCATCCGAAAAGGCAGGAGAGAAGATGCGCTGCATCCGTTGAAACGCAAGAAGCGTGCGATAGTAGCGCATGTCTCGGCGGTGTTCGGAAAGAGTGACCGCCGGCGGACTTCCCGGCATGTGCCTGAAGCGCACATCTTGTGCGCTTCAGGCACGGATCGACCGCTGCCATGATGGCGGCGTCTTTTTCCCCTTGAAGGTCTCCTGACGCTTCAGAGACCGTAACGCCGGCAATCCTCCTCGTAGGCGAGACGGCCCCGGATGACAGGCGCCTGACTATCTGCGAGGATCAGGGAGAGGTCGTCTCCTATGGCCGTCACCACCCCCCGCCTCAGAGGCGGTATCGTTCTGAGTTCTTCAGCGGAGCTGTCCGCCGCATCCTGCCAGATGCGGACGGACCGCCCGACGATGACGGCATATTCGCGGTAGGCTTCAACAAGGGGCAGGAAGCCGTCGGTGAGGAGGAGCTCGTAGAGCCCGTTGAGTTCCCGCAGGAGGTTGGGGAGAAGCTTTGCCAGCCTGAAGGAGGGGTAAATTTCCCGCAGGCAGCCAACGGCGGGAACGAAGGGGGTGGGTTCGACATCCGGCGCCACGTCGATGTTGATTCCCAGTCCCAGGACAACGTCCTGGACAATGCCGCCCTGCGTCTGCGTAGCCGCCAGGAATCCGCCCACTTTTTTCTCTCCCGCGACGATGTCGTTGACCCACTTTATGCCCGCCGCCACGGCGCCGCCGGAGAGGCTGCGGATGGCCCGGATGCAGGCGACGGCCGGCAGGAGGGTGAAGCCGAGACCGATCTCCGTTGCCGGACGCCAGGGGGCGAAGTGGACCGTCAGATGGAGATTGCCCCGCCGGGCAGCCCAGGGGCGGTTCCTCTGGCCGTGGAAGTTCCTGCCGGTAAGCGCGATGCAGGCGGCCCTATCCGGCAGGCGGCGCCCCTGCCGGAGGAACTCCTGGAGGCGGTCGTACTGGGAAAAGGGGACCTCATCCGCGAATACGAGGGCCGACCAGCGCCCCCAGTTAGGATCATCCGGCAGGGCAAACCACCGCGCCTCGCCGTGGCCGGCGGCGGACCAGAGGGTTGTCTCCTCCTCCCCGGGGACGGTCCCCGGGCAGGGATCTTCTCCCGGAAAGAAGGTCGAAAGGAGTTCCGGCGGGTTGACCCCGATATTCATTCAACATCCCCGATGAAATCAGTGCATTTTGCAGGTCCATGATTTGACCGGCCCTATTCTGATAACGGCTGCCGCAGGTCCTGTCAAGGCAAATCGCTTAACCCTTCCGGAGCGTTTGCATAATCGGGGAGAAGGTGATAGGAAAGCAGCGGGAGATCGGTCGGGCCGAGGCCGGCTTCCCATTTAGTATGTGAATCCGGCAGGGAGTTTTTACCGTGAGATTGTTTCTGCTGACCTTCTTTCTGATCTACGGGGGGTTTCACTTCCATTTTTTCCTGAGGTTCAGGGCGGCTTTCGCACCCGGGGCGGCGGTGCAGGCCGTCCTTGTCGTGCTGCTGCTGCTCGGCCTGATGGCGCCGATCATCGTCCGCGTCTCGGAGCGGTACGACCTCGAGGCCCTGGCCAGGCTCATGTCGTGGATCGGCTACCTCTGGATGGCGGTCCTGTTGCTGTTTATCGCCTCCTCTGTCCTGCTGGAAATCTACCGACTTCTGGTCCGCGCGACCGGTATGCTCATCAGCGCTGAGGCTCTCCGGTTTCTCCCTTCGGCGGGGATCCTGTTTTTCATTCCTGTCGCGGCGGCGCTTGCGATAGTCGGCTATGGTTTCTTCGCTGCGCTTGAGCCCCGAGTAGAGCGGCTGGAAATCCGCTCGGCGAAGATCCCGAAGGAGACAGGGCGGATACGGGTCGTCCAGATCTCCGACGTCCACGTCGGCCTCCTGGTGCGGGGGGAGCGCCTTGCCTTGATGCTGCGGAAGGTCCGCGAGGCGGCGCCGGATGTCCTCGTCTGCACAGGCGATCTCGTGGACGGGCAGGGGGATAATCTCGCTGAAGCCGCGGCCCAGTTCAGGGAGATCAACCCGCCGTTGGGGAAGTTTGCCGTGACGGGAAATCATGAATTCTATGCCGGCATCGATCAGTCGCTTGATTTCATAGCGAAATCCGGCTTCATCATCCTGAGGGGCGAGGTTGCGACCGTCGCCGGCGTGATCGATCTGGCCGGCGTCGACGACCCGGCGATACGCCTCTTCAGTCTTTACAGGAAACTTTCGGATCGGGGGGTCATCTCCCGGGGAGGGGGAAGCGGCCGCTTCACGATCCTCCTCAAACACCAGCCTCTGTTAGAGGAAGACGCCCCCGGCGCCTTCGATCTCCAGCTATCGGGTCACACGCACAAGGGCCAGATCTTTCCGTTCAGCCTGGTTACGCGCCTTGTCTTTCCTTATCACAGCGGGAGTTTCCCCCTGGCAAACGGCGCGCTGCTTCACGTAAGCGGGGGGATGGGGACCTGGGGACCGCCGGTCCGCTTTCTCTCGCCGCCCGAGATCACCGTGATAGACATCGGCCCCGAATGAAGGCGTCCGCCCCATGACTGCGGGCGACGGCCGGTGTGCCGCCGCACCGCGGTCCTGTTATCCGTTCCTCCCCGGGGATACGGGTGGACCCGCAAAGCGGGTTTTCTACGGAGATGAGGGCCATTTTGCTTGACAAGTGCGAGCACGGCGATTATCCTGAAAGCGCACTTAAAGTTCTTTTCAATATTTTCGATTCTTTTGCCGCCGTTCACCGTTTCCTGAATTTCTCTCCGGTGCGGATGTTGCTTCAGCAGGCGGGCGCTTTAACCCTGTGACCTTGAGGAGGAAGCCATGGCCGTCAAGATTCTGATCAAGAGAAGAATCCCGGAAGACCTCAGGGAACCGGTCTGCGACGGACTGATCCGGCGTCTCCGGAAGCTCGCCGTCGTGCAGAGAGGTTATATCTCCGGGGAGACCCTGAGGAGTGTAGATCATCCAGAAGAGTGTCTGGTGATCAGCACCTGGCTCAACGCCGCTGCCTGGAGCATCTGGCAGGCGAACCCGGAGCGCATCGAGATCCAGAAACAGATCGACATCATCCTGGGCGAACCGACCGGGTACGAGATGTATGAATACATATAGGCCGCCGGGCGCATGATAGAAAATCCACTGACAAGGAAGGGAGCAGTTGCATGCAGATTCAAGATTCCATTGCGGTTATTACGGGGGGCGCTTCCGGTCTGGGCGAGGCCTGCGCCCGAAGTCTGTCCGCCCTGGGGGCCAGAGTGGCTATTTTCGACATCGCGGCGGAGCGGGGCGAGAAATTGGCCGCCGAACTGGGGAAAAACGTCATTTTCGTCCATGCCGATGTGACCAGTGACGATAGCGGCCGTCTGGGCATGGAGAAGGTCGTGGCCGCCTTCGGAACCATCCACGTGGCGATCAACTGCGCGGGCGTGGCCGATCCCGGGAAAATCCTCTCGAAAAAGGGACCGATGTCGCTTTCCTTTTTCAACCAGGTCATTCAGACCAACCTCGTCGGGACGCTGAACATCATCCGTCTTGCCGTCGAGCAGATGGTGAAGAACGAACCGAACGGGGAAGGGGAGAAGGGCGTGATCATCAACACCGCCTCTGTTGCCGCCTTTGACGGCCAGATCGGCCAGGCGGCCTACAGCGCCTCCAAGGCGGGGGTCGTGGGGATGACGCTGCCGATCGCGCGGGAATGCGCCGACTACGGGGTTCGGGTCATGACCATCGCCCCGGGGCTGTTCGACACGCCCATGATGGCGGGGCTTCCTGAAAGCGTCCGCGTGACGCTGGCGCAGACGATTCCCTTTCCGAAGCGCCTGGGCAGGCCTACGGAATACGCCCAACTCGTCCGGCATATCATCGAGAATCCGATGCTCAACGGGGAGTGCATCCGCCTCGACGGGGCGCTGAGAATGACCGCCCGGTAGTGGAACTTTTTACGCAGCCGTCAGGACTGACACTCTCGCAAAAAGCCGATAATGCCCTGTTTTGTCATTCCGTGCTTGACCCCGTATCAAGTACGGGGCAGGCTACGGAATCCAGTGTTGTCAAGTAGTTCTGGACTCCGGTTTTCACCGGAGTGACAGGTTTTGGGACTTTTTACGAGTTTATCAGCACTGACCGCCTGCGAGCAGGCGCGGCTATCTTCCGCCGGCAAAGGGGTGTATGCCGCCCGGCGAAGGCCCGTTTTTCAGGAGGCGCGTTCTTTCTTTTTCGCCGCGAGGAGTTCCCTCCAGGTGTGGCGCTGGAGGAACGATCCTTCCACGTTGGCTTCCATCTCCTTGAACAGGGAAAACGGCATGGCGAAGGTCAGAAGATTGTCGCCCAACTGTTTGCGGAGATACAGCCGGGCGGAGAGGTCGGTCAGACCGACGACGGCCCGCGGCCGGTCGGCCTTCGCCTCCCGGTAGGGATAGATGCCGATCGTCTGGCAGCCGGCGGCGAAGGGGATGATCACATTTTCGTTGTCCCCCCGGCCGTAGTTGGTCAGCACCACGAGCGCGGATATCTCGTCGGGATCGGCGAAAAAGATCACGGTCTGCGGCGGCTCGTTTTCGGGACCCACGTTGGCCAGCGGTCTGAAGACGACATAGCGTTTCGGGATCTGCGTCATGGGGAGGGCCCTGATGAACCTCATCACATCCGCCGGTGTCTTGACGTAGCGCTCGCCGTGGATAAAGTTGTCGTAGGTCTCGCCTCTCAGGAAGGGTTTGACCATCTCCGCCACGGCGGGACCTTCCGCCTACCCTTCGATGCCGGAGGAGAGGAAGTGGCAGAAACCTTCCTCGCTGCCCGGGAAGCTTTTATAACAATCCCCGAAGCCCATCCCGACCCCGCCCCCGATGCAGCCGAACGTCGCCGCGTCGCAAGTGGCAGGCCGCCCCTTGACGGCGGAGGCGGCGAGCCACATGACGCAGCCCCATTTGCCCTCCTGGACCTGGCCGACTGCGTCCGGATCAGCTCCGGCGAACGGGGCGGAATCGCCATCGGCTGAATGCGTCGCGCCGACGGCGAAAGAAGCCCGGACCATCGGTATGGTCCCGGCAATCAAAAGAGAAGCGCTCTATCGTCCGAAAGGCGAAGGTGTGCGGCCTCGGAGCCGCCCCCCTTCGTCTTTTTCCAGTACGTCCTTGATCCACCGTTAAAAAAATGGAGGGGAAGCGGATCTTGCCCGGGCCGTCAATGGTTCACCTGGTGCGATACGAATGATGGGGGTCCTGGGCGCTTCTCGGCAGTGCAGGGTTAATCAACCGCTGCTTTCCCTTTCGGTGTCAACCAACAGGCATCGTAAGGATCACCCGCCACGGTTCCTCCCAATCCGGTTTCCGCCAGGCCCTTGTGACAGAGAGTCTCCAGCATCGCCTTGTCTGCTTTGGTGGGGCAGATCATGTCGATCCATGTGGCGCGCTTATAGGCGCCTCCGCTGTATTGATTATTTGCGATCCTGCGGAGCATCTCTTTTTCTTCCGAGGTCAGTTCCATTTCTTTCTCCAGGTCAATCGATCAAATCCTGTTTTTTACCGTGCCTTTTGAGCCAGTTTCATCAATGAGCCGCCACCGACGTATTTGACGTCGGCGTAGCCCCTTTCCTTGAGGACGCGCGCCGCTTCTGAGGAACGCATCCCCTTGGAGCAAATGCAAACCACATCCTTATCTTTCGGTACCTGATCACAAATCACCCGGAACTCTTCAAAGGGCACATTCTTCGTGCCCTTTTCCGGCAGGGGTCGATCGGATGCCTCCTTGGTCCGGCGGACATCGACGATAAATCGATCACCGAGATCGGCATCCGGCGGGAGGGATTGAATCCCTTCCAAGAGCTCATTTCGGGCCGTGCAGGCGATCGAATACAGAGGATCGATCGCCGGAGCAAACGGCGGTGCGTAGGCGAACTCCGCATCGAGCAGGTCCTCAAGCTTTCCGCCATGCTTGAGGAGTGACGCAAACACATCCACCCTCTTGACCACTTCCCCCTTGCTGTAACCCTGAAGCCCCAAGAGTTTGGTCGTTTTCCTGTCGTATAGAAGTTTCAAGTGGAGATTCTCAAATCCGGGATAGTAATCGGCTCTATCCGTGAAGCTCCCCCACGCCACGCCCACATCGAATCCGGCTTCCTCCGCCGCTTTCGTCGTGAGCCCGGTGGACGATACGTTCATATCGAAGACCTTCACCGCTCCACTTCCCACTACCGGCATGAATCGCTCGTCACCACCGCCAAGGTTCGAACCGATCACCCGCCCCTCCCGATTGGCCAGCGAACCGAGGGGAAGAATGATGGGCCTCCCCGAGACGAGATGCTTCAGCTCCGCGCAATCGCCGCCGGCGAAGATGTTCGGATCGCTTGTAGTCATCCTCTCGTCCACGACAATCCCGCCCATCTTGCCGATCTTCAGTCCGCAATCGGCGGCAAGTGTGTTATCGGGCTTCACCCCTATGGCGATGATGACATGATCCACTTCGAAGTCGCCTTTTGGTGTTTTAATGGTGACCCCTTCCTTTGACTCAACAACGCCCTGCACCGGACAATTCGTGTGGATTTCCACTCCCTCGCCCTCCATGTATGTTTCCACGGGTTGGGCCATCTCCGGATCGAGCAGGGCGGGCAAGATGGTGGGAGCAGCGTCAAAGAGGATCGCCTTGGCGCCCCACATGGCCGTGCACGCCTCGGCCAGCTCACAGCCGATGGGCCCTGCGCCTACAAGCCCGACCTTTTCTATCTGTCCGGATTGGAGAGCCTTCCGTAAGACAATCGCATCTTCGAGAATCTTGAAAGTGGATACACGAGCGCTGTTCCTGGGGATTCCGGGAGGCACGATCGGTGTGGCTCCGGTGGCCAGGATCAACTTGTCGTAGGGATACTCTTTGGTCTCCCCGGTGAGAAGGGATTTACAGACGACTTTGCAAGCTTCCCGATCGATCCGTTCCACCTCGGTTTGGACGACGACCTCAAATCCCTTGGCCTTCCGGAAGAAATCAGGGTCCCGGATCACTCCATACGCCGTCTCGCGGAGTTTGTCGGCAGTCTCGATGTCTCCGGAAACCAGATAGGGCATTCCGCAGGCCCCATAAGAAATGAATTTACCTCGGTCGATGACAGTGACAGCGGCATTCGGTAAAAGCCTCTTTGCCCGGGCGGCGGCTCTGAGACCGGCCGCATTTGCCCCCACTGCTACGATTCGGATGGCGTCTTTCTTGTTCATCGGCTACTCCTTTGGCAAATCCAGGATGAGTGATAAAGACTTGCCTTATGTGCGGTGAGGATACGAATGGAGGTCTTGTCTGTCAAGGAGATTTTGTCATAACTGATTTATAAAAGTGAGAGACTTCTTGTACGGTTGGTAAGAAAAAATGGCAGTCAGTCTTGATGAATTCGTAACAAATACCCGAAAAATGGGGGCGGCCGCCTTGTTTCCCCTGTTTGCTATTTTAACGGGAATATTGTAGAGGTGCCCCATGAAGACGCAGACGACCGAATATGCGGGGACCTATCTGGGGATGGCGCTGATCGCCGATCCCATCTACCGCTACGCGTCCTTCACCGTGCCCACAGCGGACGGGGGGGGCGAGAAGACGGAAAAGGACCTGATCGATTCCCCCTGGGTCCAGCGTCTCCGCCGGATCTATCAGCTCCAGAGCGCGCGCTGGGTCTATCCGGCGGCCGAACACACGCGATTCCAGCATTCCCTGGGGACGATGCACATGGCGGGCGAGTTCGGCAGGCATCTCTATCCGTCGCTGAAGGAGGTCTGCCCCGATGTCCCCTCCCTGAACTGCGTGGAGGAGCTGCTCCGCGTCGCCGGTCTTCTCCACGACGTGGGCCACGGACCCTACGGCCACTTTTTCGACGACCATTTCCTGGACGGGTACGGCCTCACCCACGAGGACCTGGGGAGACTCATCATCTGCCGGAAGTTAGGGCGGGTGATCAGCCGGATCCGGCGGAGCCCCTCGGGGCCCTTTGCCGACGGCGAGTCGCTCGATGCGGCGGCGGTCGCCTTCCTGATCAGGATGCCCGATGAGCGCGACAGCGCCATGCCCCGCTGGCTCCAGCTCCTGCGCCAGCTCTTCTCGGGCACCTATACCGTGGACAACCTCGATTACGTCCAGCGCGACGCCTTCATGACGGGGTTTTCCCTCGACATCGTGGACATCACCCGGCTGCGTTTTTACACCTTCTTCACGAAGGCCGGGCTTACGCTGCACCAGGCCGGCGTCTCGGCGCTGAGCCGTTTTCTCAACGCCCGCTTGAACCTCTACAGCAACGTTTATTTCCACCGGACGACGCGGGCGCTCGACCTCCACCTCCAGGAGATCTTCCGGGAGACTATGGGGCTGATCCTGCCGGTGAATCCGGGAGAGGATCTCGAGGCATATCTCGGCTGCGACGAGTGGCGTCTTTTCTCCGAGGTCCGGGGGTGGCTCCACAGTTCGGATCCGCAGAAACAGAGACTCGGGCGGGAATGGGAAAAGCTCCACCGCCGGGAGGTGAAGTGGAAGATGTCCTTCCTGGCGGAGCTCTCCATCGACCAGATCCAGAAGGGGACCCGGTTCTCCGGGGCCGGGGACTATGAAGAGCAGATCCGCTCCCGCCTCCCCGGCAATCTGAAAAACAAGCCCCTCCGCGTCGACCTGGCGACCCAGGACCCGCGGCCGATCAACCCGATGGCGGAGACGGAAAAGCGGATCAACATCTACAACCCCGCGACGGGGACCACCTCCCCCGAGCCCCTCCGGGACATCTACCGTTTCATCCCGGCCCGTGTCGTCCATTTCCGGCTCTTTTCCCTGAACCATGATCACGACGAGATCCTTGCCCGGGCGGCGGAGAAGGCCCTCGACGCCGTAGAGGGGGCGTCAAAGACGAATATATAATCATGATCACCGATCCGGAAACCACTGATATCACGCTTTTTGTCCGGACCTCCGCGGAGGAGGTCGCCCGGTGGAACCGCCGGCGCATCGTCGAGGCGCTCATCCGCGAGGCCGGGATCGACGAGGCGACCGCCGAGGCGATCAGCCGGGAGGTGGAGAAGCAGATCGTCTCCTCCGGGATCAGCCTGCTGACGACGGCGCTCATCCGAGAGCTCGTGGATGCCAAGCTGATCGAGAGGGGGCTTGAACAGGCGCGTCGGCTGCACGCCCGCCTCGGCTTCCCCCTCTACGACGTCCGGCAGCTCATCCTCCACCAGAACAAGGAAAACGCCAACGTCCCCCACGCCCCGGAAGGGACGAGCCTGGCCCTCGTGGAGGGGATCAAGCGGGAATATGCCCTCCACGACGTCTTCTCCCGGGAAGTCGGCGACGCCCATGTCTCCGGGGATATCCACCTGCACGGCCTGGGCCACATCGACCGGCCGTACAGCTCCTGCCAGTCCCTGGAGTATCTCAAGCGGTTCGGCCTCAGGCTTCCCCATTCCGTGACGGTCGCAGGCCCCGCCCGGCATTCGGAGGTCCTCCTCGCCCACATGGTCCGTTTCGGAGCCGCCCTCCAGGGGCACTTCGCCGGGGTGATCGGCTGGGACGCGGTGAACCTCTCCTTCGCCCCCTATCTGACGGGGATGGGGGAGCGGGAGATCGAACAGTTCGCCCAGATGCTGATCTACGAGTTCTCCCAGCTTACCTCCGCGCGCGGGGGGCAGGCGATGTTCACCGACATCCACCTCCACTGGGAAGTTCCCCCCTCGCTCGCGGACCTGCCCGCCATCGGCCCCGGCGGAAACCCCACCGGCCGCACCTTCCGTGCGTACGCGGGGGAGTCGCAACAGCTCGCCCGGGCGCTCATGGCCATATATCGGCAGGGGGACGCCGCGGGAAAGCCTTTTATTTTTCCCCGGCCGGTCGTTCACATCACGGATGAATTCTTCCGGACACCCGGTCACGAGGGGTTCCTGGAGGAGGCCTGCGCCGCCGCCCGGATGGGAAATCCCTGTTTTGTCCTCGACCGGGATAACGGCGCGCGGATCGCCCCCTGCGGCTGCGCGAACTTCGGCGGGGATGCGGCGGGCTTTCCTGAAGAACCATCGAAAAGGC
>JAHJXP010000072.1 GCA_018827585.1 Pseudomonadota bacterium | reverse complement strand
GGAGATGTTATCGTCCTTGGGTTCCATATCCAGTCCCTCTATTGCGTTCAACGGAAAATACAAAATAGTGACAGATACCTATTTTCCCTATTAAATTCCCTCCCCCCTGGCGGGGGAGGGTGAGGGTGGGGGGGAGCTTGCCGTGAAATCAGAATGTTGCAGATTCACCCACCCCCTAACCCCCTCCCGTCAAGGGAGGGGAAACATATTTTGAAGAGTTTTGCAATTACCTCCTATTTATCTGGAATTGACGCCCTCGTAAAAAGTAAATTTTCCCCTCCCCCGGCGGGAGGGCTATAATAATTTTCTTCCTCTTCCCCTCCCGCACTTGCTGGGGAAGGCGGGAGGGGGCAAGGGGAGGGGGAAAAACAGGCAGAGATACGGCCGCTTATCACCCCCACCCTAACCCTCCCCCGTCAAGGGGGAGGGAGATTGGGACTTTTTACGAGTCCGTCAGAATTGGTTGGTCCTATGAAAGAAATCAGAATCGGCGTGGTGGGGACAGGCCATCTGGGCCGGTACCACCTGCAGAAATATCGGAAAATTCCGGACTGCCGGATCGTCGGCGTGGCCGACATAGTCGAAGAGCAGGCCCGAAAGGCCGCGGAGGGTTGCGATTGCGAGATCATGACCGACTGCCGGGGTCTGCTGGGGAAGGTCGACGCCGTCAGCATCGCCGTGCCGACCGGCGCCCATTATGAGGTCGCCTCGGTCTTTCTGAAGGCGGGTGTGGATGTTCTTTTAGAAAAACCGATCGCCGCGACGCTCGCCCAAGCGGACGAACTGATCGCCCTGGCCGAGGCGAAGGGGCTGATCTTCCAGATCGGATTCGTCGAGCGTTTCAACCCCGCCGTCGTGGCCCTCGGGACCGTCATGGGAAAGCCCCTCTTCATCGAATCCCATCGCCTCCACCCCTTTTTCGAACGCGGCACGGACGTGGATGTGATCCTGGACCTGATGGTCCACGACCTCGACATCATCCTCCACTTCGTCAACTCCCCCGTCAATCGCGTCGACGCGGTGGGGGTGTCGGTCCTCTCGGACAAGGTGGACATCGCAAACGCCCGCCTGACCTTCGCGAGCGGCTGCGTGGCGAATGTCACGGCAAGCCGGATCACCGGAAAGATCATGCAGAAGATCCGGTTCTTCGGCCTTGAGGGGTACCACGCGGTGGACTGCCGGAAGCGGGAGCTGGTCTCTCTGGGGAGGGAAAGAGACGCCCAGGGAAACATGACGATTACGGAGAACCCGGTAGAGGTCAAGCCGTTGGACCCGCTGGAGGAGGAGATCCGCGCCTTTGTCCGGGCCGTGGCAGGACGGACGAGCCCGCCTGTGTCGGGAACGGACGGCCGCAACGCCCTCGAGCTGGCCCTGCGCATCAACGAGGCAATCGAGAAAAACCAGGCCCGCAACCCGTTGGATCTAACCGCTCCCGCTCCCGCTCCCGCTCCCCTGGCACCCCCTCTTTCCGACGGCCCTCCTGCGGGAGATCAGGTGCAGCCGTGAACACGCGAAAGGTCATGATCGTCGCCGGAGAGGCCTCCGGCGACCTGCACGGCGGGAACCTCGTCCGGGCGATGCGCGGGATCGAACCTGACCTCTCCTTCTACGGCGTAGGGGGGGAAAGGATGCGGACCGCGGGGGTGCGGCTCCTGGCCGATGCCGCCGACATGGCCGTCGTGGGGCTGACCGAAGCTGTCTCCAAGCTCTGGACGATCCTCCGGGCCATGCGCCGCCTGAAGGATTCACTCACCGGGGAGAGGCCCGACCTCGTTATCCTCATCGATTACCCGGACTTCAACCTCCCTCTCGCCCGGGCGGCCAGGAAGCGGGGAATCAAGGTCCTCTACTACATCAGCCCTCAAGTGTGGGCCTGGCGAAAGGGGCGAATCGCAACGATCAAAAAAACGGTGGACCGGATGGCCGTGATCCTCCCTTTCGAGGAGGCCTTCTACCGGGAGGCCGGCGTGAACGTCACCTTTGTCGGCCACCCGCTCCTGGATGAAGTCAGGAAAAAATATTCGCGGCAGGAGGCGCTCAACCGCTTCGGCCTCAGGGAAGATGCGATCACGGTGGGCGTCCTCCCCGGCAGCCGCCGGTCCGAGGTGGCGCGGATCCTGCCGGAGATGCTCAGGGCCTGCGCGATCCTGGCGGAAAAGATCTCCCCGGTAGAATTCGTCCTCCCGCTCGCCGGGACGCTCGCCCCCGATTTCGTCCGGGACATCCTCCGGCGGTTCCCCGTCCGGGTCACAGTCATCCGGGACGAGATCCACGACGTCATCGCCGTCTCGGACGCGGCGATGGTCGCCTCGGGGACGGCCACGCTGGAGGCGGCGCTCCTGGAGACCCCGATGGTCGTCGTCTACAAGGTCTCCGCCGCCTCCTATGCCCTCGGCCGGAGGTTCGTCCATGTGGATCACATCTGCCTGGCGAACATCATCGCGGGACGGGGGATCGTCCCCGAGCTGATCCAGGACGATGCCGCCCCCGAGCGGATCGCTTCCGAGGTCAGGGAGCTGATCGTCCGGCCGGAGAAGGCGCGGGAGATGAAGGCGGCGCTGGCGGAGATCCGGGGAAGACTCGGGGCCCCCGGGGCTTCTGAGCGGACGGCCCGGATCGCCTGCGACATGCTTTTTTAGGGAGAGGGACACGTGGAAAAGACCTTCGCCATCAACTCATTGAAAGATGACGACTTCGTAAAAAGTCCAAAATCTCCTCCCCCTTGATGGGGGTAAATAATCTTCCCTCCCCCTTGATGGGGGAGGGTTAGGGTGGGGGTGGGAAGCAACTGTATTGCCGTATGTTATTTCCCCCTCCCCTTGCCCCCTCCTGCCTCCCCCAGCAAGTGGGGGAGGGGAAGAGGAAGAAAGTTATTATTACAGCCCTCCCGCCAGGGGAGGGGAAAATTTACTTTTTACGAGAGCGTCAAAGATAAAAGGAGTGATCCATTTGAACATTTTCAAGAGGCTTCTGAAACTGGCGAAACCGCATGCGTTCAAATTTTCCCTCGCCATGCTCTGCATGCTCGTCGTCGGGGCGACGACCTCGGCGCTCGCCTTTCTGGTCAAGCCGGCCCTCGATGAGATTTTTTTAAAGAAGAACTCCGAGATGCTCAAGTGGATCCCGCTTGCGGTCATCGCGATCTACCTCACGAAAGGGGCGTGCAACTACGCCCAGACGGTCCTGATGAACTTCATCGGCCAGCGGATCATCGCCGATCTCAGGGCTGAACTGTACCGAAAGATCCAGACCCAGTCGCTGGCCTTCTTCACAAAGAACCCAACCGGCATCCTCATGTCCCGGATCACCAACGACGTGGGCTACATCCAGGGGGCCGTCTCGGAGGCGGTCACCGCGCTCCTGAAGGACTCCTTCACGCTCGTCGGCCTCGTCTTCGTCATCTTCTACCGCGACTGGGGGTTGGCGATCATCGCCATGTTCGTCTTCCCGCTCGCCGTCTACCCCATCGCCAAGTTCGGCCAGAAGATGCGGCAGATAGCGATAAGGACCCAGGTGACTTTGGGGAGCCTCACCACCCTCCTGCAGGAGACGATCTCGGGGACCCGGATCGTCAAGGCCTTCAGCATGGAGGAGTATGAAAACCGGCGGTTTTCCGGGGAAAACGAGCGTCTCTTCCGCCTCAACCTCAAGGCGGTCTCGATCAATGCGATCTCCAGCCCTTTCATGGAATTCCTGGGCGGCATGGGCATCTCCGCGATCATCTTCTACGGGGGCTACCAGGTGATCCAAGGCCAGTCCACGCCGGGGACCTTCTTCTCCTTTCTCACGGCGCTGATCATGCTCTACGAGCCGGTGAAAAGGCTCACGAACGTCAACAACACTATCCAGCAGGGGATCGCCGGCGCCCAGCGGGTCTTCGGGATCATCGACCTGGTCCCGGAGATCCAGAACGCTCCCGGTGCCTCCCCCCTTCCCCCGATCTTGAGGGAGATCGAGATCAGGAACGTCGACTTCCGCTATGAGGAAACGCCCGTCCTCAGGAACATCCATCTGACGATCCGGGCGGGCGAGGTGGTCGCCTTCGTGGGGATGAGCGGCGGCGGGAAGACGACGCTCGTCAACCTGATCCCCCGCTTCTACGACGTCACGGAGGGGGCAATCCTCATCGACGGCCGGGACATCCGCACGGTCACCGTAGAGTCGCTCCGGGGGCAGATCGCCATCGTGACACAGCAGACGATCCTGTTCAACGACACGGTGCGCAGCAACATCGCCTACGGCGACATCGCCCGGACCGAGGAGGAGATCGTCGCCGCGGCGAAGGCCGCCAACGCCCACGCGTTCATCCTGCGCCTGCCCATGGGCTACGACACCCTCATCGGCGAGCAGGGGACGAAGCTCTCCGGCGGCGAGCGCCAGCGGATCTCCATCGCCCGCGCCCTGCTCAAGGACGCCCCGATCCTGATCCTCGACGAGGCGACCTCCGCCCTCGATTCGGAGGCGGAGATCGAGGTCCAGGACGCCCTGGAAAACCTCATGAAGGGGCGCACGACGCTCGTCATCGCCCATCGTCTCTCCACGATCCGGAACGCCGACCGGATCGTCGTCCTGGTCAACGGCGAGATTCGCGAGGAAGGCGCCCACGAGGGCCTCCTGGCCCGTCAGGGGGAATACTGCCGCCTTTACAATATGCAGTTCAAGGACAACTGCCGAAACGGCTCGGAGAAGACCGAACTTGGAACAACATAGAAGGCAGAAATTCGGAAATGGGATGCCCTTCGCCGGGGCGCTGGACATTTTTCGCCCCTCGCGAAGGCCTTTTCCAATCAATAATCTGTCGATAGGAAAATACTTTGATATCCATTAAGAACGGGGTGCAGGGCATCTGGAATGAGGAGCGGTCGGGGGGCCGTCACGGCCTGCTCCGTGCCTGCCTGCGCCTCCTCTCCTTCCCCTACGGCGCCGCCGTCGCCCTGAGAAACCGCCTCTACGACCGGGGAATCCTCCGGCAAGAGAAGCTCCCCCGCCCGGTCTTCAGCGTCGGCAACCTCACCGTGGGCGGGACCGGGAAGACTCCGACGGTGATTTTTCTCGCCAATCTCCTCCGGGAGAAGGGCCGGCGGCCGGCGGTCCTCAGCCGGGGCTACGGTGGAAAGGCGAAGGCGCCCGTGAACATCGTCTCCGACGGGAACCGCATCCTCATGGGATGGCGGGAGGCGGGGGACGAACCGGTCCTGATCGCCAAGGCGGCGCCGGGCGTTCCCGTCCTGACCGGCCCGAAAAGGTTTCTCACGGGGCGGGCCGCCGTAGAGGATCTCGGCGCAGATTGCCTGATCCTCGACGACGCCTTCCAGCACCGGGCGCTTTTCCGGGACCTCGATATCGTCCTTCTCGACGCGGCGCTTCCCTTCGGGAACGGCTTCCTCCTCCCCAGGGGATCGCTGCGGGAGCCGGCGGCGGCGCTCGGCGGCGCCCACCTCGTCATCCGCACGGGCCCGGAAGCGGCGGAGCCCTCCCCTGGGGAAACCTCTCCCCTGCCCTCATTCCGGGGAATCCACCGGCCGCAGGGTCTTGTCGGGGCGGGAACGGGACGGTCTCTGTCCCTCGCGGAACTCAGGGGGGAAAGGGTGTGCGCCTTCGCCGGGATCGGACGTCCTGAAGCCTTCCGGCGCAGCCTGCAAGAGCTCGGCGCGGAGGTGGTCGCCTTCCGGGCCTTTCCCGATCATCACCCCTACGGCCGCCCCGATGTAGAAGAGATCCGGCGGCTCGCCGCGGCTGCCGGCGCGGACCGGATTCTCACTACGGAGAAGGACGGAATCCGCCTTGCCGAGTTCTCCGATTTCCTGGCGGAGGCCTCCCTCCTGCGGATCGGGATGGAGATCGCGCCCGCCGAAGCATTTGCGGAGTTGATTTTCTCACGTCTTGCCTCCTGACAAAGGTCGCCCCTCTGCGATATATATTGACGTATATCACCTGGCCTGATAGAATGGTCCTCACGAGGGAGCAATCTGAAGTAAATTCAAGGTGGGGTCGTGAGATGAAGAGCGCCAGAACCATCATTACGATTTCGGAGCAGGAGAAAAGGTGGTTGGCCGCATACAGCGGACTTCACGGCGTTTCCGTGGCGGAAGCCGTACGCAGGGGCATCGCCAGGCTCAAAGAGGCGGAAGGGGATGCCGCCTACCGGAAACTCGTGCAGAACACCCGGGGGATCTGGAAGCGCGGGGATGGGCTGAGCTACCAGGAGACAGTCCGCTCGGAATGGGAAAAGCCGCCATGTTAGAGAGGCTGCTCGATTCCGTCATCCTCATCGACCACTTGAACGGCGTCCAGCAGGCGACCGAATTTCTCCTTGCGCTGGATCCGGGAAAGACGGCCCTCTCGGTAATCAGCTATGCCGAGATCCTGACGGGTCTTGACAAGGACGGAGAGCGCAAAGCCTTACCGCTGCTGAACAGCTTCGAGATGTTGGGCATAGACGCCACGGCGGCGGAGAAGGCCGCGGCGCTGAGGCGTCAGCATGGATGGAAGCTGCCGGACGCCTTCCAGGCCGCCCTGGCCATCCTCCATGACGTCAGGCTGTGTACGCGCAACACCAGAGACTTCGATCCCCGGAAACATCCC
The DNA here is from genome assembly GCA_018827585.1 of Pseudomonadota bacterium. Lineage (GTDB taxonomy): Bacteria > Desulfobacterota > Syntrophia > Syntrophales > UBA5619 > JAKAFS01. The sequence goes on along the minus strand of JAHJXP010000072.1, from coordinate 9,234 downwards.
TTCGTCGAAATCCCCTATCAGCTCTGAGATGAGGCCGAAGCGGTGACAGCGCAGCGTCTTGCCGACATTATTTTTGTCCTTTTCCGGGCGATCCCCGCCCCGTTGCGCAAGGCCCTGTTCACCGGCTGCTTCCGGCTCTTCTACCACCTCGCCCCCCGGCAGCGGCTGATCGCCGCCTACAACCTCAGGCGCGCCTTCCCGGAAAAGAAAGACGGCCAGATCGTCGCCATCGCCAGGGGCGCCTACCGGAACCTGGGGATCGTCGCGGCGGAGTTCTTCGACCTCCCCCGCCTGACAAAGGACAACATCGGGAAACTGGTCGAGGTGGAAGGTCTGGAAAATTGCACGCAGGCCCTGGCGAAGGGACGGGGCGTTCTGATGTTCGGGGCCCATTTCGGCAACTGGGAGTTGGAGGCCGTGGCGGCCTCCCTCCTGATCAAACCTCTCGTGGCGATCTACCGCCCCCTGGACAGCGCCGTCCTGGACGCGCTTGTTCTGCGGGTCCGGTCGGCGACCGGCAACACCCCGCTGGCCAAGGACCGGGCGATGCGGTCGATGCTCCGGAGTCTCAAGCACAACGAGATGCTGGGGATCCTGATCGATCAGAACGTCGCCTGGTACGAGGGGGTCTTTGTCGATTACTTCGGCCGCCCGGCCTGCACCACGGACGGCCTTGCGCTCCTGGCCCGCCACACCGGGGCGCCTGTCCTTCCGGCGTACATGGCAAGGCGCCCGGACGGGCGGTACCGCCTCGTGATCGGCCCGGAGGTGGAGATCATCAACGCCGGCGACCGTGAGGCGGACGTCCTCGCCAATACCCAGCGCTTCACGAAGATCATCGAAGAGACGGTCCGGCTGTACCCCGACCAGTGGCTCTGGGTCCACCAGCGCTGGAAGACCCAACGCTGCCAGGCCCGCCGGAAGGAAATATAGGGAGATGATTGTTTGGTGACAGAATGCAGTTGAACGTCAGAGGGGGGGAAAGGCTGCCCGCGGAAGGAATCGAAAGGATCCTCATCCGGGGGACGAACTGGATCGGGGACGTCGTGATGACCCTCCCCGCCGTCGCCTCCGTGCGAAAAACCTGGCCGGGCGCACGAATCTCCGTCCTTGCAAAACCCTGGGTGGGCGAGGTCTACCGACTCTCCCCGGCCGTGGACGAGATCATCCCGTTCGAGGAACCGGGGCGTCATGCCGGAATCACCGGGAAATGGCGCCTGGCCCGAGAACTCCGCCAGCGGGGATTCGATTGCGCCATCCTCCTCCAGAACGCGATCGAGGCGGCGATTATCGCCCTTTTCGCCGGCATTCCCATCCGCGCGGGTTACAACTCCGACGGGCGGGGGCTCCTCCTCACCCATTCTGTCAGGCGAACGACAGGGATCCGCAGCGTTCACCAGATCGACTATTACCTGGAGATGGTCCGGGCGCTCGGCTGTCAGCGCGTTGGACGTGACGTCCATCTCCGGCCCGGAAAAGATGACGAGGACATGGCCGAGAAGCTCTCCATCCGGTTCGGAATCGACGCGGGCCGCCCGCTGATCGGCATCGCGCCGGGGGCCACTTACGGACCGGCAAAGAAATGGTTTCCGGAGCGTTTCGGCGCCGTCGCCGACCGGCTGATCGACGATACCGGCGCGCAGGGGCTTCTTTTCGGGAGTGCCGGAGACCGGGAAAGCGCCGAGGCGGTGGCGCGAAACGCCCGCCGCCCCCTGATCGACATCGCCGGGAAGACGAGCCTGAGGGAGGCGATCGTTCTGATCGACCGCTGCCGGATTTTCATCTCGAACGATTCCGGCCTGATGCACGTCGCCGGGGCGCTCGGAATCCCCACGATCGCCATCTTCGGATCGACGAATCCCGTGACGACGTCGCCCGTGGGGGAAAAGAGCGTCGTCATCCACCATGACGTCGGTTGCAGCCCTTGCCTGAAGCCGGTCTGCCCGACCGATTTTCGCTGCATGGAACTGATCGGCGTGGAGGAGGTCTACGACGCCGCTCAGAAACTCCTGGGGGAAAATGGGGACAGATACCTATTTCCCCTTGGAAAATAGGTATCTGTCCCCATTTTCACCGGAAGTTGCTGTCGATAAAGTGAAAGTTATTATTGCCCTCCCCCGGTGGGTGGGCAATAATAACTTTCTTCCTCTTACCCTCCCCCACTTGCTGGGGGAGGCAGGAGGGGGCAAGGGGAGGGGGAAATAAAAACCGGATTGATGAAAGAAAAGAAACGACAGGCGGCGGTCTTCCTGGACCGCGACGGAACGATCAACGAGGAGGTGGGGTACCTCGACCGCATAGAGAAGCTCCGGCTGATCCCCGGCGCAGCCGAGGCGATCCGCCTGATCAACAAAAGCGGAATGAAGGCGGTCGTCGTCACGAACCAGTCGGGGGTTGCCCGGGGGATGTTCGACGAGGGCTTCGTTCATCAAGTAAATACGCGCCTTCGGGAAATGCTTCGGGCGGAAGGGGCATTCCTCGACGGAATCTACTTCTGCCCCCACCACCCGACCGAGGGGCGGGGGAATTACCTGATGTCCTGCGACTGCCGGAAACCGTCGCCGGGTCTTCTCCTCCGGGCGGAGGAGGAGCTCCGGCTTGATCTCGCCCACTCCTGTGTGATAGGGGACACGCTCAAGGACATCGAGGCGGGTACAAGGGCCGGTATGAAGGGGGTCCTCGTCCGGACCGGCTACGGCGGAGAGGAGATCCTGAAACTGGAGCGCGAGGGCTCCTCCCGGGGACCGCTGGAAAAAGGCCCGGCCGCGACGTCAAGGGATGCCGTTCGGCAGGCCGATCCCCGGCAACCGTATTACATCGCTGCGGATATCCTCGAAGCCGTGCAGTGGATCCTGAGGGACCGCAAACCGTGAACATCCTGATCGTCAAACTCAGCGCCATCGGCGACGTCATCCACACCCTGCCGGCGCTCGCCGCCCTGCGGAGGCTCTACCCCGATGCGGATATCACCTGGGTCGTCGAGGAGGCCGCCGCCGACCTGCTGGCGGACCATCCCGATCTCAACCGGGTGATCGTCTCCCGCCGCAAGACATGGCTGAGCGGGCTCCGGCGGGGGCTAATCATAAAGTCTCTGGGGGAAATGCGTGCATTTCTCAGAGAACTTCGCAGTCGCCGCTACGACCTCGTCATCGATTTCCACGGACTCCTCAAGAGCGCCGTCATTGTCTTTCTCAGCGGCGGGAAACGGAAGTTAGGCTACGCAAGCCTCCAAGAGGGAAGCGGCCTGTTCTACAACGAAAAGATCCCCGAGGACCTCGGCAGGCACGCGGTGGACCGCTACCTCGACTTCGTCCGCTACCTGGCCGCGGGGCGTGATGACCGGGGCGCGACTTGCCTTGCGGCGGCGCCGGAATTTACCATCGCCGTCGGCGAAGAGGAGAGGCGGCACGTAGAGGCCTTACTCGACGAACACTCAGGGATTATGACGACCGGGGAAAGTGGCGGGGAAAATGACGGATCGGGTGGGGAGCGTGCAGTCGAAAGAAGTTTCTGGAAGGATGTCAATCAGCCTCTGGAAGCACGAAAAGAGGCCTTGGGGGAGGAAGCAGGACTCTCTTCATCCGCAGTGGAGGGAGAGCGCCCACAGAGGCAGGGGTCCGGGAACGAGGCGCGGGTTTCGAATTTTCAGCAAAGCGGGGAGGTGCGGGGTCGGACGCTGGCTATGGACGGGGAAAGATCCGACTTCGGAAGACTTGATTTTGTGGCCGTCAATCCGGTCGCCTTCTGGGAGACGAAGCTCTGGGGGGACGAAAAGTTTGCGGAGCTCTGCGACCGGATCCGGACGGAGCTGGGAATCGGCGTGGTTTTGACGGGGGGGAAAGCCGAACCGCTGGAGAGGATTCGAGCAAAGATGAAGACAGGTGCCGTCAACCTGGGCGGAAAGACTTCGCTCCGGGAGCTGGCCTGCCTCTACCGCCAGGCGGCCCTCGTCGTTTCGACCGACTCCGGCCCGATGCACCTCGCGGCGGGGGGGGGAACACCGGTCGTCGCCCTGTTCGGGCCGACCGACCCGACCCGGACGGGCCCCTACGGCCCGGGCCACAGGGTGATCCGCGGCGATCTTTCGTGCAGCCCCTGCTTCCGGAAACATTGCGAAGATCCCCGGTGCATGAAGGGAATCGGCGTGGAGGAGGTCTTTACGGCGGTTAAGGATACTCTGGGGAAATGAAACGGATATGATGGCGGGAGGAGTGAAGGATGGGAATCAGCAAGGAACTGCTGGAGATACTGGTCTGCCCGAAGTGCAAGGGCGAACTGCGCCTGACTCCGGAAGAGGACGGCCTGATCTGCGAGAGGTGCCGCCTGCTCTACGAGATCCGGGAAGATATCCCGATCATGCTCATCGACGAGGCGAAACCGCTGGACAATCCGTAAAGTCCTCCCGAACCGTCCTGAATGCGGGAAGGGACCAGACCACATCACTATTGTCACCGAGTTGGATGACCAGGACACGGTTGGCAGTCAACGGTCCAGGGACTGTGCCCCCCATAAACTCCTGCTGTCCCCACTTTTCACTTTATCGGAGGAAAGCGGCGGCGGTGATGATGGGAATGTTGCGGAAACTGCCGAGATCGAGCAGATCCCTGTCCCCACTGACAATGCAGTCGGCGTTCGCAGCCACGGCACAGGTAAGGAATGGATCGTCCGCCGGGTCCCGGCACACGCCGCGAATCTCTTCATTGACATCGACCACTTCGCAGAAAGGAAGCACCTCGTCTTCGATCAGGGCAACAATTTCCTGAGCAGTCAGTTCAAATTTCGGATAGGCGAGGACTTTCCTGAACTCGTCAAACGTTTCGCGCGAAAATACCGGCACAAACGCCCCCGATTTCCAGCCCGTTACGATCCGCTCCAACTCTCCAGGGAACAGCAGGGCTGAAACAAGGACATTCGTATCCAGAACGGCCCGGGTCACTTCGCTCTGCTTCTCGCCCATCGGATCGCCTCCGCCACATTGGCCGGCGTGATCCCGAGTTTCTCCATTTTCTTGCGGATCCCCGCCAGATTGGCGTCCACGGGTTGGATCCTGACGGGTGCCAGGACAATCCGGCCCTCTTGTACGGCGACGTCGAAATATTTGATGCCGTTGAATTCTTTAGCAATATCCCGTGGCAGCGTCAGTTGATTCTTGGTGGTGAGTTTTGCAAGCATTCCTTACCTCCTTACAATAAGGATACATTGCAAACGGCCCTGCGTCAAGAAAATAAATGGGCGCTGTCCCCCTCGTATATTTAAAGGTCTTGAGATTATGCCTCCCCCGGGGAGGCTTCCGCAGGAGACGGTCCCGGGAATTTCCCGGTCTCAGACAACCGTTTTTCTTTAGAAGCACCGATCCATCCGGAAAGAAGGATCACCCAAAGAGCGCCTCGCAGACGACCGCCTGAACCTGGCCAACCTCCAGGGTATCGAGGCAACGGCTGACGCCGCTTCCATCACATCCCTTTTGATGGCAGGGAACGCAGTCCATCCCGGAGACGACGACGCGGTGGCTTTCCCCCGGCGGCTTCCAGTGCCGCCAGTCAGACGGGCCGTAGAGGGTGACGGTCTGCGTCCCCACGGCGGCGGCGATGTGCGGCGCGGCGCTGTCCACGCCGATGTGGAGGCGGCTCAGCTCCAGGATTCCCGCCAGCTCCGCGAGCGTCGTCCTGCCGGTCAGGTTATGGACCCGTCCGGAACAGGCCCTGGCCAGTTCTTCGGCCCTTTCCCTCTCGGCCGGGGCGCCGACGAGGACGGTTGCGATCCCGAAATCCCGCCGAAGCCAATCCGTGACCTGCACCCATTTCTCAACGCCCCACTCCTTGTACGACCAGCGTGAAAAGGGATTCACCGTCACCCACGCCCCACCCCTCTCTGAATGACCTGCCGCCAAAGAAGCGGGGGTGGGTTCTAACCGGGAGAGGGCAAGTGTACCGGCGGGAAAGGCTTTCAGGTCGCCTCGGGCCGTTGTTCCCGAAGTCTCGACCGCCGCGGTGATCCCTTCGTCGGCGAGAATCTGGGATACCCTCGCTCGCGCCTCCGCCGACAGTTGGAGATTCGGAATGACGGATTTGGTCTCGATTCCGAAGGCACGGAGGATGGAGAGGGAAGATTCCGCGGCCCCCGTCGGCATGGATCCGACCGGCGATGCAATTAGGTGCGTGAAGAGGAGATTCCGAGGCCAGGCAAGTGCCGGATAATGGCGGGCGGCGCGGACCGGCGCCCCCGTCAGGAAGGCCGTATATCCACCCCGTTCATCACCCCTCAGATCGAAAACGAGGTCGAACTTCTCCCGGCGGAGCGCCCAAATCAGACGGAGAGACTCCCAAACCCCTTTCCGAACCTCGAAGATCTTTGGAGGATGACTCTCCGAGGTAAGCAGGGATCCGTTCCCTGCACGAAGCAGCACCGAAACGGCCGCCCCTGGCCAGGCCTCCCGGACGGCCCTGAAGGCGGGAAGGGACCAGACCACGTCGCCGATGTCGCCGAGTTGGATGATCAGGACGCGGCGGACAGACAATGGCCGGGGGGCCGTGCGTCCTGTATCCTCGAGATAGATCATCCGGCAGGCCTTCTCATGGGGAAAACAGGCAGATCGGAAGCATCATGCAGGCGGAGTTTGAAAAACGCTCCGGTTTTCCTGGGGAATGTACTCAGGAACGATCTCCTGCAGTCTCTTTTTGATCTCCCCGGCATCGAAACGATCGGCCGCCTCGGACAGGCCGGCCAGTTGCTCATCCAAACGGGCGGCTAATTCCTGCGGAGTCCCGGATAGAGCACCTTGCCCATCGGCGCGAATGACCATGATCTTCTCGTGCCCTGTCGGGACAATGCCCTCGCCGACGGTGATGAGTTCCTCGTAGAGCTTCTCGCCTTCCCGCAGGCCCGTAAAGACGATTTTGATGTCCCTGTCCGGCTCCTTTCCGGAAAGCCGGATCAGGTCCCTGGCCATATCGGCAATTCTGACGGGCGTGCCCATCCTCAAAATGAAAATTTCCCCCCCCGCGCCCATGGCGCCCGCCTGCATGATCATCTGGGCGGCCTCAGGGATGGTCATAAAATAGCGATTGATCTCGGGATGGGTCACCGTCACAGGTCCGCCATACTCGATCTGTCGCCGGAAAAGCGGAACAACGGATCCCGAAGACCCGACGACGTTGCCGAACCGCACGGCCATGAATTTTGTGCCGTTTCCCTGAAATGATTGCAGGAGAAGCTCGGCGACGCGCTTGCTCGCCCCCATGACATTGGTCGGCCTGACCGCCTTGTCCGTGGAAACGAAGACGAACCGACCCACGCCGTGCTCGACGGCCAGCTCCATGACCACCCGGCTCCCCACGATATTGTTCGTAACCGCCTCCCAGGGATTCTTTTCAAGGATCGGAACATGCTTGTATGCGGCGGCGTGAAACACCACCTCAGGGCGGAATTTCCGGAAAACGGAAGTCATCAGCGGCCCGTCCTGCACGTGTCCGAGGATGGCGTGAACGCTGCGATAACAGGATTCATGCTGAAGCTCCATCTGAATGTGAAAGAGATTCGCCTCGCTCGCGTCCACGAGTACGAGAGCGCACGGCTGGTAATTCACGACCTGCCGGCACAACTCCGACCCGATGGACCCGCCGCCGCCCGTGATGAGAACCCTTTTTCCATCCAGATAGTTCCTGATGCCCGTCGCATCCAGTTCCACGGGCCGCCTGCCCAGTAAATCCTCATACCGGACATCCCTGAGCGCCTTGAGGCTGACCCGTCCGTCGATGATTTCGCCGATGCCGGGCATCGTCTTGTAGAGGACATTGCAATCCTTGCAGATGCCCACTACGCGCCGCATCTGTTCGCCGCCGGCGGAAGGGATGGCGATGAGCACCTCTTCGATATTTTCTCTTTCGACGATTTCGGGCAGCTTCTCCACGGAACCCCGCACGGGGACACCGTGAATCGTCCGCCCGAGCTTGTCGGGATTGTCATCGATAAAACCGGCCACCTCATAATGGAGCTGATAATTTTCGAATATTTCCCGCAGGATCTTCTCTCCCGCGGCGCCGGCCCCGATGATGAGTACGCGCTTGCGATGCTTTGGCCTCAGGGAAACATTGGTTTCCCGAGCGCGATCCCAGGACATGAAAAAGGTCCTGATGGCCATGCGCAGCCCGCCAACCAGAAGAAACGTCACGGCCCCATCCAAAATGAACACGGCCCGTGAAAACCCTGCGAACCGGTGAACAATGAGGATTATGGCCATGACGAAGAGCGTCGATACGATACACGCCTGGGCGAGCTTCCAGAAATCCCTGATACCGGTATACCGCCACATGCCCCTATAGAGGCCGAACACAAAGAAAATAAACAGTTTCAAGGGAACAACCCACAGGAGCAAATTATATAGCTGCCTGGCATCATATTCTATGAGCGCAAACTCAAACCGGAAAAAATACGCAGCCGTGAGCGCAAGCACAAAAATTGCCGCATCGGAGAAGAGCATGACATAAAATTTTGGATTTCTTAATTGTGGGTGCATATTATTAATGCCGAACTCCCTCTGCCTTGATGACCTTTACCGCCGTCATATACAATATCTTTAGGTCAAACAGAAAGGATCTTTTTCTGAAATAGTATTCATCATGAGGTAATTGCAAAAGTACCAATAAATTCCCTCCCCCCTGGCGGGGGAAGGTTAGGGTGGGGGGGAGCTTGCCGTGAAAGCAGAATGATCTTCATCAAAATAAAATGGGGAAACCCATCGTAACTGAAATCAAAATATTGCCCATAGAATTTTCTGGGTCAAACTGGCGCCCATAAAAATAGGGGCGCTGTCCCCCTATTTCTATTCCAGCACTCAGCACTCAGTCCTCAGCACTATTTTTTTATAGACGACCGGCCGCATAGAGTGGGAGATAATGAACGATATTTCTCCGGCTTATATTGTTGGCGCTCAGGATGTACACCCTCGGGGGATGATAGCGCTCTATGTAGACCTTCAGGCTCTTCGATTGGGTCACCCAGCCGGATTTAACCTCCACGGGCACGACTTCCCCCTCCCGTTCAAGAAGAAATTCCACTTCCGCCGTGCGCCCCTGCCAGCAGAAGAGGGTCTTATCTCCCGCGGCGCGCAGTTCCTGAGCCACGAAATTCTCCGCGACGTAACCCTGGTAGCTGCCGAAGTCATAGTTCAGGAACGTGGCCGGGGCGATGCCGCTTGCGGTTCCCAGCAGGCCCACATCAAAGAAGTAGAGTTTG
>JAHJXP010000071.1 GCA_018827585.1 Pseudomonadota bacterium | reverse complement strand
GACGCTGTTCCCGTTGAGCCGGATGAAGCCGATGATGATGTTCTTGGCGTAATCCTCCTGGATCTCGAAAAAATCATTCTGATCCGCCACGAGGCGGATGATCCGCTTCATGTCATACGCCCGTTGCGGACTGTCCGGGATGATCTTCTCGATCTCCTCCGTCAGCCGGTCCGGATCATTGGGCAAGGAGACCCAGGGAGGTGCCTCCCGGTAGTTGGACGGAAGAAAACTCAACAGTTTCTTCGCCTGCTCGAAACACGCCTGTTCGCTCTCGGCTACCAGGTGCGCGACGCCGCTCTTCTGGCTGTGGACCTTGGCGCCCCCCAGCTCCTCCGCCGTTACCTCCTCCCCGGTGACCGCCTTGATCACGTTCGGCCCCGTGATGTGCATCTTGCTGATCCCGTCCACCATGAACACGAAATCGCACAGGGCGGGCGAATAGACCGCCCCGCCGGCGCAGGGACCCAGAATCAGCGCAAACTGCGGGACGATCCCGGAGGCCAGCGTGTTGCGGTAGAAGATCGAACCGTACTGCCCGAGCCCCTCCTGGATCCGGGCGCCGCCCGAATCGATCAGGCCGATGATCGGTGCGCCGACCTTGATCGCCAGGTCCATCACATGGCATATCTTGCTGGCATGTGCCTTTCCGAGCGAACCCCCCATAACCGTAAAATCTTGCGAATAGAGGTAAACCTGCCGGCCCTCGATTTTTCCCGAGCCGACGATCACCCCGTCGCCGTAATACTTCTCCTTATCCATTCCGAACTTGGTCGTCTGATGGGTGACGAACATCTCGATCTCCATGAAGCTCCCCGGATCCACCAGCGCATCGATCCGCTCCCGGGCGCTGAGCTTGCCGCGCTCGTGCTGCTTGTCGATCTGTTTCTGACCGCCGCCCAGTCGCGCCAACGCCTCCTTCGCCCTCAATTCCTCGTTCTTTTCTTTCACCGTGACCATCCCCCTCTCCTCTGGACCGCCGTACAATCCGGCAGGAGAGGCGTTTCCCCCCTCCTGCCTCCCGCCGTTTCCGGAACTACACGCCTTACACCGGCCGTTCCAGCCCTTTGACGATCTGGGATCGAATAAGCCGCGGCAGCATCAGGTGGTGATGAGGGCAGATCGAACGGGGGTTCTGGTAAACCCCGTTGGCAAAGGCCACCATATAACCACGGATCGCCTCGAAGCGCACCACTTCGTCCACGAACCCCTTCTTCGCGCAGTAGATCGGCTGCGAGGTCAGGCGGTAGTGCTCCACCATCTCGTTCATCTTGTCGATCACCGGCCCCAGCGGTTTGCCGGCGTCCTTCTCCTTGACCAGCCTCCTGGCATAGCTCGCCGCCGCCGCCGTCTCCCCGTGCATCACGTTGATCTCCGTGGCGGCCGTGCCCAGGGTGAAAGCAGTATGGTTATTCGCCGTCGGTCCCCCCATCACGTAATGCGCCGCCGCAGTCCCTTTCCGAAGGACAAGCAGCATCATGGGAAGCTTCGTCTGTTCGATCGAATAGATCAGCGATTGTCCGAGCCCCAACAACTCCGCCTTCTCCGCAATATCCCCCACGTCGATCCCCGAGGTGTCCTGAAACCAGATCACCGGGATCCGGTCGCGGCCGCACTGGGTCACGAACTCGTTCATCTTGATCAACCCCTGCCGGTAGAGCTTCCCTCCGACACCCCCATAAGCATTGGTGTATTCCGGGTAGTTCGGCAGCAGACCCTGGCGGTTCCCGATCGCCCCCATCAAAAAACCGTCGATCTTCACCAGGCCCGTATAAACCTCCGGGCCGAAACCGGGACGAAACTCGAGGTGCTCCGAGTTGTCCACGAGCCGGGCCAGGATATTGTCGAAATCGTAGACCGCCTTCTGATTCATGGGAACGAGAAAGGGGATCTCCGCCGCCGGATACTTCGGCTCGGCAGGGGCGGCCACTCGGAAAAACCGGGGGTGGTAGGCGGGCATTTCCGCCATGTATTCCTTGAGAGCGTCGAGCACCTGGGTCTCCGTATCGAAGACCGCCCGGAAGAAGCCGGTCTCGCCGTAATGGATCTTTGCGCTTCCCGGGGGGGCCGCCTTGAAGTGGCGCGTCGCCTCGATCAGCTCCTCCGCGCCCTGTTCATCAAAGGATCCCTTGGGGCTCATCCCGCTGACGATCCCGCCGCCGCCGACCGCGATATTGGCGTTCTTATG
>JAHJXP010000070.1 GCA_018827585.1 Pseudomonadota bacterium | reverse complement strand
GGAGGACAGCCATCTTCGCGATTTAATTGAAGACAATAATATCATGTCTCCCTCGGAGGCTACGATCAGCATGGATCGGGCGGAGCAGACTAGGAAAATCCTCTCCACGCTGACGCCTCGGGAGGAAAAGATTCTCCGTCTGCGTTTCGGAATCAGCGAGCGGGCGGATTATTCAGCGGAAGAAGCGGTTGCATCCCTGGAGATGAGCCGGGAAAGGGCGAGACAGATCGAATCGGGCGCGGCACGGAAGTTGAGAAATCCGTCGCGGCGGCGTATTCTGAAACCACTTCTAAAATAAAAATATTGATGTTTGTCGGCTCCTCCTGTCCTTCCGATACCCTCTGTGCCAATGTAAGTGAGACACTTCCCCCCAGAGCTCCGCCGTCTGGAGCGCCTCTCGGCGGTCCGTCAACGGCGTCTCCACCTTGAAGACCCGCTCCCGGTACCAGGCGTAGTTGTTGATCTTGTTGAAGCTGCTTCAAACCCATCAATTATTTCCCGCTTCTTCTTGACAGGCAGCGGCCCTTTGCCTATAGTGCCGCTGCCTTCACCCGCAGAAAGAGATTCTGAGAACCCTGCATTACTGGAAAATCGGATCCCGGAAGCGTGAATAATGTCCTGAGCGCGGAGGGATCGGATTTTCAAAACTCTCGTTCTATAAAAATGGGGGAACGATGCATGCCGGACAATCCGCTCCACCTGCTGCTGAACCCGCGCTCCATCGCGATCGCCGGAGCGAGCAACAACCCCATGAAGATGGGAACCATGCAGGCTCTCTCCATCCTCACGGACGGCTGGCGGGGGGAATTCTACCCCGTCCATCCGACGGAAAAGACCGTCCTGGGACGCAGAGCCTACGCCTCCCCGCTTGACCTCCCAGAAGCGCCGGACCTGGCAATGCTGGTCGTCCCCACGGCCCAGGTCGTCCCTCTCCTCGAGGATTTCGCAAAAATAGGCGCAAAGCGCGCGATCGTCATCAGCGCCGGTTTCAAGGAGACCGGAGAGGAAGGGCGGAAGCTGGAGGAACGTCTCCGGGAGATCGCGGAAACTTATGGTATCCGCTTCCTGGGTCCCAACTGCATGGGGATCGTAAACACCGAAAATTCCCTGAACGTCACCGTCGCCGCCCTGGAAAAAAGACCGGGGCATCTCGGCATGGCCTCCCAGAGCGGCACCTACATCACCCAGACGCTCGCATACCTCCGGGCGCGGGGGATCCGCTTCAGCAAAGCGATCAGTTGCGGGAACGAGGCCGATATCGACATCATTGACGCCCTTGAATACCTGGGCGAGGAATATCCCCCTGGAGACCCTCCTCGAACAGATGGCGGGGGACATCACGGCCTCCGCGGCGCTGCCCCGGAAATACAACCTGCCGATGGTCGTCTCCTCGTTTTTCGGCCGCGAGGACGACAATACCTCTGCCTATATGGACCGCGACGTCCCGGTCTTCGACTCGCCGGAGAAGGCGGCGCGGGGGATGACCTCGCTGCTGAGGCATCTGGAGATCCGCTCCCGGAAGCCGATCATGACGCTTGCCCTGCCGCCGGAAAATCCGGAGGCCGCAGGAATCATCCGGACGGCGCTCGCCGCCGGGCAGAAGGCCCTGGACGAGCACCAGGCGAAGCAGGTTCTGGCCGCCTACGGCGTTCCCGTCACCCGCGAGGCGATCGCAACCACAGCAGAGGAGGCTGTTGAAAACGCGGAACGGATCTTCCCGGCATCAAGGCGGGCAATGACGCTTTTTGTCAACTCGGCCTTGGAGTCGGGAAAATCGTCCCGGAAATGGGCCCCCCGGCTCTCCTCGCGGAACAGGGCGGAGCCGGCCACCGCCCGCGCGGCCAGCAACATGGAGCGCGCCTCAAAAAATACGCCCCGGTCCTCCGGACACCCCGGCTGCCGCTCTTCAAGGCGGTTTTGCCAATCTTCCATCCTGGCCAGGGCCCCGGCGAGCCCGGTCCCCGTTCGCACAATGCCCACCTGATCCCACATCAGTTTCTTGAGGGCTTTTCGCAGTTCTACGATCTTTTCTCTCCCGAGCATGGGGCCCCGCCGGCCCGCGTCCAGATCAAAGGCCCGCCCGGACGAGGATACACCTTCCCGTTCTCTGGCATAACTTACAACGCTCCGGCCCGCGATCCGGCCGAAGACCAGGGCATCGCTCAGGCCGTTGCCGGAAAGACGGTTCGCCCCGTGAACGCCTCCGGCGGCCTCGCCGGCGGCGTAAAGGCCGGCGACGGACGTTCGGCAGTGCCGGTCGATGACCACGCCGCCCATGAAGAAATGGGCGGCCGGAGCGACGCGAATCCACTGTTTGTGAAGGTCGATCCCCTGTTTCCGGAAAACCGCGATCAGATCGGGGAAACGAAAGGCCAGCAGATCGCGGGGGACCCCGGTGATGTCCAGATACACCCCCCCGTCGATCCCCCCGCCCATTTGGATTTCACGAAAAATCGCCCGGCTCACCGCATCCCGGGTCGCCAGTTCCATCCGCTCGGGCTCGTACCGCGCCAAAAACCTCTCCCCCTCCCTGTTGCGCAGGACCGCCCCGTCGGCAAGGATCGGGCTGGAGATGGGGACGCGGGGCGATCCGAGATGGACGCAGGGAAAGAACTGGACGAATTCCATGTCCCGGAGGGGACAGCCGGCCTCCATCGCCAGGGCGTAGGAATCACCGGTGAGGTCGTTGGGGTTGGTATTTTTTTCGTAGAGAAAACCGCCGCCGCCGCCCGCCAGGATAACGGCCTTGCATTCGAAGGAGACCGTTTCCCCGGTCCGGCGATCTACGCCCAGGGCGCCCGCGACACTGCCGTTCACCACGATGAGCTTGACGATGGCAACCCCTTCCAGCCGGGGGATTCCCTTTTCCAAAACCCGCCGGCGGAGGGGAGCGGTGATCGATTTGCCCCGGATCTGCATCGGGAAACCCGGATTGACCGTGAAGACGGTCCGCGGGCGGAGGTGCCCGGGAGGCTTGCGCAGGTCGAAACGCCCCTCCCGCTTGATGAACTCCAGCCCCAATCTCTCCAGCAGCAGCAGATCGCCGGGGGCGTTGGCCGCGAGGGTGTCCACCAGATCCCGGTCGTTGATCCCGGCCCCGGCCAGGCAGGTCTCCTCCACATGGGCGGAGATACAATCCCCCTGCGCCTCCCCCTCGGGCAAGACGGCGGCGAAATTGGCGCCCGCCATCAGCGTCGCCCCGCCGCAACCAACCTTGCCTTTGCTCGCAATCAGGATGGAGAGGGGTGAACCGGCGGCCTCCAGGGCCGCCATCATGGCCGCCAGGCCGCCGCCGATGATGAGGATGTCGGTCTTTCTTCTTTCCATGTTTGATACGCTCTCAATAAGTCCTAAAAGTTTCGAAAATTGAGTTTACTTATCAACCCGGGCGGGTTGGTTTGTCAAGGCCGCAAGTGAGGGCTCGCTCATCGGGCGCCGACAATAACCCCGCCGGCACCGAGGGTCAGCCACTCCCCGGCCGTCATCTGGAAGCCGAGGCAATGCGCAAAATATGGGAAAAGACGTGACATCACCGCAATATTCTGGTAGGATTCTCCCATGATCCGGGATGCTGCCACCTTGAGAAAATTTGAATCCGATCTTATCGGCGCCGCGGGGCTTCTCCCCTACGAGCAGTCTTTGCAACTTTTCACCGCCATGTGGAAGGAAGGGGTCATGCTCGGCGTCCTCCCCCCGGATGACCCTCTGGCCGGGCTCGATGTCGATATCCGCGTGGCAAGGATTCTCAACGCATGTTTGACAAAATCCTCTCCAGGATAGGCGCCGCTTTCAACAGATACGACATTCCCTATATGATTATCGGGGGACAGGCCGTCCTGTTGTACGGGGAGCCGCGGCTCACCAGGGATATAGACATCACCCTGGGCGTCAACATCGACCGGCTGGGAACCCTCCTCGACCTTGCCCGGGAAACCGCCCTCACCCCCCTTCCCGGCGATGTGCCGGAATTTGTCAGGCAGACCATGGTCCTGCCTGCGCTGGACAAGGCGACCGGTATCCGGGTCGATTTCATTTTTTCGTTTACCCCCTATGAATCACAGGCCATCCGAAGGGCGAAAAAGGTGAAAATTCTCGACCGGGATGTCTGTTTCGCCGCCGTTGAGGATCTGATCATCCACAAACTGTTTGCCGGCCGGCCCAGGGATATCGAAGATATACGGGCGGTCATCCTGAAAAACCATTCGATTGATATGGATTACATTGAGGGATGGCTGAGGGAATTCGACGCGACCCTGGGGGAAAAGAAATTGCTCGCAACCTTCAGGGAGATTCGGGAATGCTGAAGAACCCTCTTGACCGCCACGTGGTCGTCGATTGCGAAACGACCGGGCTCTGGCCGAGACACGGCCACCGGGTCATCGAGATCGGCGCGGTCGCGATCGAAAATCGCGTCGTCGTCGGGGAATTCGCGACTCTTATCGACGCCGGGGTTTCGATCCCGCCCGAGGTGCAGGCGATCCACGGCATCACCGACGAGATGCTCGAGGGCCGGCCGCCGCCCGAGGAGATCCTCCCGCGCTTTTACGACTTCATCCGGGAAAGCATCCTGGTCGCCCACAACGCCGCCTTCGACATCCGCTTCCTCCGCCATGAATTCGCACGTCTGGGGATGGGCCTTCCCCACCCGCACGTCTGCACCCTGGAAATGAGCCGCCGCCGCTTCCCCCGCCTGGCCGATTACACCCTGGAGACGATCTACCTCCACCTCTTTCCCGACCCCTCCTTCCTCCGACAGAACCATCGCGCCCTCGACGACGCCCGCATGACCGCGAAGATCTGGATGAAGATGGAGGGGGGATAAATTCGATTCTGAGAGGCGAACCGACATGGCGAAAAAACTTTCCTATGAACGTTACGCTTGGTTCCACGGCCGGGTGAAGGCCGGCATTTTCCCAAACTCGGCCCGTCTGGCCGAACATTTCGAGATCTCCCACAAACAGGCGCAACGCGAAGTGGAGTTCATGAGGGAGCGCCTGGGCGCCCCCCTTCTCTACAATCCGGACCGCAGGGGCTACGGGTACGAGGACGGAAACTACGAACTGCCGCCCGTCTGGCTGAAAGAGGAGGAGCTTCACGCCCTCTGCCTGGCCATGCGTCTTTCCGCCGCCATCCCCGACCGGGACCTCAAGAAATCCCTGCGCCGGCTCATGGAAAACTTCTTCTCGCTGCGCTCCGCCGACACCCCGCCCGGATTCCGGGACGTGGAGGAGAAGGTGTCGGTCAAGAACGTGGCTTACTACAGGGTCCCGGAGCCCGTCTTTCACGCCGTTGTCACCGCCCTGTTCCGGGAGCGCACCCTGAAGATCACCTACCGCACGCCGCACAAGAACGAAACGACGGAGCGGGTCGTCCGGCCGCTGCACCTCCTGTGCTACATGGGGAACTGGCACCTGATCGCCTTTTGCAGCCTGCGGAGTCAGATACGGGACTTCGCCCTTTCCCGCATCCGCGCCGTGCAGCCCTGCGCCGAACCTCTCGCCCTGC
>JAHJXP010000287.1 GCA_018827585.1 Pseudomonadota bacterium | reverse complement strand
TGGGCACTGGCACCACCATCATCGCAGCTATTCGCCACAACCGCCGTGGAGCCGGTGCCGAGACGGTTGAGAAATATGTCCAACTTGCCATGAGGCGTATCCATATTGGCGGCGGCGTGAAAATGCCCTAAATCTGGCGGTTTGAAAATGCACAGTCTAAAATGAGGATTGAAGTAGCCGCTGTGATCATTTTTCAGGTTACAGCGGCTACTTGGTACCCAAGGGTTTACGTCTCGATTATCTCCTTCATTCGATAGCTGTCGCCCTCGATAACCGCGGTTTCGGCGTGGTGAAGGAGGCGATCCAGCAGCGCAGAAGTAAGGGTGCTGTCGTTATTGAAGATTTCTGGCCAGGCTTTGAAGACCCGGTTCGTGGTGATGATAAGTGAGCCTTTTTCATAGCGGTGACTGATGATCTGAAAGAGTAAATCAGCGCCGGTTTTATCGATGGGCAGATATCCCAGTTCGTCGCAAACAATCAGATCCGGCTTGAGATATTTATTCAGCTCTTGTTTCAGACGACCTGCAGCTCGGGCGGCGGCCAGGTTATTAATTGCCTCAACTGCTGTGGAGAACAGAACCGAGTATCCTTTGAGACACGCTTCATATCCGAGCGCGGTGGCGAGGTGTGTTTTCCCAAGCCCCACGCCGCCAATGAAAATCACATTGTTTTTGTCTTCGATCCATTTGAGTCTGAACATGTTTCGCACCTGTGGTTGGTTGATTTTTTTAGGCCAGCTCCAGTTAAACTGCTGTAGGGTTTTGATTTGGGGGAAGCGCGCCTGGTATATTCGGCGCTCTATGGCACGGTCACGGCGCTGATGGGTTTGCGCCTGGATCAGTTCGGCCAGGTATTGGATATGCGTCCACTGTTTTTGAGCCGCCTGCTTTGCCAGGGATTCGTAATTTTCGCGGATAACCAGAAGCTTCAGATAGCTGAGGTGTTGATCAAGTTCTGGTGGTTTTGCGCCTGTTGTGGTCATAGCGTGCCTCCTTCAGGATTTTTTAAAGCCTTGCTGTAAACGTCCATATCAGGCTGTTCGATTTCAATTTCGAGGAGATCCTGTCTGCGTGTAAGGATCAATGCGCCAGGCTCGATCTGTTTTCTGGCCCGCTGTTCCAGCAGATTGGCGATATACTCACATGAAAATGCCTGAAGGACGAAGGCATCCTCGATAGCTCTTGCGACCGGATCAACGCCGTAGATTTCGCTTAAAGCGACGATTTTTATGATGTGCTGGCGAGGATTCATTCGGCGCTGCTCAAGCTGCTGGTAATATGCCTGGGCCTTTGGAGAAAGCATCAGAAAGCGCATGAAGATTTTTTGATCCCTGGCTTTTTTACGCTGGGCGATCAGCTCTTTGGGGTGATCCGGGTTTTCAATATCCTGGCGGTGATCATAGCTGCGGACATGAAGGGCAATCAGCTTTTCTTGATGATAAATACAGAGCCGGTCGGGATAGGTTTTTAAGGTAATCCTTTGACCGGCATACTCCGCCGGTACAGAGTAGCGGTTGGTATCCAAGGTGATTCGAAACTGTTTGCAGGCTCTAACCTGGGATATGGTTGCGACATCGTAGGGGAACGAGGCAAGCTGGATCAAACTGCCGCGTTCTTCGCTGAACATTTCAACGGGTTTTCTTCCGGTTTCCCCATGAGTACGGATGTTGGCTATGTTATCAAGCCAGTGGATGGCGGCAGGGTTGACGATCTTGAAGTCGGGTATCTCAAGACCTGCCAGGAAGTTTTTTTTGACATAACCAACACCATTTTCCACACGGCCTTTTTCGTTGCCTTTTCTGACGGCGCAGGGCGTTATGGAAAAACCGTAGTGATTGGCAAAGTCCAGATATTTGGGGTTGAGAACCGGATTCTGGCCCAAGATGCGGCTAAGAACTGCTGATTTAAGGTTGTCTACCATGATTTTTTGGGGGACGCCCAGTCGGTTAAAAGCATTTTGATGGCAGGTCAGAAAATGCTCCATGGTTTGAGAGACCGTAAACTCGACATACATCATGCGGCTGTAGCAAAGCACCATGACAAAGAAGCTGAGCTTGCGGCTGGTTGATCCGACGTTGACTGAGCCGTAGGATCCCCAATCTACCTGAGCGCACTCACCCGGCGCAAAGGATAACTTGAGAAACGGCTCCACCCTTCGGGGTCTTATCTTTCGCACATATTCTTTTACGATGGTGTAGCCGCCGTCATAGTTTTCTTCCCGGAGGCGCTGGAATATCTGGGTTGCCGAATAGGAATGGGTCTCCAGCAGCCGAATGATATGGTCTTTGAACGGATCGAGCTTGCTGCTTTGCCGGGATGATTTCCGTGGGCAATATCGTTTTTGATTGAGTAGTTTACGCACGGTGCGCTCATCAAGGCCAAGCTCTCTGGCAATCTGCGGACAGGTAAGCCCCTTGTGTTCATGGCAGGTTTTAATTTGCATGAAGGTTTCATAATCAATCATGTGACGTCCCTCCCATTGCCCGTTTGAGAATGTCCCCCAGGGAAAGGGGCCTGTCCATAACGGATCGTGATGCGGCTTCTTTTTCAGCGATGTCCAGGGACAGCACCTGATACAAGGGCTTTTGCCAGGCAATCAGGCCGACGCAAATCAGGTTTTGCCTGGCTTTCTCCAGGGTGATGTGATCCATGGAAAGATGCTTCATGATCGAATCATCGGCGTAATAGCTCAGCCCCCTGGCATCGCCGACGGTGACCAAAAACAGATACAGCGCCGCTGCCGGGTGGCTGCACTGTTCAATATGATGGTCACGGATCAGGCGGTGATCAAGCCAACTGAACTGCTTGGGTACCTGGCGGACCCCTTCGGGAAAGATGGGCTGTTTCGATACCATGTTGTCCTCCTTTGCTGTGGGTAGAATTATTAACTACATCTTGCCCCAATCGTAGCAAACGGCGGACGGTTATGGCTATGTCATCTTGTAACGCAGATCCCGTAAAGTTGGCTATTAACCCTAATAAAACAATATGTTGTGCGCTTAAGATATCTTGTAACGCACCGGCGGGCAGATCGGCTGTATCCATATTTTCAGCAGGTTGCTCATTTAAGGTCTCTTGTAACGCACTGATCGTTTTTTCGGATTTTCTGCGCCAGTAGCCCGGGTTCTCCTTTCGCCACTGTTGTACGCGCTGCACGTTTATAGGACCGCAAAAATAGTTTCGGTTCTCTGGCTTTTCCGTCCAACGCTTTTGGCTGTCAGCTTTACTGGCTCTGCGGCATTCGGGTTCGCGGCAGTATTCCTGACGTGTGGCATTGCGAGGATTCGGCAGAAATAAATTCTTGCAATTACGGCAGCTTTTCTTTTTTATTGGCTCCATTGACCTTGCATCTCCTTGAGGTCAATGGTAGAAGAAAACAGAAGCTTTGTGAATTCTGTTTAAGGAAAGAGGGGGGAATAAAACGAAGAAAACGGAAGAAGAATATTTATAAATTTATTTCCAGAGAAGAAGACTCAATTACGTCACATATCATGTTCGTGCCGCCAGCTTTAATGCAATTCCAGGTCGCCGCTGGCAGA
>JAHJXP010000069.1 GCA_018827585.1 Pseudomonadota bacterium | reverse complement strand
TCGTCATTGCGGCGTACGTCTATGTACGCCTCATTCCTCAGGGTTCGCGCGCCTTGCCTGCGGAACTTTTTACGAAGCCATCCTAAATTCACGGTTTTTTAAAGACTTTTTAAGAGAGCATCCTATATGAAAATCGAATTCCTGATGCAGGGTACGTCAGCGAGGCGCAACCTGCCGGTTATTTCTGGGGGGTGAAGGCGGCCAGCATGTCGCCCATCAGATCGCCCAACTGACCGTACTCCCTGGCCCCCTTGAGGCTCAGGACCTTCTCCCAGGCCGCCCCTACCTCCTCGGCCGTCGGGATCTTCTTCCCGTCGCCGATGATCGTCCCGGGGGTCGTCATCACTGCGGCCCTGCCGTAATAGCCCACCCCGGCGTTGTAGATCCGGCCGGTGACCGGACACTTCTCGGAGCAGAGGAAGAGGACCAGCGGAGCGACGAACTCCGGCTTCATCTTCTCGAGGGCTTCCTGGGGAATGATGTCGGCCATGAGGCGCGAGGCGGCGATCGGGGCGACGGTATTGACCTTGATATTGTACTTCTCCCCTTCCAGTTTCAGGGTGTTCATGAGACCGACGAGGCCCATCTTGGCCGCGCTGTAGTTCGCCTGGCCGAAGTTCCCGTAGAGGCCCGCGGCGGAGGTCGTCATGACGATCCGGCCGTAGCCCTTCTCCTTCATGACGGCGAAGGCGGGCTTCGTTACGTGGTAAGCGCCGTTGAGGTGGACGTCGATGACCGCCTGCCAAGCATCCGGCTCCATCTTGAGGAGGCTCTTGTCCCGGAGGATCCCGGCGTTGTTGACGAGGATGTCCACGGTCCCGAAGGCGTCGAGGGCTGCCTTCACGATCCGCTCGCCCCCCCCGGCGGTGGCCACGTTGTCGTAGTTGGCGACCGCCTCGCCGCCCGCGGATACGATCTCTTCGACCACCTTCTGCGCGGGGGCCTGCGATCCTTCGCCCGTACCGTCCCTTGCGCCGCCGAGGTCGTTCACGACGATCTTCGCGCCGCGCTTCGCGAACTCCAGTGCGTAGACCCGGCCCAGGCCGCCGCCTGCGCCGGTGACGATGGCCACCCTGCCGTCGAGCCGGATCTCATCCTTCGGGACCTCGCCGTATTCGAACAGGCCGTTGTCGATGACCGTCTCGCCGGTCCTGGTGTTGATCGTCCGCCAGACGGCCTTCCCCTCCGCGACCTTCCAGATCAGCGTCCGGATGGGATCTCCGGGGTAGAGGGGTCGGGAGAAGCGGCACGCGAGCCGCCGGACCAGCTCCGGTTTCCCTGGCGTGAGGTTCGCCATCAGCGCCCGGCAGGCGAAGCCCTGGGTACACAGGCCGTGCATGATCGGTTTTTCGAAACCGGCCATCCGAGCGAATTCTGGATCGACGTGGAGCTGGAAGACATCCCCCGAGAGCCGGTAGATCAGCGGCTGGTCGGGGGAAGGCGCGGCGTCGACGGCAAAGTCGGGCTCCCCTTTTGGGTACTCGAGGACCTTCGGCGGGGCGTCCTTGCCGCCGAAGCCGCCGTCGAGGCGGGCGAAGATCGTAATCACGTTCGTGAATAGCTTCTTGCCGTTGGAATGGAAGGTTTCGCCTTCGGCAACGACAAGGGCCCCCTTCTTCCCCTTGTCGTAGTAGTGGGTGATCTTTCCTTCCGTCGTCAGCGTCCCCGAGGTGGGGATGGGGTTGTGGAAGATCAGGTCCTGCTCCCCGTGGAGGATCCCCGCCAGGTTCATGTTCGAGGCGGCGCCGACATGACCCAGGAAATCGAAGACTGCCGCGATCGAGAAGCTGGGGATCACCTTGAGGTCCTTCTCGTAGGTGTACCCCAGTTCATTGGAACCGGCCCCGACGCCGATCGCATAGAGGATCACGTCCTTCCAATCATAGTCCTTCTTCAGGGGGCCGATCTTCTTGCCGATTGCATCCATGTTGAGTGCCATTGGGTCCCTCCTTGGAAAACCGATAATGAAAACTGGTCCGGGAAGCGGTTCAACCCGGCGTTATTTCGCCTCGTTCTGGGTGAAGGCCGGGATGTGGATGAACTTCAGGGTCTCTTTCACCAAGGCGATGTACCGCTCCCGGTCCACCTTCACCATCGGGCGAAAGAAGTTTTCGCCCGAAATAAAATTATGGATGGAGTTCATCACTGCCAGCACCTTCATCGTGGTCTCGGGCGGGACGTTTTTCCTGTCCCGGGCGAGGCCCATCGAGCGGGCGATGTCGGCGGTGAACTCGGGGATGATCGAGTCAAAATTCCCTTCCTGGCGGGTCTTGCCGAAATAGCGGAAGAGGATCAGGTTCGAGACCTCGGGGTAGTCGAAGAGGTAGTCGGTCGTCATGTCGATGGAGATGGCCATCCGCTCGCCCAAGGGGAGGCCGTGGATCACTTCCTCTACCTCTATGAGCTTCTGCCGGAGGTCCTTGTTGATGTCGACGACCACGGACTCGTAGAGGTCCTTCTTCCCTCCCCAGTGATAGTGGAGCGTCGAGATGTCGATCCCCACCTCCTGGGCGATCATCCGGGTCGTCGTGCCGTGGAAGCCGTACTCGCCGAAGATGCGGCGGGCGACGGCCAGGATGCGGGCCTTCATCGATTCGGGGTCCTTGCGGGCCTTTTCGAGAGGGGTGGTCATCGGCGGCTTCCAGTCCATGATTCAATCATTTGATGGACAGATAATGGAAAAGGGAAGGGCTGTCAAGAGGAAATGTGATCCTGAACGTTTCTGAACGTTTCTTGACTTGTGATAAAAAAGGTAATACACTTATTCATAAATAGGTATTACGGAGGTGATCTGATGACCGTCGTCAAAGCCACTGTGAAAGGGCAAATCCTCATTCCGGCGCCGATCCGGAAGAAACTGGCAATCGTCAAGGGGACCCCGCTTAGGATTTTTCAAGAGGGGAACCGCATCCTCGTCGAACCGGTGCAAACGGATATCGTAGGGGAGGGGCGGGGAATGCTGAAATCCGGGGGACGCGTCCTGAAGGCGCTGGTCGAAGACCGGAAAACGGAGGCCGCGCGGTGAAGAGATACGTCCTGGACAGCCACGCCATGATCGCCTTTTTTGAAGATGAGGCAGGCGCAGATGCCGTCGCTGCTCTACTCCGGGAGTTTCTCGCCAACAAGGCGAAAGGATACATGTCCGTCGTCAACTGGGGAGAGATCTGCTATTCCACGATGCGGGAACAGGGAAGAGAGGAGGCAGAAAAGGTCCTCCTCCAGTTCGCGAAGTATCCCATCGAGCTGGTCGATGCCGATCAGGTGCTGACCCACGAAGCGGCAAAACTGAAAGGTGCCTATCGGATCGCCTACGCGGATTGTTTTGCCGCCGCCTTGTCCCTGAAACTCAAAGCGATCCTCGTGACCGGAGATCCGGAATTCAGGCAACTGGAAGAAAAGGTTTCCATTCAGTGGATCCATCCGAATGGGTGATCGTCTCAAATCAGGTTACAGGTTAGTATATGCCATGGCAGACTACGATATAAGCCGATGGTGAGCTCTATATGATTTACCTGGATTATAATGCGACGACGCCGGTGCTGCCGGAGGTGTTTGAGGCAATGATTCCTTACCTGACCTCCGAATGGGGCAATCCATCCAGTACGTACAAGTTCGGTTCAAAGCTGAAAACGGTGATCGAGACGGCTCGGGCTCAGGTAGCTGAGTTGATCGGAGCGCGGTCGATGGAGATCATTTTCACGTCTTGCGCAACGGAAAGCAACAACACGGCAATTAATGCTGCACTAAAGGCCAATCCCCGGAAACGGCACATTGTCACGTCAGCAGTGGAACATTCATCGGTGCTGAACTATTGCAAGGCGCTGGAAAAAGAAGACTACCGCGTTACCTATCTACCCGTTGACAGTGAGGGATTGTTAAATTTGGCAGATTTGGAGAACGCCATTACGGAGGAGACCGCGGTTGTTTCGTTGATATGGGCAAATAATGAGACGGGCGTGTTGTTCCCTGTGAAAGAAATTGGGGAGATTTGCCGGTCACATGGGGTACTGTTTCACTGCGATGCGGTGCAGGCGGTCGGAAAGGTCGAGATTGAAGTGCAGAATGTACAGGTTGATTACTTATCACTGACCGGCCACTATTCGGTGTATGAGCACTTTACGTACCTCGCCGCTTCCCCCTCACACCCCGTGACCTTCCGGTCGCATCAGTTCAAAGGCGTGGGTTTTCCGAAATCCCTCTCCCTCAAGGACAGGGAAACCTTCGATGTGGTCAAGACCGACCGTGCGGGTCTGGAGGTCCGTGTGACGGGTCTGGAGAGAACTCTTGTGGATGTCCTCAACCGGCCCGACCTGACGGGGAGCTGGGAGGAAATATGGCGCTCCCTGGAGTCTGTGGAATTCTTCGATCTGGAGAAGGTCACCGCGTATGTCGATCTCCTCGGCAACGCCACCACTGCCGCGAAGGTCGGCTTCTTCCTCGAACAACACAGGGACTCCCTGATGGTCGACGAGGCGCACCTGAAAACATTCCGCGATCGGCGCCCACGCCGACCGCATTACCTGGAACGCAGCCGGCGGAAGGCGGGTCGTTTCGTTGCCGCTTGGAACCTTGTCGTTCCCGAAGAGGTTTACGGAAGATCATGGGAGGAATTACGGTGAGGATCTCTCCCGAAACGCTCGTTAACCAGGCGGAGGCCACCGGATTCCGGCCGGACATGCTCGAATCCGAATCCCCTTGTGGCCGGTGAAGACTATGGATTCGCGACCGGTGGGAATCTGGCAGGCTGTCGGCATTCAGGTGGTGGACGTCCACGAACTTGCGGCGGGCAAACTCTCGGCGCTGATGTCGCGGCGGCAGGCGAGGGACCTTTTTGATTGCAGCAATCTCTTTCGTCTGGGTGGTCTTGATCGGGAACGCCTGCGCCTATCTTTTATTGTCTATGGCGCCATGAGTCGTAGAGACTGGAGAACCCTCGCCCCGAATGATGTGGATTTTGATATCGCCGATCTTGAACAACGGCTGATCCCCACGCTACGGGCCGCAGGGATAGAAAGGCTCCAGCAGGATCGTTTTGGCAAAGGACTTATCGAGGACTGCCGTAATTTTCTGGCCGGCCTCTTGCCGTTTACAGATGCGGAGAGGGAATTTCTCAATCGGGTGCTGGATAAGGGGGAGATAGCCCCTGAATTGCTGACCGCCGATGAGGATCTGCAGGATCGTATCAGAAGGCATCCACTGCTTGAATGGAAGGCGTTAAACGTGCGGGAGTTCAGAAAAAATCAATAGGCTGTTAAAACACTCCTGTCCGCTGAAACTCAGTGTTCACCTCCAGCGGACATGTTAGACGTGGGTTGAGGCTGAAGAAATGTTAAAACCAAAGCCGTCGTCATCCGGTCGCCAATGGATCAAGAATTGGCCAGAATCTGAGCGGTCAAGAGAAAAGCTTTCTTATTTAGGTCCGGAGGCATTGTCTGATGGATGAATTGATTAGCCATGTTGCCCGACAAATTGATCATCTGCACTCTACGAATATTATGCAAAAAATGCAGAGAGATTGCCGGATAGCAGTCAAGTAGAATATTATAACCATGGATGATTAAAAGTGAATAACAGTGTGGTTCCGGTCATAGATATGTTTGCGGGTCCAGGTGGTCTGGGGGAGGGCTTTGCCAGATTTAGCGAGGGCTTACCTTCCGGCCCACCATTTGATGTTCGTCTCTCAATCGAAAAAGATTTTCATGCCTGCCAAACGTTGGAACTACGGGCTTTCTTGCGCGAATTTCTTAAGGGAAAGACGCCTGAAGAGTATTATGATTACGTGCGGAGTCCAAGTCCATCAAAACGGAATAACCTCATGAAGGAATTCCCTGAGGGACAAAGAGCTATAAAACGTGTCTGGCATGCTGAACTTGGAGGAGAGTCTTTCCCAGATGATAAGGTCAATAAACGCATAAAAAAATCTTTAGGAGAAAGCAAAACATGGGTACTTATTGGAGGTCCACCCTGTCAGGCATATTCACTTGCTGGAAGATCAAGGCGTTCCAAACAGCCAAGAGAGGAATTTGAAAATCTCAGAGAGCATCATCTTTACACTCATTATCTAAAAATCATAAGGAACCATCTACCCACAGTTTTTATCATGGAAAATGTCAAGGGTATTCTGACCTCCAAGATTTCAAAGAGTTACATCTTTACAAAGATATGTAATGATTTGG
>JAHJXP010000068.1 GCA_018827585.1 Pseudomonadota bacterium | reverse complement strand
GTCGGCTATCGGGTGGACGGTGTTGATTACTGGGTCGCCACCGATCGCCACGACCTCACCGCCGAGCAGGTCGCCTTCGCCTATAAGCTCAGGTGGAACATCGAGATTTTCTTCGGCTGGTGGAAACGCCACATGAAGGTTTATCACCTGATTTCAAGGAGCCAATATGGACTGATGGTCCAGATGCTGGCCGGATTGATTACCTATATCCTCCTGGCCATCTACTGCCATGACCAGCATCACGAAAAGGTTTCCGTCAAACGTCTCCGGGAAATCTCTATCAATATCCGCAACGAAATGAGTATCGAGGATATTGTAAATGAAACCGGCGTCTGGATTTATCAAACACCGAACCAGGATCAATCATATGCAAATCCTTAACCGGACATCGCTGTGGGAAAATAGATCTGACCCCTTTTCTTTAGATGACGACGCGGTTGCGTCCCCCTTCCTTTGCCCTGTAGAGGGTCCTGTCTGCGGCCGCGAGAAGATCCGCAGGTGAGTCGCCCGGTCCCGGCACGGTAATGGAGACGCCGAGGCAGATCGTGACGACGAGCGCAGCGGCGGAGGCGCTATGGGGGATGGCCAGCGCCTCCACGGCTCTCCTAAGGGATTCCGCCACGCCCAGCGCCCCTTCCCGCAGGGTGCCCGGAAGGACGACGATGAATTCCTCGCTGCCGTAACGGGCCGCCAGGTCGCCCGGGCGGCGCAGACCCTTCTGGAGGATGCCGGCCGCGGCCCGGAGGCAGTTGTCCCCCGCCTGATGCCCGTAGGTGTCTTAGAGATTCTTCGGAGCTAATGCTCCCCAGAATGACAAATTAGGACTTTTTACGAAGCCGTCATCTGTGCTTTGAGAAAATCGGTCATCGCATGTTCCTGTCTCGGGATACGGTTAGCAGAGGGTGGCCCTTGCCGGTTTCCGGGGCCTCCGCCCGGCGGCAGACGATCGCGTCCCTGCTTAGGCCTCTTTCCTGCCGCCAAGAGAGCGGCCTGCGCCGCGAGAACCGCCCCCCGCAGAAGGATCGGTCGCCGTTTCAAGAAGGCGCGCGGGAATTATGGCACACTACCCCCGGAACAGCAAAAAACAAAAACCGTTTTCACCCGTTTCGGGGCTGTGTTATAAGCCTTGGAACTGGGTTGTTGTCGGCGCTCGGGCGAGGCCGTCGGAAGCTCCCCATCGCCTGAAGAGGATGTCAGGAGGTCGTCATGGAAACGGATCACCGCCCCTGGGGGCACTACACGGTTCTGGCCGACGAGCCGGATCATAAGGTCAAGCGGATCTGCGTCTATCCGGGGAAGCGCCTGAGCCTCCAGCGCCACCGCCGCCGGGCTGAGCACTGGTACCTCCTCTGCGGGGAGGCGGTCGTGACCCTCGATGGAAAGGAGATCCCCCTCCGGGGCGGCCAGTCCGCGGACATCCCGCGCGGGGCGGCCCACCGCCTGTTGAATGCGGGAAAGACGGAGGCGGCCTTCATCGAGGTCCAGACGGGGGAGTACTTCGGGGAGGACGACATCGAGCGGATCGAGGACGACTACGGCCGTATCTGACCGGCCTGCCCGATGAGGAGAAGGCCGTTGTCGCGGAACACCGCATCGTAGAAGGCCTGGGAGAGCCCGAGCCCCAGAAGGGCGTCGATCTCCTCCTCCCGGGGGAAGAGGATGTTCGGAAAATCCGATCCGTAGAGGATCCTCTCCCGGTGTTTCTCCAGAAAATCCGCCTCGAGATCGCATATGAAACCGAGGCCGGGGAGGAAGGCGAAGGCCGTATCCAGAAAGATCCCCGGATGGTCGGACAGGAGCTCCCCGAACGCCCCGTACTCGAGCGCCCCCATGTGGGCGACGGTCGCGGGGAGGTCGGGATAGCGGGCGAGGAGTTTCCGGAAGTGGACGATTCCGACGAACTCGTTTCCCACCGGTCCCGTGCCGGTGTGGAGGAGGAGCCGCTTCCCCTTGGCCATGACCAGTTCATAGAGGGGGAAGAGCCGCTCGTCGTGGGGGGAAAAACGCTGGACGAGGAGCTGCAGCTTGAACCCGAGGATCCGGGGATGCTCCAGTACGGAGGCGGCCATCGCAAGAGCGTCGGCGTCGCCGGGGTGGAAAGCCGCATAGCAGTATAGGTCGGGGGTTTCCTCAAGGACGGCCAGGTTCCAGTCGTTGAGTCCCTTCGCGATTCCCGGCCGGTGGGCGTAATTGGAATAGACGATGGGTCCTACGCCGCGTTCCTTCAGATAGGCCAAGCTCTCGCGCCAGTAGAGCCGATGGAGGACGCTCCATCCGTAGTCCGCGACGAACTGCCTCCAGATTGCATCGAACAGTCGGTCGGGAAACAGGTGGACGTGGGCGTCCACGAGCGGCTGCGGCAGCAGCTTGGCCGCGGGCAATGTCACGCCCCGGCTTTCCCCGACTTCTTGATGCGCTTGGCCTCCTTCTTCTCCTTCAGCGTCTTGGAGGGTTTCTTCTTGGTTTCCTTTTTGACGTCCTTGTCCTTGGCCATGTCCCGTCCTCCTCGTTCGTCGCTGTGAACCGTTTTTTTATGGGCGTTTTTGTCATGATGCCGAAATCCGCCATCTCCATACCTAATCCGGACTTTTTTCGCAACCAGAATCTTCTTCTGCCTCTCCCGGCCGGCCGCCGTTTTCTCCACGAAGAGCCTTTCCCCGCGGAAGGGGTCCCGTCCCGTGTGGTACATCAGCGCCGAGACGGTGGAGGGGAGGGGGGTGAAGATCTGGACCTGCTCGGGCCGGATGGCGAGCTCCCGGCCGGCGAAGCGGTGCAGGGACTCCATGTCGGCCTCGGTGCAGCCGGGGTGGGCCGCGATCAGGTAGTAGGCGAGGTACTGTTCCTTTCCCGCCTCCTCGGTCAGCCGGCGGAAGAGGGCGCAAAACGCGAGCAGGGATTCCCTCCCCGGTTTCCCCATGCACCGGAGGACCTTCGCCTCCGAGTGTTCCGGGGCGATCTTGAGCTGCCCCGAGACGTGATGCCGGACGACCTCGCGGAGATAGGCGGCGCCCTGTTTCCGGTCGGCGAGGACCAGGTCGTGGCGGATCCCGGAGGCGACGACGGCACGTCTGACGCCCGGGACCTCCCTGAGTTTCCTGAGCAGGCGGATCTGGCGGCCGTGATCGGGCCGGAGCTGCTCGCAGACCCGCGGGTAGAGACAGCGCCTCTCCGCGCAGGAGCCGTGGAGGAGCTTCTTTCTGCATTCGATTCCGTACATGTTGGCCGACGGCCCGCCCACGTCGGGGATGACCCCCTTGAAATCGGGAATAGAGGCGATCTTCCGGGCCTCCCGCATGATCGAGGTCTCGCTCCGGGAGCTCACCTGCCGCCCCTGGTGGACGGCGATCCCGCAGAAATGGCACTCCCCGTAGCAGCCCCGGTGGGTCGGGATGGCAAAACGGATCGTTTCCAGCGCCCGGACCTTTCCGTTAAGCAGGCAGAAGGGGTGGACGTTTCGCTCGAAGTCCAGGTCATGGACCCCGTCCATCTCCGTCTCCGTGAGAGGCAGAGCAGGCGGGTTGTGGATCAGCCAGCGGGAGTTCTGCCGCTGAGAGAGGCCCTGCGCCGTCCGGGGGTCCTGATTCCGGTAGAAGGCAAGAAACATCTCCGTAAAGGCCGCAGGGTCGGCGGCCGTCTCCTCGTAGGAGGGGAGTTCCAGGGTCCCCGGCTTTTGCTCCGCCGCCGCGTAACAGAGGCCCGGCAGGCCGTCCGTCGCCCGTCCCTCCCGGAGCCGCTCGGCCAGGGCGAGGACCGTCCGTTCCGCCATCCCGTAGACGAGCAGGTCCGCCTTGGCGTCGAACAGGAGGGAACGGCGCACCCGGTTCGACCAGGCATCGTAATGGGCGATCCGCCGGAGGCTTGCCTCGACACCCCCCAGGACGATCGGCCGCGTCTGTTTGAAATGGCGGCGGATCAGGTTGGAATAGACGATCGCCGCCCGGTCCGGTCGGAGGTTGTTGAGGCCGCCGGCAGTGAAGTCGTCCTGACGTCGTCTCCGGCCGGAGGCCGTATAATTTGCTATCATCGAATCGATGCAGCCGCCCGTGACGCCCCAGAAGAGGGCCGGTTCGCCGAGGCGGGCGATGTCCCTTCCTGAGGCGACATCTGGCTGGGCGATGATCCCGACCCGGTATCCGGCCGCAAGCAGGCATTTCCCGACGACGGAGACACCGACGAAGGGGCTGTCGAGATAACTGTCCCCGGTGACCAGAATCACATCGAGCTTTTTCCAGCCGAGGTTCAGGAGTTCTTCAGGGGTGGTGGGAATAAACAAAGAGCCTCTACTCCTTTACAGGACGATTTCCATGTCCTGGTGGACGGCGAAGCACGAAAGCGATCTCCCGGCCGCCAGCCGGTTGCAGTCCGCCACCATCTCGTCCACCTCCCGGTCCGTCCTGTCCTGACTATGGTGGAAGAGGCCGAGGCGGCCGACGCCGGCATCGAGGGCCAGGCGCAGGGCGTCCGTGTAGACGGAATGGCCCCACGCCCTTGTGTCTTCATATTCTTCGGGGAGGTACTCGGCGTCATGGATGAGGAGATCCGCCCCGCGGGCAAACTCTCGGTAATCTTCGTAGTCCATACCGCCCGGATGACGGTGGCCAAGCTCGTTGTCGGTCAGAAAGACGAAGCTCTTCCCGTTCTCCTCGAACCGGAATCCCATCCCCTGGTTGGGGTGGCTCAGCGGGATCGTGGCGATGGTCATTACTCCGATCGCAAATTTCCCTTCGCAGGATTCCTGATAGCGGATCTCCGCCGTGATCTCGTCGAAATGGACAGGGAAATTGGGAGGATTCATGATGCCGGAGATGATCTCGCGGACGGAGGCCTGCGCGAAGGGGCATCCGAACATCGCGATGCGGGTCTTCGACAGGTAGATGGGTTTGAAGAAGGGGAATCCCATGATATGGTCCCAGTGGGCGTGGGTGAACAGCAGCGCATAGTCATGGCGTGACTCGGCGATGAGCCTGTTTCCCAACCTGCGTATGCCCGTTCCGGCGTCGATGATCACGACGGCGTCGTTTCCGTTCCTGATTTCCATGCAG
>JAHJXP010000067.1 GCA_018827585.1 Pseudomonadota bacterium | reverse complement strand
CTGCCGGAGCACCGATCCCCTGCCGTCGCAGTAGATGCAACCTCCTGTGGCAACCTGACCGTCACGGTTCGGGCATGCGAAACCGGCGTCTATCGGAAGCTTGTGCACCCGGCAGCGGAATCGATTGAGCCAGTAGCTTTTCAGGTCGAAATAGCGCTTTGTATTGTTCCAGAAGGACGGTTTTGCCAAAGAGGCCTCATCATTTTAGTTGAGTTTTACCAGTCAATCATATTAAATTATCTGAGCAACTGCAAGGAATCTGTGGATGAACAGAGAATATGACATCATCGTCGTCGGGGGCGGCCATGCGGGCTGCGAGGCGGCGCTCGCGGCGGCCAGGATGGGCTGCGAGACGCTCTTGTTCAACATCAACCTCGATACGATCGCTCTGATGTCCTGCAATCCCGCGATCGGCGGCCTCGCCAAGAGCCAGCTCGTCAAGGAGGTGGACGCCCTGGGCGGCCAGATGGGCCGGATCGCCGACAAAACCGCCGTCCACTTCCGGCTCCTCAACGCCTCCAAGGGGCCGGCGGTCCGGTCCACCCGCTTCCAGTGCGACAAGCAGCTCTACCGCCTGGCGATGAAGGCCGTCCTGGAGAAGGAGCCGCGCCTCCATCTCCTCCAGGGTCTCGTGGAGAGTCTCGTCGTCGAGGAGGGGCGGATTCGCGGCGTCGTGGATCAGACCGGGGTCTTCCACGGCGGCGGGGCGGTCGTCGTCACGACAGGGACCTTCCTCGGCGGCCTCATCCACATCGGCGATGTCCGGTATCCCGCTGGCCGGGCTGGCGAGATCGCCTCCCTGGAGCTGTCCGTCTCCTTGAAGGCGCTCGGTTTCGAGATGGGCAGGATGAAGACAGGGACCCCCCCGCGGCTGCGCGCCTCGACGATCGACTTCTCCCGCCTCGTCCGCCAGGACAGCGACCCCGATCCGGAACCCTTTTCGTTCGCCACGGAACGTTTGCGCGAGGAGCGCCTCCCGTCCTTCTTCTCGGCAACGACGGAAGAGACGCACCGGATCATCCGCGAAAACATCCGCTTCTCCCCCCTCTACGCCGGGGCGATCAAGGGGATCGGCGCGCGCTACTGCCCTTCCCTCGAGGACAAGGTGATGCGCTTCGCCGGCAGGGAGAGCCACCCGGTCGTCCTCGAACAGGAAGGGATCGAAACGGAGGAGATCTACGCGAAGGGGCTGGGGAACTGCCTGCCGCCGGAATTACAGGAACGGATTGTCCGCAGCGTTCCGGGGCTGGAGCAGGCGGAGATCATGCGCCTTGCCTACGCGATTGAGTACGACTTCGTCCAGCCGACCCAGCTCCGCCGGACCCTGGAGACCAAAAGGGTCGCCGGGCTCTACCTCGCCGGGCAGATCAACGGGACCTCCGGCTACGAGGAGGCGGCGGCGCAGGGGCTCTGGGCGGGCGTCAACGCGGCCCTGGGCGTCCAGGGGAGGCCCCCCTTCCACCTGGACCGGTCGGAGGCCTACATGGGGGTGATGGTGGACGACCTCGTCACGCGCGGCGTGGACGAGCCATACCGGATGTTCACCTCCCGCGCCGAGTACCGCCTCATCCTCCGGGAGGACAACGCGACGCTCCGCCTGATGGGAAAGGGGCGCGAACTCGGCCTGATCAGCGAGGAGCAGCACGGCCGCCTGCAGGAGACGGCCCGCCGGATCGAGGCGGGGATCAAGCGGCTCTCTTCCGTCCGGGTCTTCCCGAACGCAGAAACGAACAAAACCCTTGCAGATCTTAATTCGCCGCCGCTTAGGAACCCGGCGACGCTCTTCCAGCTCCTCAAGCGGGAGGAGATCTCCTGCGACGACCTCGCCCGCTTCGACAGCGGGGAGGCCGTTGCCGATCCATCGATCAAAAGGCAGATCGAGATCGAGGCGAAGTACGAGGGGTATATCCGGCGGCAGAGGGAATCCGTCGAGAAGATGAAAGCGATCGAGGGGATGAAGCTCCCGGCGGACTTCGATTACTCCTCGGTGCCGGGCCTCTCCAACGAGCTCAAGGCCAAACTCGCCCGCGTGGTACCGGTCACGGTCGGTCAGGCCGAGCGGATCCCCGGGATGACCCAGGCCGCGCTCACGGCGATCCTCATCGTGATCAAGAAGCGCGAACTGGAGACCGCCGCCCGGAGAAGCTGACCCTACCTGGAATCAACAAGGACAATATTTGTCTGGATGTTTATCTGCTCATGATATCGAGTCAAGTTTTGGTAAACTCTCCTTTACTTCAAGCCAAGGCATTTTGATTTTCAATTGACGTGATGATTACCAGTTGCAGTGAAGTTTCTGACGGTGTTTTAGAATCCCTAATATCCCCAAAATATATTCGCCCCTGTCTTGCTCCCTGTAGGGTATCGGGTTTTTCGAACACATGGCGACCAGTCATTCCATGGCAGGGAAGACCTTAGTTGTCTTGACGTTCCTATGTCGGGGAATTCCGGGGCGGACCTTGGATGTATAGACGATCCAAAGTCCGCCCACTGGACTACATAAGAAGCGCCTGCCCAACCAATCTTTTCGGACGATGTCCTTTGGGCTGCGTTGAGATAATTAAAATCCTATCATAAACTTTACGCCGATTTCTGTAGATTCATTTTTGGGTTCCCATGCGGTCCCGATAACAGTTCCGTAATATGTCAAGTTTTTAATTTCCGACTTATCAATATTCCAATACCTTATGAAGGGTTCTATTGCATAAAATACCCGATCTGTTTGTTTCTTGATGATTATCGATCCTCTCACGCCATAACCGCTGTTCTGGCTATTTTCAACGTCGTTATAGCCGGCTATAGCACCGCTTAAATAGCTTTTTTGCGTCCCTTTCCAAAAGTAATCATATTCCAAAATTACACCGGCAGACCAACCCTTATCGAAAACATTTACAGCTTCGATACCAATCGGACTGTAGTAATAATTTGATTCTCTTAAGTATCCTTTAGCGCCTGTTGAACTGATTCTTCCGGCCATATCATCTTTCAAATATCTGTAACCAAGGCCGATGAAAGGCGTCATCGTGAATGAACTTGAGATTTTAAAGTCGTAGCCTCCAAGCGCCCTAATTTCAAATATGCTATCATCTATATTATTAAGGGTGCCTGAATTTTGGTAGTCTACCTGTCCATAACTGTATCTACCCGCAACCTTAATCATAACGCCATTGCGATAAATATAGGCCGCACCAATTCCATACATTAGTCCCTTTTGACTCATGACATCGGGTTCTTTATACTCAATGGTCGATATTTCCGGTCCTATTTCCCAAGTGTGCCGCGATTTAATGCTTTCGGTTTGTGCAAAAGAAAAAGTAGAAAAAGACAGAATAACTGTGATTACCATGGCGCATGTCCAAGCTTTTTTGTGGTATGCTCTCATCTCCATTACCCTCCTTTGTGAAAAGTATGAAAAGTAATCTTGGCACAAAATCACAAAACCCCGCACTCTTTTCGAGACACGGGGTCGTGTGATCAATGCCGCCATACATCACCTCATCAGTGTGTGGTGAGCTTATAAGAATTTCTTGTAAAAATAGATACATACTTTATGTGCCTTGTCAATATATTTTATTGAGTTTTTTACTTGATTCCGTATTGAAACCTTACAACACCACCAAAGTTGGGGTTTTATTAACTTCGGTCAATACAGAGTATCATTTGAAAAGAGGGCTGTCTGTGAAAATCGATGTATGCTTTGTTTCAGGAAGTTACGTATCTGTTGATAACGGTTGCATGTGGTGCGCTACATGGTCAGGTTGAGTACATTCACCTACTTCACCGTCGTAGCCGTTCTGTTAAAGTGACCCATCAAAGATGGTTCGTCATCAACGGCGAGCGGT
>JAHJXP010000066.1 GCA_018827585.1 Pseudomonadota bacterium | reverse complement strand
GGTGTAAGCTCGTCGTTATCCGTTACCCATAATTTTGTCGCACACCCCGGAGGTCCCAAGGCCCCGTCAAAGTTAGACAAAAATACTTAATATTCAACTACATACGTTTTATTACGGTTTCTTTATAATATTCATGTAATTTCAGATACTTATGCACATATATGACTTAGCCCTGGGAGGTCCTTTTCGTTTGACTTCAGCACCCGATTGTGCTAAAAGGCCCACCGTGGATAAGGAGACGAGAAAATCCGCGATCCAGTTGGCCTCTGCCAGCAGCATCGGCATCGCCATGGCCATCGCCATCTTCGGATCCCTCTTTTTGGGAATCTGGCTGGACCGGATTCTTGGGACAAAGCCCTATCTCACCCTCCTTTTTCTGGCGATGGGAATCGCAGCCGGTTTCAGGAATGTCTATCTCCTGACCAAGAGGTACCTGAAAAACGAAAAATCAGCCGCCGCGTGTGGGAAAAGTGAACCTAACGGGAAAAGACCCCCTTCAAAAAAGGCTTGAGATCACCAACTGGATCATCCTCGCGATTCTGGTCGCCGGGAGCCTTGTCCTGCGTTCCTCCCGCTTCAGCCTCGGCATCTTCTGCGGCGGCCTGATCAGCGTCGTCAATTTCCACTGGCTATACCGCAACCTTTCAAGCTACTTCACGAAATACGCACACCCGTCCCGGGCGGCCATCATGCTGCTCTATTACATCCGCCTAGCGGCAACGGCCTTTGCGCTCTACTTGATCATCTCCCGGGACCTCGTCGATGTCATCGGCCTGGTCATCGGCCTTTCCGTCGTGGTGATGAATATCGTCCTTACAACCGTTCTGACTCTGTCAAAAAAAAACCGTCTTGAGGAGGTCGGATAGAAGATGCACCCCCTGCTGTTTTTCGAAACCCCCTGGCTGAAGGAACACCATCTTGTCGTCGTGTCCTACAGTTGGTTTATCATGGCCATGCTCGCCCTCTTCTCCTTCCTGGCCACCCGCCGGATGAACATCATCCCGGGCAGGTTCCAGAACGTCATGGAGGCGGTCGTCGGGGGGCTTGACGGCTTCCTGACCGAAACGATGGGGCCGGAGGGAAAGAAGTTTTTCCCGCTCATCGCCACCCTCGGCCTCTATATCCTCTCCGCGAATCTTTTGGGGATCATCCCCGGCTTCGAATCGCCGACGGCCAACCTCAACACGACGGTTTCCATGGCCGTCGTGGTCTTCGTGATGACCCACGTCGTCGGAATCAGGACCCACGGCTTCAGGTACGTAAAGCAGTTCATGGGACCGGTCTGGTGGCTCACCCCTCTGATCATGCCGATCGAGATCATCAGCCACCTCTCGCGCCCCCTTTCCCTCTCCGTCCGGCTGTTCGGCAATATCATGGGGGAAGACATCGTCCTGGCGGTCGTGCTCATGCTGGTGCCGTTTTTGGTGCCGCTGCCGGTCTTCGTCCTGATGATCTTCACCTCCGTCATCCAGACCCTCGTCTTCATGCTCCTGACGATGATGTACATCGCCGGGGCGCTTCAGGAGGCGCACTGATCGAATTTGGCGTTTTCAGCCGATGATGTTAACCTGCACCAGTAAAGTCCCCGGTTACGCCCCCTTGCGAGATGCGGATCGAGGAAAGTCGCATCCCGCAGGTAGGGACGACCTATCCGGAGACCCAAGCAAACCGACAGGAGGACAGACATGCCGCACTTTGCAGTGAACCTGACGTTTCTCTTTACGGAAATTCCCTTTCTCGAAAGATTTGCCGCAGCCCGCAAGGCGGGTTTCGACGCCGTGGAGTTCATGTTCCCCTACGATTACAAATTCGAGGATATCCAGGCGCAGTTGAACGACACCGGTCTTCGGCTCGTCCTGTGCAATCTCCCCGCCGGGAATTGGGCGGGCGGCGATCGCGGTACAGCGGCCAATCCGGAGCGCCGGGAGGAATTCCGCGCGGGAGTCGCCAGAGGCATCGACGCGGCGAGAACCCTCGGCGTCGACCGTCTGAACTGCCTGGTCGGTCTGAAGAACGAGGCGCTCCCGGAGGCAGAGACCTGGGTAACCCTCAGGGGAAATATCCACTTTGCCGCCGAATCCATGGAGAAAGCGGGGATAAGGCTGATGGTCGAACCGGTCAACCGCCTCGACGTGCCAGGGTTCGCCCTGAACAGTTGCAGCCAGGTCCTCAGTCTGCTCAAAGAGATAGGCCACCCCAACGCCTATCTCCAGTTCGACGTCTACCACGCCCGGCGCGAGAACGAGGACCTGGCGAAGGTCCTCCATGATCACCTCGATAGGATCGGCCATATCCAGATCGCCGACTGCCCCGGACGCCACCAGCCGGGAACCGGGGAGACCGACTTCAGGTTTCTGCTGGCGGAGATCGACCGCGTGGGCTATGGCGGGTATGTCTCTATGGAGTACATCCCCCAACCGGATACGCCAAGTTCGCTTGCGTGGCTCTCTTCATACGGCTATCGCCTGTAAATGGCCATCCCGGCCGGCGGCGCCGACCGGGATGGCCGTCTCTCCCCCCTGCCCGGCAGGCAAGACCGGCGGGGGAAGGGGAGAGATAAAATACGGCGCTTTTTTCCTTTAACGGCAACTGCAAAGAAACGGAGTGAAAAGATGAAAAAGATCGGTTTTATCGGCCTCGGAATCATGGGCAAGCCCATGAGCAAGAATCTGTTGAAGGCGGGCTATCCCCTCTTGGTTTACGATATCGTCCCCGCGGCGGTGGAGGAGGTCGCCGGCGCGGGCGCCGAAAAAGGGACCTCCGCGAAGGATGTGGCCGCAAAGACGGATGTGATCATTACGATGCTCCCCAACTCCCCCCATGTGCAGGAGGTTGTCCTGGGCAAGGACGGCATCATCCAAACCGCCCGGCCGGGCGCAATCGTCATCGACATGAGTTCCATCTCCCCCCTTGTCAGCCGGGAGATAGGGGCGAAACTCGCGGAAAAGGGGATCCGGATGCTGGATGCCCCGGTAAGCGGCGGCGAGCCGAAGGCCATCGACGGAACCCTGTCGATCATGGTTGGCGGCAGCAAGGCCGACTTCGATGAGTTCCTGCCCCTGATGAAGACGATGGGCGCCTCCGTCGTCCTCTGCGGGGAGATCGGGGCCGGCAACGTGACGAAACTGGCCAATCAGATCGTCGTGGCCGCCAACATCGCCGCCGTCTCCGAAGCCCTCGTCCTGGCCGCCAAGGCGGGCGTCAACCCCGATCTCGTCTATCAGGCGATCCGGGGCGGACTGGCCGGGAGCACCGTTATGGACGCCAAGGCCCCAATGATGCTGGACCGGAATTTCAAACCAGGTTTCCGGATCAACCTCCACATCAAGGACCTCAACAACGTTCTGGACACGGCCAGGGGAATAGATGTGGCGACGCCGCTCACCGACGAGCTCATGGCGATGATGCAGTCGCTCAAGGAGGAGTTTGGGGATGCCGATCACAGCGCCCTGGTCCGGTATTACGAGAGGATCGCGGGGATCGAGCTGCATCGATAGTGACAAGCAAACATAAAAAACTGAACGACTGGGTCGGGGAAATCGCCGCGATGTGCCGGCCGGACGCCATCTGCTGGTGCGACGGCAGCCGGGGGGAGTACGACCGCCTGATGCAGCAGCTGACGGCAAGCGGCATGGCCATCCCGCTTGCCAAACGGCCCAACAGCTTTCTCTTCCGCTCTCAGCCGAGCGACGTCGCCCGGCTCGAAGCCCGCACGTACATCAGCACGGCAAGCAGAGACGACGCCGGCCCGACCAACAACTGGGTCGACCCCGGGGAATTGAAGGCGACCATGAGGGGCCTCTATCAGGGCTGCATGCGGGGCCGCACCCTGTACGTGATTCCCTTCTCCATGGGCCCCATCGATTCGCCCCTGGCCAAGATCGGCGTCGAGATCACCGATAGCCCGTACGTGGTCTGCAACATGCACATCATGACCCGCGTCGGAACAGGAGTGCTCGAAAAGCTCGGCGCCGACGGCGAGTTCATCCCCTGCCTGCACTCCCTCGGCGCGCCGCTTGCCCCGGGCGAGCCGGATTCGACCTGGCCCTGCGCGCCTCTTGACAAAAAATACATCAGCCACTTCCCGGAGGAGAACCTCATCTGGTCATACGGGAGCGGCTACGGCGGCAACGCCATGCTCGGGAAGAAATGCCTGGCGCTGCGCATCGCCTCGGCCATGGCGAAACGCGAGGGTTGGATGGCCGAGCACATGCTGATCCTGCGCCTGATTGACCCCGCGGGCAAACAGTACCACATTGCGGCCGCCTTCCCGTCGGCCTGCGGCAAGACCAATCTCGCCATGCTCACGCCTGCCATTTCCGGCTGGAGGTGCGAGTGCATCGGCGACGATATCGCCTGGATCAAGATAGGCCCGGACGGCAGACCCTATGCCATCAATCCCGAATACGGCTTCTTCGGCGTCGCCACCGGCACCTCCTATGCGTCCAACCCGTCGGCCATGGACACCATCAAGGAGAACGTCATCTTCACCAACTGCGCCCTGACCGACGACGGCGACATCTGGTGGGAAGGCATGGACAGCGAACCGCCCGGTCACGCCATCAACTGGAAAGGCCGGGACTGGACCCCCGGCAGCAAGAATCCGGCGGCCCATGCCAACTCCCGTTTCACCGCCCCGGCCGCACAATGTCCGGTCATCTGCCCCGACTGGGAGAAACCCGAAGGCGTTCCCATCGACATCTTTATCTTCGGGGGCCGCCGCGCGGGCGTCATGCCGCTGGTCCACGAGGCCTACGACTGGGACCACGGGGTCTTCATGGGCGCCACCGCCTCTTCGGAGACCACCGCCGCCAACATCGGCGCCGTGGGCAACCTCCGCCGCGACCCGTTCGCCATGAAGCCCTTCTGCGGTTACAACATGGCGGATTACTTCCAACACTGGCTCGACATGGGCGACCGTCTCGGCAAATACGCCCCGCGCATTTTCTACGTCAACTGGTTCCGCAAGAATCAAGAGGGTAAATGGCTCTGGCCCGGCTTCGGCGACAACAGCCGTGTCCTGAAGTGGATGTGCGAGCGGATCGACGATACGGTCGGCGCCGTCGAGACCCCTATCGGCCTCATGCCCAAAGAGGGGGACCTCGACCTCGCGGGGCTCGCCATTCCCGCCACGGACCTGAAGGAGCTCCTCCGTGTGGACGCCGACGCCTGGAAGGCCGAGCTCTCCGATATCGAACGACATTTCGGCCAGTTCGGCGACCGCCTCCCCGAGAGGCTCCGGAAGCAGCTCAACGACCTCAAAAAGCGCTTGGGATAGGATGTCCTTTTCGAGAGCAAATTTATGAAAATTGGCTTGGTGCAGCGCGCATTCGAAGAATCATCGAAGCTAATCCGGAGAATCGGCGAAG
This sequence comes from Pseudomonadota bacterium, assembly GCA_018827585.1. Classification (GTDB taxonomy): domain Bacteria; phylum Desulfobacterota; class Syntrophia; order Syntrophales; family UBA5619; genus JAKAFS01. The sequence continues at coordinate 27,648 of JAHJXP010000066.1, read as the reverse complement.
CGAAGCTAATTTAAGGTTTTTCGGGAGAGAGGGGCTCTGCTTTCAAAGGTTTCTTTTCCTCAGGGCGATGTCGCGTTTCAATGCCTGAATGAACACCTCCCTGGCCTCTTCGGGGTTTAGTCTGTATCCCAATATGTCTTCAGCCTTTTTCGTACTGATGTCCCAGATGCCGGTGAGGAAGCCGTGCCCATCCCAACGCTCATCCGGTACAATCTCGATCGTGGAAGTCGACCCTGAAAGTTCGACGATGAGTTCAATCAGATCCCGCCACCTGATCCGAAAGCTCGAGAGGTTAAACTCCTGCCCATACGCCCTTTCGTTGAGGGTGGCCATTTCAAAGGCCTTGGCGATATCCCCCAGATAGGTCACCCCCCCGCTCGCTTTTTCAGGCGCCTTGATCACTTCCCCTTTCAAAGCGGAATCAATCAGTCCCCTCAGCGTTCGACCCGGAATATGTTCCTTTCCATATCCCCACCAGAAGATAAATATCGTGTAGGGCAACTTGTACTGCCGGTAATAAAGCGAGGAGAGCTGATGAACCGTCGACTTCGTGAGGGCGTGAAGAGGGTCGCGAGATTTCTCCGTGAGGTGAGGATGAATTTCGTCTATCGGCTGATAGGCAGGCTCCCCATAGACCACGCTGCTGCTGAGAAATAGAAGATGTTTCACACGGCTGATGGAGGCGGCCTCCAAGACGTGAATAGCCCCGCCGACATCGATTTTAAAGGCATCCGCCGGCATCGAAGGAAAAGACCAGGCCGAATGATACACCACATCTACGCCTTTCATCGCGGCACCCACGATCTCCTGGTCTTGGGTATCCCCTGTCACTATTTCAAGATTAGAGTGACCCCTTAATGTCTCCAGTTCACCGACAACCCTGTCGAGAACTCTAACCGCAAAGCCCTTCTTGAGAAGCGATTCAACAAGGACAGTCCCGACAAATCCAGCGCCGCCCGTGACCAAGAATCTCATCTGCCCCTCCCATGAACGCCCGGGTTTTTACACTGAGGGTTATTCCTTTCCCAGCCTGATGGCGCACAGCTCGCCGCACATTGTGCACCCCTCTTCCTTCGCCGTCGCGCTTTTCTCTAACAGTCTCCCCGCCCTCTCCCGGTCGATGGCGGTCGAGATCTGTCCCTCCCAGTCGATGGCCTTTCTGTAACCGGCCATCAGCGCGTCCTTTTCCAGGGCGCCGGGCAATCCTTTGGCAATATCGGCGATATGTGCGGCAATGCGCGAAGCCATGATCCCCTCTCGCACATCCTCGAGATTCGGCAGGCGGAGGTGTTCGGAGGGCGTCACATAGCAGAGAAAATCGGCCCCGGCGGCGCCGGCAATGGCCCCGCCGATAGCCGCGGTGATATGATCGTAACCGGGGGCGATGTCCGTGGGCAGCGGCCCCAGAACGTAAAAGGGCGCCCCGCTGCAGAGACTCTTCTCTAATTGGACATTCGCCTCGATATCCCTGATGGGCACATGGCCCGGCCCCTCGATCATCACCTGCACCCCCTTGTCTCTCGCCCTTTTTGCCAGCTCTCCCAAAAGGATGAGTTCCTGCACCTGCCCCCGGTCGGTGGCGTCGGCAATGCACCCCGGTCGCAGACCGTCGCCCAGGCTCAAAACCATATCGTAGCGGTGGGAAATTTCCAGCAACCGGTCATAATGTTCGTACAGCGGGTTTTCCCTGTCATTGCATCTCATCCAGTTGGCCGTAATGGAACCGCCGCGGCTCACAATGCCCAATACCCTCCCCTGTGCCTCTGCGCTGGCAACGCTTCTGCGCGTCACCCCGCAATGGACGGTGAGGAAATCCACGCCGTCTTCGCCGTTTTGTTCAATGACGGCAAAGATGTCGTCGGCCGTCATGGACACGATGGCCTTTTTCGCTGCCAGCATCGCGGCCGCCGCCTGGTATATCGGGACCGTGCCGATCGCCAGGGGCGAGGCTTTGATGATCGCCTTTCTGATGGCGGCCAGATCGCCGCCCGTGGAGAGGTCCATGATCGTATCGGCGCCGGCGGCAACGGAAACCCTGACCTTCTCCAGTTCCACAGCGAGGTCCGCATGGTCGCCGGAGGTCCCGATATTGGCGTTGACCTTGGTCCGCAACCCCTTCCCTATGGCAACGGGGGAAATAGCGGTATGCCTGTTGTTGCGGACCACCACGATATTTCCCTCGGCCACCCCTTTCCTGATAAATTCCGGGAACACGCCCTCTTTTTCGGCGCATATCTTCATTTCTTCCGATATCCGTCCGTTTCTTGCTTCTTCCAGTTGGGTCATTTCCATCCTCCTTAAATAAAAAAGGGGCCACCCTTTTCTGAAGGATATGGCCCCGCATAAGTGAAGACATCAACTGCCAATCCCTACGCTGGCATTACCCAGGTCAGGTTCAAAGGGTCTCTTCTCAGCCCCTGTGGGCACCCCTGTTTTTTCGTGCCACAATTTTACTGCAATAGTTTTCTAAAATCAAGCATATTTATCAGGCCTTTTTACCGAATAATCGCGCTTTCAACGGGGCGATGACAGGCCAGAAGAAGATGATGATCGCTGCGACCATGAGCGGCAATGCCAAAGGCAACGTAAAGAATACGAGCGGGCTGCCGTGCCCGATGATCAGGGCCTGTCTCATGGCCTGTTCCGCCATATCGCCCAGGACCAGGGCCAACACCATCGGCGCAATGGGGTAATCGAGTTTTTTGAACAAATAGCCGAGAACGCCGAATATCAACATATAATAGACGTCGATCATCCGGTTGTTCACCGCATAGGCGCCGATGGCGCACACATAGATGATCAGGGGCATGAAGATGGCAAACTTGACCCTCAGTATGGATGCAAAGATAGGGGCGAATGCCAAGACAAGGAAGAATCCCAATATATTGCCCATCCATGAGCTCGCGATGAAACCCCAGACGAAATCGGCATGCTCCTTAAAAAGCATCGGCCCGGGTTGAAGTCCGAAGATCATCAGACCGCCCATGATCACCGCCATCGTGGGCGATCCGGGGATCCCCAGGGTGATCATGGGGATGGCGGCCGATGTTCCGGCGGCGTGGGCGGCCGCTTCGGGGGCGATGATTCCGGCCGGGGCGCCTTTCCCGAATTCATCGGCGTTCGCACTGGACTGCTTGCAAAAACCGTAGGCCATAAAGGAGGCCGGCGTTGCGCCCCCCGGTTTGAACCCCATCCAGCAGCCGATGAGCATTCCCATAATGATGGCCTTCGGATAACGGATAAACTCCTTCATCCCTTCCCAGATGTCCTTCAAGCCGATCCTGGTCGATATCCCTTCGACCTTCAGTCCTTCCTCGACGGTGAGAAATATCTCTCCCAGCCCGAAGAGTCCGATGACGGCCACAATAAAATTGAACCCTCCCATGAGGACAACGGTCCCATAGGTCATGCGGAGCTGTCCGCTGACGATATCCATCCCCACTGCTGCCAGGATGAAACCGAACAGGATGGCCACCACCGTCTTGAGCGGTGATTTCCCGCCCAGCCCCACAAAGGCGCTGAAGGTCAGCATCATGACCGCAAAGACCTCCGCCGGCCCGAACTTCAGGGCAAACTCCGCCAAGATGGGCGCAAAGAAGGTCAGTATGACAACGCCGAAAATAGCACCCGCGCCATGGGCAAGGAAGGCAAGCACGAGGGCCTTGCCGGGCCTCCCGCCCTTGGCCATGGGGTAGCCGTCGAAGGTGGCCGCCACCGCCCAGGGTTCTCCCGGTATGTTAAAGAGAATTGACGTGATGCTTCCCCCATAGAGGGCCCCCCAATAGATCATGGACAAAAGAATGACACCCGCGGTAGCCGGCATGGTCACCACTACGGGGATGAGGATGGCCACGCCGTTGGCGCCGCCCAAACCGGGCAGCACCCCCACGATAATCCCGAGAATTAGTCCGACAACAATTATCATGAGGTTGTAAGGCTGAGTCACGACACTAAAACCCATCATCAAATTGTTTAAGTCTTCCATCATAATACAGATCCCCCCTCTTTATCGGTTTGTCTGCGTCGGAGCGGTTGTCGCAATTCCGGCCCGTCTTAGAACCTCAGCAGATATCCACCCCACAACCCCGCAGGCAGCGGAATCAGAAACAGTTTGTCAAACGTGATAAAGAGAGAAAGCGGGGCGATGATGCTGACCAGAAGCGTCGTTGTCCACCCGATCTTTCCCACAACGCGCATGTAGAATCCCAGAAACATCGCCGCCGCGATGTGGAGACCGACCAATTCCATGATCGCCACCATTGCCGTTGACGGAATTACGACCCAGAGGATGGGCTTTAGGGCCCCCGGCGGCATCAGAGGCTTGCCCTCTCCCTGCTTTCGGTACTCGTTGACGGCCTTGAGCAAGACGATCAGGGAGGCTATGACCACACCCACCCCCAGATAGAAGGGGAAAAAGCCGGATGCCGGACCCGTCCGTCCCCACATAAAACCGAGTCTTACCGAATCAGCGATGACGATGAAGCCGACGAGCATAAACAGCAGGGAAACCACTATTTCAGCCTTTCTCATACTTCCCCCTTTTTTAAAACTCCTGAATCAAAAGGTAATGGCAAGAAAATGGAGCGAGATTCCCATCTCGCTCCATTTGTGTCAATTCGCGGTCACTTCTTCAGCAAGTCCCCCTTGGCCATGAGGTCTTTGGTGATTTTTTCTTTTTCTTCAAGCCACTTTACATACTCAGGTCCCGTCAAAAACGCCCCCTTCAGACCCATGTCCGAAATGTACTTCTGCCATTCGGGCGTCTCCGTCACCTTCTTCATGACGTTGACGTAATACTCCTGCTGTTCCTTGGTGATGCCCGGCGCCCCAAATATGCCGCGGAGCATCAAATAGCTCATATCCACTCCCGTCGCCTCTTTCATCGTCGGGATGGTATCCCAGAGAGGAAGTTTGATCCGTTCGCTATCGATCGCCGCCAGCGCCCTGAGCCTCTTCGCCTTCCAGTGACTCACCCCCTCGGCGGGGTTGTTTACCGTCGAGTTGATGTGCTTGCCCACCAGCTCAACCGCGACCGTCCCCCCCCCCTTGAAGGGAACATAGCCAAACTTTACCCCAAAGGCCTGCTCCATCTGGACGGTGATAATCTGGTCTTCCTGGGCGGTTCCGGTTCCTCCCATCATAAACTTACCCGGTTCCTTCTTCACCGCATCCAGATACTCCTTGGCCGTCTTGTACGGGGCTTCTTCATTCACCCACAGGACAAAGTAATCCAGCGCCAATCGCGCCACAGGCGTCATATCCTGCCAGTTGAACGGCAGCCCCGTCGACAGAGGGGTCGTGAACAGATTGTCAAGCGTGATGATGATGGTGTGCGGGTCCTTGGTCTTACCCTTCACATAGATAAACCCCTCCCCGCCTGCCCCTCCGGACTTGTTGATCACAATGAACGGGTGCGGCGACAGCTTGTACTTGCTGACGAGCGGCGAAATGAACCGGGCCATCACGTCCGCTCCCCCCCCGGTGCCCGCCGGTACGATAAATTCGACCGGTTTCGTAGGCTCCCACGCTGCTGCCGTTCCCATTGAAATGGCGATCAGAACCAGGGAAAAAACCATCGCGGTGCCGATTCTCCAGACAAAAAATCGCTTTTTCATAATTCAGCTCCCCCTTTTTTTAGATTTTTTAAACCTCCAATCAACTATTTTTTTAACGCTGTCACTTTCACATCCCCGTAAAAAAGGGATCTCTCCTCCTTTCTCGGCATAGAATTCCGCCTTCCTGCGCTACTCGCCTTCCCTCCATGAGGGAGAGGGCATTCTGGGCTTTCATTACGAGGACATCGGGTTTCCCCTCCCGTCCGTATCATGCCTCCTGCCGGGAAGCAGGTACGGGAGCGGCCACCGCTATGGCCTGTTTTACGCTTTTGATCTTCTCATCCACGAAGGCCTGCATCTTAGCTATGTGTTCAGGTTTCAGATGGGCAAAACGGCCCTGATGCTGCATATACTCGTTGACCGGTTTGTACTGCTTCGGCACATTTGTGTATTTATACGTACCGTTTTCCCATTCATACTGCCTCCACATCCCCGTCTCCACGGCAAGCTTGGCCATTTCTCTCGTCAAATGTTCAGGGAACAGCCACCCTTTGGGGCAGGGGGCGAGCATGTGCATGAAGGTTGGTCCCGGCGTGCTGAGCGCCTTTCTCACCTTGTTCATCAGATCGAGCGGATGGGCGATCGTAGTGGTGGCCACATATTTGACCGCAGGGTGCCCGCCGATGACCAGTTGCGGGGCGTCTTTGGGAAAGAGGACCTTCCCCTCGGGAATCTCCTTGCCGGGCGGGGTGAAGGTCGTTTTGGCGCCGTAGGGCGTCATCGGGGAGGTCTGGATTCCGGTGTTGGCGTAGGACTCGTTGTCGTAGCAGATGAAGAGCACCTTGTGGTTGCGGTACATCAATCCCGACATGGCTTGAAGACCGATATCCACGCTCCCCCCATCGCCCGCCATGACGATGATGTTAGGGAACACCCCGGTATTCCTGCCCTTGCGCGCAGCGACCTTAAAGGCCGCCTCGATGCCGGACGCTACGGCCCCGCCGTTGGTGATCTGGGCATGGATCCAGGAAACGGCATAGGGGGTGCAGAGGTAACTGGCATTTGCCACATACATGCAGCCGGTGGGGCCGATGAAGATGGTGTCTTTCCCCGCCGCCTTCGCCACGAGACGGTAGTTCAACGCGGGGCCGCAACCGGCGCAGGTGCGATGCCCCGGCACATACATTTCCGGCGCCGGTACGCGCTTGAATGACTTTATTGGTTCCAACTGTTGAAACTTATAGTCAAATGCTTGCATGTTTCCTCCTTATAGTATATCGGGTCATATGCTCGTCACATCCCAATCCAGTAAACGTATCTCTTGGTCTTTTTCTCCTTGACCATCTCCGTCAGGACCTTCGCCATGTAATCGAAATCGGTGGGCCAGATGGTCTCTCCGCCGAGGCCGGCCATGAAAGAGGTGACCAGAGGCCGTTCATCCAGGTCATAAAGGCTGGCGCGGAGTTCATGAATCAGGTTCCCGCCCCGCATGGCCCCTCCATAGGAGGTGCTTGTTTCCACGACGGCCACGGCCTTGACATGACCCAGGGCCTCGGCGAGCTGGTGGGTCGGCCAGGGACGTACCCAGCGGAGCCGCGCCATGCCCGCCTTCACCCCCTGTGCGCGGAGTCTATCCACGGCCTTCCGGCAGGTATTGGCATGGGCGCCCATAATGAAGAAGGCGATCTCCGCGTCCACCAGTTTGTACTGTTCCACGAACGGGTCGTAATCCCGCCCGAAGATGCGGTTGAAATCCGCCGTCGCCTCTTCGATGACCTTCGGTACGGCGAGAAACGTCTTTGCCCGCTGGGCATCCATGGGTGCGCCCTGGTCCGGCCGGATCTGCGGGCCGTGGGAAACCGGCTTGGTCGTGCTCAGAGGGCCGATCGGCCGATAGGGGGGCAGGAACTCCTTTACCTGCGACTGCTCTCCCAAGATGACCTTGTCCGGAATGTGGGAGATGAAATAACCCTCCTGGCAGACCATCTGGGGAAGCATCACACGGTGGTCTTCGCCGACGCGGTAGTTGATCAGCGTATTGTCGTACACCTCCTGCGGGGAGCAGGCCCATCCGAGAAGCCAGCCTTGATCCCGGGTACACATTGCATCCGTGTGTTCGGAGCCAAAATCGCCGGGAGGATCGAGCGTACGATCCGCGATCGCCATCTGGGCGGGATACCGACCGCCGGCCATGGGGCTGTAAATCTCCATCGCGTAGGTCACACCGACACCCGAACTGCCCGTATATGCGCGGGCGCCGGAGGCACACGCCCCCAATACCACGGACAATTGCGCGTGCTCGCCTTCGCCGTGAAGGAATTCCGCATTCAATTCGCCATCGGCGACCATCTTCGCGAGCTCCATCATAATAGCGGTATAGGGACGGATCGGGAAAGAACAGATCACTTCCACTTCGGCCGCCTTTGCGCCCTCCGCAGCTGCACGGCAACCTGTCATTATCAATTCTTTTGCCATCGTATTCTTCCTCCTTTAGAAAGGTTTATCCAAGCGGACCACTCCATCCGGAAAGTCGAGTTCAGGCACCGCGGTGAGTGCATCGGACGGACACTCATGTATGCAGATCTGACACCCTTTGCAGAAATCGGAGAGCCACTCCATCACGTCCTCCTCCTCCTTGAAAATCCAGCAGGCGTCCGGGCAGGACATATAGCAGATCAGGCAGCGGGTGCATTTCTCGTCGTCCTTGACGGGGCGGACAATCCGCCAGTTCGATGTGATGAAGAGCTGTTGCGTACATACCGGCGCCTCGGTGACGGCGCCAAAGGGAACTTCTCTCTCTTTAGGAACATCTATTGTCCCGTAACCGGGAAGTTCTTTTGCCATGGCATCCTCCTTGTTCATCTATGTTGTTTTCGTCCGGCATTTCCGTCTATCCGCCACCGAAATGCATGGTGCGGAATTAGCTCAGTTTCTTGATTTTGACTTCATTGTATCCCCGTTCCATACCGGAGACGTCGCTGACGACTTTGGCGAGACTTTCCTTCTTGACCATGCCCGTCACCTTCGCCATCGCGCCGACGACGGGTGCGGCAATGCCTTTCCCGATACCGGATACATCAACGCCACCCTCCGAACCGGAAAAATCGACGGTTCTGACACCGGTGATCGCGTCGGCGTCCACCGTGGCGATCGTGCTGAGCAGATCCTTATTGGGAATAAATTTCAGCATGTCATCGATCGAACGGTTGGTATTGATGATGAGGGTTCCCCCTTTCTGCATACCCCTCAGGATATCAATGCCTTTTACGATGGTAGGCTCAATGACGACAACCACGTCGGGCTCATCATTGCCGTATACGTACTTGTGCTCGATCTCTTCGTCGCTCAGCCGAACATATTTGCGGACCGTAACGAGGACGCGGTCCGGCAGGTCTTCGTAATTGTCAAATGCCTGAACGTGCTTGCCTTCCATCTTCGCAGCCTCGGCGAAAATGTTGATGACGTCCCGCCCCTCCTTGTCCATGATCACGCCCCGCGCCCAAACAGTTATTTCGTGTACCTTTGCCATACACACCTCCTTGACGTTCTAGGTAAATTGGAATCATGCAACTATTTGTTCTTGAATGTCACCAAATTGTTGAGACAAAAAATCAACCACCCCCTCCCTATCTGTGAAAGATAATACTTTCTATCTCTTCCAGATGCTTCATCATCGAATTCCGGGCGTCGTCACCGTCACCATTTTTTACGGCGGAAAGAACCCGCCTATGGCCATCCAGAGATCTGTTTGCCCGCTTGTCATTCTCTCCCTCCGTCAAATATTGTTCACGCGACTGTCTCAAAAGATCGATCAGCGCGATTACAAGGCGCTCCATGACATGATTCTTCGTCGCCTTGACCATGAGACTATGGAAAGCGGAATCGGTCTCGATAATGTTTTTTCCATCTCGAATGCACTGCTTCTGCTCCTGGAGTATCCTTTCCATCTCCTCAATTTCCTGCGACGTGGCATTCTCCGCCGCCAGTTGAGCGACATGGGGCTCGATGATTCGTCTTATGAAGAAGATGTCGCGAATGTCATCCTTCTTATTAAAAAGGGCCGCCGCCAAAGGCTGGATCAACGCCTCTTCGCTCGAAGCCAGGACATAGGTGCCGTTTCCCTGGCGGCATTGAAGGAGCTTCATCGATTCGAGGGTGCGGATGGCTTCCCGGACTGTGGTGCGGGAGACCTTGAAGATGTCGGTCAATTCACGCTCCGAGGGGAGTTGATCGCCGCGCTTCAATTTTCCCTCTTCAATGAGGGCAAGGACCTGTTGCACGATGTCCTCGTACGCCCTCTTCTTCTCAACCACTTTCAGCATGGTCTCGTTATTCATTCTTATGAAACCTCAACACCTGAATCGCTCCGTCCTGTGTTCGTGGCGCTTCACTTTCCCGGAGTTCCTTCAGCGCGGCCTTAAAGTGGGCCGCAGACACCAAAAGGGCATCGGGGGTTTTCTCCAGCCGCCCATGAATCAACTCTGCGATTGCCAGCATGACCGCCCTTTTACAGATAAAGGCGATGTGGGAACCGACCATCCCTTCCGTCATGCCGGCCAGATCATCGATGTCCACATCGCCGGCCAGGGATCTTCCTGCGGTGTTGATGCGGAATATCTCCAATCGTTCCGCTTCGTCAGGCACATGGAACTTCAGAATATAATCGAGACGGCCCGGCCTCATCAGGGCCGGGTCCAGCAGATCTTCGCGATTGGTCGCCCCGATGACGATGACCTGAGACAGGTCGCTCAACCCATCCAACTCGTTGAAGAATTGGCTTGCCACCCGTTCGACCGCCCCTGTGTCGTTTTCCGCACCACGTTTCGGCGCCAGGGCATCGATCTCATCGAAGAAGAGGATGGTCGGGGCGGATTGCTTGGCCTTCTTGAAGATATCATGCAGCGCCTTCTCCGACTCTCCCAGCCACTTCGAAAAAAGCATGGAGCTGCTGATGGGAATGAAATTCAAACCCGTTTCTCCGGCCAAGGCCTTTACCATCAGGGTCTTCCCCGTACCGGAAGGGCCGGACAGGAGGATCCCCCGTGACGACACCTTGCCCAGGGCGAACAGTTCGGGATACTTCAGCGGCCAATCAACGATGGAGATGAGTATCTCCTTAATCCTCGCCAGCCCGCCGACATCGCTCAGCTTCAAGCTGGACCTCTCGGTGAAGAATTGGCGGGTCGCCGTGGGTTCAACCTCGCGCAGGGCCGTCAGAAAGTCTTCCCTGGAAACCTGCATATGCTCCGGGGTCACAGGAAGACGGTCGGAGCGGCCGATCGCACCCACCGGCAGGTATCTCCGCACGGCGGCCATCCCCGCTTCCTTGCACAGAGCCTCTATATCGGCCCCTACAAAACCGTGGGTGATCTGCGCAATCTGCTCAAGGTCCACATCCTGCGCAAGGGGCATGCGGCGGCTGTGGATCTTTAAGATCGCCAGGCGTCCTTCCGCGTGAGGCGCCGAGATGCCGATCTCCCGATCGAACCGGCCCGGTCGGCGCAGCGCATGGTCAATCATTTCCGGGACATTGGTCGCACCGATCACAAGCACGTGACCGCGAGGAACCATGCCGTCCATGAGGGCCAGAAGTTGCGCCACCACCCTCTTTTCCACATCCCCCACGACCTCGGCGCGCTTGGGGGCAATGGCGTCTATCTCATCGATGAAGATGACGCTCGGCGCTTTGCGCGTCGCCTCTTCAAATATCTCGCGCAACCTGGCCTCGCTGTCGCCGTAATATTTTTGGATGATTTCCGGACCGTTGATTCGGATGAAGTGGAGCTTCGCCTCCCCGGCTATGGCGCGGGCAATGAGGGTTTTTCCCGTTCCCGGCGGTCCGTAGAGAAGCAGTCCCTTGGGCGCCTCGATGCCCAGTCTGTCGAAGATCTCCCCGTAACGCAACGGGATTTCCACCATCTCCCGGACGGATCTCAGCTCCCGGTCCAATCCGCCGATATCCTCGTAAGACACACGGGCGTGGGCCGCTTCGGTATAGTCGGGTTTGTTGACCTTGAACTTGGTTTGCTGGTTGATGATGACCGGTCCGGCAGGTGAAGCGCCGTCGACGGAGAAGAAACGGTCCTTGCCCCCAAAAAGCGGAATGTTCACTTTATCGCCGGAAATAACGGCCAAACCCTGAAGGACTTTACCGATGTATCCTAACTCATTTTCATCCGGCCACCAGTTGCCGGCATCCAGGGGGGTGAGCACGATGGCCGTTGCGGTTTGCCGGGGCGCCTTCTTAATCTTGACCGTACCGCCTATTTGAACCCCTGCGTTGTTGCGGGTGTTCCCGTCAATCTGGACAAGTTTTTTGCCCAGGTGCTCGGGAAAGATTCCGGAAATTCTGGCGACCGTCTTTTTTTCTCCCGTGATTTCCACGACATCGCCAAGAGAAGCGCCCAGGGCCTTGGCGTCATCGGGATCAAAGCGCGCCAATCCCTTTCCCACATCCTCGATAAAAACCTCTTCCACCTTCAATTCCAGTTCGGTTGCCATAACCATTAAAAACTCCTATTCGCTTATTATATCAGGCGCTACCGCTCGCACATCTGCGAAACAAGGCCAAACATCACTCCCAGTATTTACTATTGCCGGCTGCAATTTATCAAAAACCGAAATTGAAACTTCGGAAGAGCGGTATTCCATGCCGAATAGAGGTTTCAGAGGTTGTTCATGCAACCTTTTGGCGCACGAACGAAGGTCCGTGATAATTGGACTGATGGCATGATGGTCAGACCAATGGACGGCCAGTCAGTATTACACTTTAATACGCATGTCAAGAAATATTTGACGACCTCGTAAAACAGTGCTTTCTCGCCATCCCTTGTCATTTTGGTGAATCACGGATCAGTGTCCTGGACAGGCGGCGGATTCCTGTTATTCCAGGACGTTCCGGGCCCTGGCAGGAGCTTGCCCCGCAACTGAGGCGGGGACGGGGCGACGGGAAGGGCGGCATTTGACGAAGGCGTCTTATTTCGAGGGCGGCGAAAGAGGCGCCGGCGCTGGGCGCCGTGGTTTTGTCCGCAGGTAATGGACCGCCGTATAGACGAGAAGGACCGAATAGAGAAGACTCAGCTCCTCCTCCGGTATGAGGTGGGCAAAACTCCCCCCGGCAAAAACACCCGCGAGCGTCCCGAAGATGAGACCGGGCAGGAGGCTAACCCGGATATTCCCCATCTTCCAGTGGATCCACGCCCCGAGGGTCGAGGCCGGTATCATCGCGAGCAGGGAAATTCCCTGGGCCGTATGCTGGGGGATGCCGGCGAAGAAGACCATCATCGGTATCATAAAGCTCCCCCCGCCCACCCCCATCATCCCGGAGATAAAACCGGTCAGGGCGCCGAGGAGGACCAGGACGCTCCACCTGATCCAGGCCGGCAACGAACCTTCCATGACGGGCGGCAGAAAGGGCCTCAGGATGAGCAGCGCAGAGACGAAGAGGAGAAAAAGGCCGAAATAGCGTTTCAGCTTCAATTCGGGGAGGAAACAGCAGTACTTTGCCCCGAGGCGCACCGTGCAGAGGGCCAGACCGGCCAGAATCGCCGAGGCGGGAATGTCCGCCGAGCCGTGGAGATAGTAAACGACCGACCCTGCCACGGCGGTCAAGACGACGGCAACGAGGCTCGTGCCGTGCGCCTCCTGCTGTCGGAACCGGAGAGCTTCAGTCATCAGGGGCACTATTATCACCCCGCCGCCCACCCCGACGAGACCGCCTAAGGAACCTGCAACCAGACCGACCAGCAGACCATGGATCATAAAACACCCTGCTAACCTGCGGAGTCCCCGCCCGGGTCATCCGCGCCTTGGTTTTCCCGACCGAAAAACAGATGTTTCCCGGTCCCGTTTGTGGGAGGTCGTCGCACCTACTACAGAATCAAAGAGCCTGTCAACTGTTTTGGGCGCAAACATCCTGCTTTACAATCTCCCTTTCTTTTGTTAGCGTGTATGTAATCTTGGAAAAAAATGCAGGGAAGGCCTGGGATCAGGCAAGGCGCCCGGGAAAAAGAAAACAACGGCAAGAAAACCGATGAACAAACACGCCACCCTTAAAATCGCGATCCTGCTGATACTGATCGTCGCCTGCGTTTTTCTTTTTTTTCATTATGACCTCTACAGTTTCTTCCTCAGCCGGAAGAAGGTGCTCGAGTTCGTAAACTCCTTCGGCCCCCTCTCCGTGGTCATCTTCATCGGCCTCCAGATCCTCCAGGTCATCGTGGCCCCGATCCCCGGAGAAGTCAACGGCTTCATCGGGGGGTATCTCTACGGTCCGGTGATGGGGACCCTCTATTCCACGATCGGCCTCACCATCGGCTCGTGGCTCGCCTTTCTCCTCGCCCGCTGGCTCGGCCTGCCCTTCGTGGAAAAGGTGGTCAACCCCCGGATCATCGAGAAATACGATTACTTCATGGAGCACCGGGGCATCCCCGTCTCTTTCATCCTGTTTCTGATCCCCGGTTTTCCCAAAGACGCCCTCTCCTACATCATCGGTCTCAGCCACATGAAGATGTCGACCTTTCTGATCATCTGCACGACCGGAAGGCTCCTGGGCACAATCATGCTCTCCCTCAGCGGAAACTTCGCCCGCAACGACCAGAATGTCGCCATGTTCACCATTCTCGGAATCAGCGCCCTGGTGGTCCTGCTCGCGTACTACTACCATGAAGAGATCCTCAGCCTGGTAAGAAAAAAAAGGGCGCCCTGAAAGGAGAAATGACCGTCGTGGGACGCCCGGACGAAATCCTTCCGCACCTCTCCCCCTCGCCGGACCTCTCGTCTGCAAAAAAGGAAGGGACGATCATCGTTTATGGCTCTTCCCTGCCTGAGGCAGGCAAGCTTGAACAGGTCATTCAGCAGTCAATTGTTTTGTTAGGAGGTGGATAGTCTTGGAAGTGATCTTCAACGAACTGGTCGTCATTTTTATTCTTATTCTGGTGAACGGGTTTTTCGCCGCCTCCGAACTGGCGGTCATCTCCGCCCGGAAGAGCCGGATCGCAAGCCTCGCCGCGGCCGGCAATGCCGAGGCCCGGCTGGTCGAACAGATACAGAAAAACCCCCATAGATTTCTTGCCACCGTCCAGATCGGGGTCACCGTCATCGGTTCGCTCGCCTCGGCCGTCGGCGGGGCGGCGGCAATCCAACATCTCAAGCCCCTGCTGAAGGCCTTCCCCCTGCCGATCGTCCGGCATGCGGCCGAGCCTCTCTCCATCGCCATCGTGGTCATCGGCATATCGTACTTCTTCCTCGTCCTCGGCGAACTGGCCCCTAAAACCATCGGCCTGCAGTACGCGGACCGGCTGGCCCTGAGGGTCGTCCGGCCGATCCACTTCCTGTCGGTCATCGCAGTGGTCGGGGTCAGGTTTCTCACCTTCTCCAACCGCGCCATCCTTTCCCTCTTCGGGATCAAGCCGAAAGAAGGACACGCATTCGTCACCCGGGAGGAGGTTCAGCAGGTGCTCTCGGAGGGGAGCCAAGCCGGGGCCCTGACCGAGACCGAGCACCGCTACATCAGGAACATCTTCGAGTTCACCCATACCTGCGTCCGCGAGGTGATGGTTCCCCGGACCCGGATCGTCGCCCTGAACCTCGATCTGCCCAAGGAGGAGATCCTCCGGACCGTCCAGGAAAACATGTACAGCCGCTATCCGGTATACCGGGGGGACCTGGAGCATGTTCTCGGCTTCGTTCACACAAAGGACATCCTCGTCGGACGGATGTCCACGGGGAGCGATTTCGCAATCACCGGAATCATCCGGAACCCCCTTTTCGTGCCGGAGGGGAAGAAGGTGAGCAGCCTCCTCAAGGAGATGCAGCGCAAGCGGATCCAGTTGGCGTTGGTCGTGGACGAGTACGGCGTCATGACCGGTCTTGCCACGACGGAGGACCTCCTCGAGGAACTTGTTGGGGAGATCGAAGACGAGCACGATGTGGGCGAGGCGCGCCGGTTCCAGAAACTCCCCGACGGGAGCCTGATGGTGGACGCGCTCCTTCCCGTCAACGACGTCGAGGATCTGTTGGGGGTCGATCTCGGCGATTTTCTGCCCTACGACACCCTGGCGGGGCTGATCCTGGAACGCCTGGGGCGGTTTCCGGAGAAGGGGGAAACCCTGGAGTGGCAGAACTACATCCTTACCTGTGAGGAGGTGACCGAGACCTCCATCCTGAAGGTCAGGGTCGCCCCGCTCGAAAAACCCGGCGGCTCCAGAAACCCCCAGCCGGAGGACGGAAAACCGCAAAGAGGCTGATCAGTCATCGCCAAGCCTGACGGCCTATCTTCTGAGGCGCGGGTCGAGGGCGTCCCGGATCCCCTCGCCTAAAAGATTGTAGCCCAGGACGGTGATCAGGATGGCGAGGCCAGGGTAGAGGGAGAGCCACCAGGCGATGTCGATGTTGTCCTTTCCGGCGGTGAGGATGTTCCCCCAGCTCGGCGTCGGCGGCTGCACGCCAATGCCCAAAAAACTCAGGGCGGACTCCGTCAGGATCGCCCCCGCCACACCGAGGGTCGCCGTCACCAGGACCGAGGCCATCGCATTGGGAAGGATGTGCCGGAAGATGATCCGGAGATCGCCGGCGCCGACCGCCCGGGCCGCCTGGACGAAGTCCCTCTCCCTGAGGGCCATGAAGTCCGCCCTGACGAGCCTCGTCACCCCCATCCAACCGGTCAGGCCGATGACGACCATGATGTTCCAGATGGAAGGCTCCAGGATCGCGATCACCGCCAGGATAAGGAAAAATGTCGGGAAACAGAGCATGACATCCACGAACCGCATGATCAGGGCGTCGGCCCAGCGGCCGTAATAGCCGGCCAGGGCGCCGAGAACAGTCCCGATGAGGATGGCGATCCCGGTCGCCACGAAACCCACCTTGAGTGAAATCCCCGCCCCCAATACCATCCGGGAGAGCACGTCCCTCCCGAGCTGGTCCGTTCCGAAGGGGTGCCCCCCCGACGGAGGGGCGAGGACGTTTTTCAGGTCGATGGCATTCGGATCATAGGGGGCGATCCAGGGCGCAAGGAGGGAGACGCAGAACAGAAAAAGAACAATGACGCTTCCCGCGACCGCCATCCTGTTCTTCAGAAACCTTTTCCGCAAATCATCTCCCATCGTCTTCCCCTCAGGAAACCCTGATCCGCGGATCGGCCAGGCCGTAAGAAACGTCGGCGATCAGGTTGCCCAGCAGGGTGAGCACGGCGCCGATGAAGAGGATCCCCATGACCACCGGGTAATCCCTTGCCATGACCGACATATAGAAGAGCTGTCCCATCCCCGGAATGGAGAAAATCGTCTCGAAGATCACGCTCCCCCCGATGAGCCCCGGCACCGACAGCCCCAGGATGGTGATGACCGGAAGTAGGGCGTTTCTCAGGGCGTGCTTGTAGATCACGACCCGCTCGGAAAGGCCTTTGGCCCGCGCCGTCATGATGTAATCCTGGCGGACCACTTCCAGCATGTTCGCCCGCATGTACCGGGAGAGCCCGGCGAGCCCCCCGAAGGCGGACAGGAGCACCGGCAGGACAAGATGCCGGAGAAGGTCCCAGAAGGCCATCCCCGGGGGCAGGTACTCGTAGTTCAGGGAACGGATACCGGAAATCGGAAGCCATCCCAACTGGACCCCGAAAAGGATCATCAGCAGGAGGGCAAGCCAAAAGGTGGGGACGGCAAAGCCGACAAAGACAAAAACGCCGGTGATCCGATCGAAGAGGGAATCCTGGCGGACGGCGGAGATCACCCCGAGCGGGATGGCAATAAGGAAGATCAGGATCATGGACAGGACATTTAGGAGGATCGTGATCGGCAGCCGCTCCAGGATCTTGTCCGCCACGGGCCGGCGGTCCGTCGAAAAGGAGATCCCCAGGTCCAGGACGGCCAGTTTTCCCACCCAGCGGAGGTACTGCTCATAGAGGGGCTTGTCCAGGTCGTACATCGCCCGCAGCCGCTCCTTCATCTCCACGGAGGCGCGCGGGTTCATCTGGGTCTGCAGATCGGTGGGAGAGCCGGGCGCCAGGTGCATCACCGCGAAGCAGATCACCGTGATCCCGATCAGCAGCGGCGCCATGAAGAGCAGTCTTTTCGCGATGTAACGGAGCATCTTTTTCCGCTTCCCTCTCTTTTTACCCTCTCAAAGGAGAAAAAACCCTTCACAATCCATCCAGCAGTTTCATGCAACGGATGTTCTCCAGCATCCGCCAGAGACCTTTTTCCGTATGGGACTCTATGGTGAGGATCGGCTTTAGGTTTCGCTCCCTGAGAATGGCCAGCAGTTCGCCGAAGGGGAAAGTCCCCTCCCCCGCCGGCAGGTGCTCATCGGCCGTCCCCCGGTTGTCGTGGATGTGAATCTCGCCCAGACTTCCGCCCAGGATCTCCATCCATTCCGCGAGCGGAGCGCCGGCAAAGACGTTGAAATGCCCCGTATCGAAACAGAACCGGAATTTCGGCGAAGCGAGCGAGTCCAACAGCAGCCGCAGTTGGTGGGGATCGCGCTCGTAGACGTTCTCCAAGGCGATGACCGTCTCCGTCTCCCCGACATATTCAAGGAGGCGCCGCCAGGTTTCGAGGCTGTTGTGCAACCACATCTTTTCCCCGGAGACGTAGTATTTCTCGTCGAAAGAGGGATGGCAGACAACGGAGCGCGGCCGGAACCAGGGGACAAGTACAAAGACCTGCCGGAGACGCTCCAGGGTCGTCTGCCGGATCCGCGGATCGAGCGCCCCCGGCCTCAGGTCCATAAAGGGGGCGTGAAACGTGACGGAATGCCCCGCATCCGCAAGGAGGTCGGCCGTCTCCCGGAAATCGGACTCCGTGAACCGGTCAAGGTCATTGTGGCTGAAGCTGATTTCCGGATGGATCCCCTCCCGGATCACCGTCGGCAGCAGCTTCTCCCGAAGGAGGGAAAAGGGGACATGGACCTGGACTTTTTTCAGAATCTCGTGCATGCAGCTCTCACCGTAATTGGCCGTAGCGCCCCGTGTATCACAAGCGGCCCCTTTTCACAACCGGCGATTCTGGCGCCGCCGGACACGGACCGCCGCCGGCCATTGACAGAAGCCCTGCGTTCTGTTATTAAAAACAAAAGGTTATTTCCAGCGGCTTCGGGGCCTTGGTTTTGGCGGATACGAATCGAGGAGGGAGATTGGCAAGAAAAAAGGAAAGCGAATCGCGGAAGAGGGCGCTGATGTGCGTCAACGCGTCCCTGGAAAAAAAGGCAAAGGATCTCGTCATCCTCAACGTGAAGGAGATCTCCGCCTTTGCCGATTATTTCATTATCTGCGCCGGCAGCTCCGACCGCCAGGTCCGGGCCATCGCTTCGGCCATCCAGGAGAATCTGAAAAAGGCGGGGATCCTGCCCATGGGGGTTGAAGGAGAGGCGGCGGGGAAGTGGATACTGCTGGATTACGACGACGTGATCCTCCATGTCTTCCTCGATACCGTCCGGACCTTCTATGACCTGGAAAGGCTCTGGTCGGAGGCGCCCCGGATGGCCGTTCCCGACGACACGGTTTCTCTCAAAGCGCTGGCAAAAGGGATGTAACCTTGAAAGAGGTCTTGACCGGGCTCGCCGATGTGATCTTTCCGCCCCGCTGCCTCACCTGCGGCGTCATCCTGGAGAGGCATGATTCCCTCCCCTTCTGTCCTCCCTGCCTATCCGGGATCCGCTTCATCCGCTCCCCCCTCTGCTCCCGCTGCGGGGTCCCCTTTTCCCTTCCGGAAGGGGCGGACCATCTCTGCGGGGATTGTCTCGTGACACAGAGGCCCTATGCCATCGCCCGCGCTGTGGGCTATTACGAAGAAACGCTGCTGACGGCAATCCACCTCTTCAAGTACCGGGGGAGGATGGGGATCGGCGAAGTCCTGGGAAGAATCATGGCCGATTTCGCCGGCGTGATCTGGGACATGAAGGTTTTTTCGCTGCTCCTGCCGGTCCCGCTGCACCGCAAAAGGTTGCAGGAGAGGGGTTTCAATCAGGCGGTGATCCTTGCGCGCTCCCTCTCGAAGCGGTTCTCCATTCCCCTCGACTTCATGACGCTGCGGCGTGAGGTCCCAACGGCGCCGCAGGTCGGCCTGGGCCTGGAGGAGCGGTGGGCCAACGTCAGGGGGGCCTTTGCGGTGAGGAAGCCGGAAAAGATCGCCGGCCGGAGGGTCCTCCTGGTGGATGATGTCTTCACCACGGGAAGCACGCTGTCGGAATGCGCGGCCGTCCTGATGCAGGCAGAGGCGGAAGCGGTTGCCGTCCTGACGCTTGCGCGGGCGGTCCACGGTCATGATGTGCCGGCAGATCCGGGGGTGTCTTCCGGATGAAGCCGCCCCAAATTGAAGCTCTCCGCGGCAAGCCGCGGGGAATGTGCTCGCTGACAGATGGACTTTTTTCGAGGGCGTCAACGCTTAGGGATGGAGAAAAATGATGAAAAAGATCCTGACCTGGAAAGAATTGAAGCGGGAGGCGGATCGTCTCCGGGGCGAGGGGAAGAAAATAGCCTTCACCAACGGTTGCTTCGACATCCTGCACGTGGGCCATGTCCGATATCTGCAGGAGGCGCGCCGGACGGTGGATATCCTCATCCTCGGCTTGAACAGCGACGCCTCCGTCCGGGCAATCAAGGGAGACAGGCGGCCGCTCGTTCCCCAGCAGGAGCGCGCTGAAGTAGTCGCCGCGCTCGCGACCGTCGATTACGTGACCGTTTTTGACGAAACGACGCCGCTGAAGCTCATCGAACACCTGCGGCCGGACTGCATCGTCAAGGGCGGAGACTGGCAGGAGGAGGCGGTCGTGGGTTGGGATGCGGTCCGTTCCTGGGGAGGAAAGGTCGTTATCGTCCCGATGACCGAGGGGACCTCCACGACCGGCATTGTGGAAAAGATCGGCCGGGTTTACGGGAAAGACTGAAATGACCGGCGTTTTCTGGGCCATTTATTTTTTTCTTTACAAAACCCTCTCAGTCATGTATGAGAGTTTCCCCAAATTGATCATCGGGAAATGGTGAACGAAGTGCCGAAAACGACCCTGACATCGGGAAAAATCGAGTTCTTCAAATACATGCTTAACCAGAAGATCAACGAGCTTCTGGGGGAGGCGGGAAAAACCGTGTCGGAAATGACCAGCAGCGTCAAGGAAAACTATCCAGACCCCAACGACCGCGCCTCGCTCGAATCGGACCGGAATTTCGAACTCAGGATCCGCGATCGGGAGAGAAAGCTGATCATCAAGATGCAGGAGGCGCTCAAACGGATGGACGACGGCATCTTCGGCATCTGCGATGTCTGCAACGGGCCCATCTCCGAAAAACGGCTGATGGCCAGACCCGTGACTACCCTCTGCATCGACTGCAAGATGAAGCAGGAGAAGATGGAAAAGCTCAAGGGGGAGTGACCGCCCGTCCTCCTGCGACGCCAAGCGAGAATTTTCCACCCGCCGATCTCCCTCTTTGTCCCTCCGCCGCGGGGAGCGAAGAGGGATTTTTTTCAGGGCCATGTCGGATGTTTGTCAGGGTTGCCATCCAGATCCCTTCCGCGAAGACTTTCCTCTACGCCGTCCCCGGAACGTTCGCCCCTTTTGTCGCCGTGGGAAAGCGGGTCGTCTGCCCCTTCGGAAAACGGCGGGTGACCGGCTTCATAGTCGCCGTCATGCCCGAGGCGGTCTGCGACAGGGATGTCCGCGAGATTCTCGACCTTCCCGATCCGGAACCCTTGTTTGACGAGGAGGATCTCGCCTTTTACAAGTGGATCGCCGGTTACTACCTCTACCCGCCGGGAAAGGTCCTGGGCGAAATCCTCCCCGGCGGGATCGACGTGAAGAGCGACCGGTGGTTCCGTCTCGCGGAAACGCCCCCGGCAACGGATCGTCATCTCTCTTTTACGCAGCAGGAACTCCTGAAGCTCTTGGCCCCCTGTCCGCAAGGCCTTTCCTTAAACCGTCTCCGCAGGGCATCGGGAAAAAACGACCTGTACGCAGATATCCGGCGACTCGAAGCGGCAGGGCTGGTGGTCTCCGAGGAGCGCCTGAACCGGCCGGCGGTCCGGGTGAAAAAGGAGAGATGGGCCGGCCTGACTTCCGCAGTACCCCCCGAAATGAGACTTACAACAAAACAGGCCGCCCTCGTCGCCCTCCTCCGGGAGCGCGGCGATGCGCCCGTCCGCAACCTAAAGGCGCTTTTCAGCAACGCCGCCGATTTCCTCCGTTCCCTGAAAGAAAAAGACGTCATCCGCCTCTACGAAAAGGAGGTCTTCCGCGGCCCGGGAAGCCCCCCCAAGATCGGCGGAAACGGGAACGGCATCGTCCTGAATGCGGCGCAGACAGCGGTGCTCGGTGATATCCGGGAATGTATCTCTGCAAGGCGGTTCTCCCCCTGCCTCCTCCACGGCGTGACCGGGAGCGGCAAGACCGAGATCTATCTTCAGGCCATTGCCGAGGTCCTCAAGGGCGAAGGCGGGGCGATCTACCTCGTCCCGGAGATCGCCCTCACGGCGCAGCTTTTGGCCCGCATCTGCGGCCGGTTTCCGGAGCGGGAAATCGCGGTCCTCCACAGCGGCATCTCCCGGAGCGCCAGGTACGATCAATGGAAGCGGATCCGGCGGGGGGAGGTCCGGGTGGTCGTGGGCGCCCGGTCGGCCCTTTTTGCGCCGGTCCGGAACCTCCGGCTGGTCATCGTGGATGAGGAACACGACCCCTCCTACAAGCAGGACGACCGGCTCCGTTACAACGCCAGGGACCTTGCCCTGGTCAGAGGCCGCCTCTCGCAGGCCACCGTGCTCCTCGGTTCCGCCACGCCGGCGATCCAGACCTATTTTCACGCGGCCGAGGGCCGTTACCGCCTCCTGAACCTGCCCGCCCGGATCGACGACCGGCCACTCCCCCGGGTCGAGGTGGTCGATCTGAGGACGGCAAGAGACGAACAAGGCCGGACGCCGCTCCTCTCCCGCCCCCTCGTCGCGGCGATCCGGGAAACCCTGGCGGATGGGAAGCAAACCCTTCTTTTTCTTAACCGGCGCGGGTTCCACACCTTTCTCCTCTGCCCGGATTGCGGCCATGTCTTTGCCTGCCCGAACTGCGAGATCGCCCTCACGCACCACGCCGCCGCGGGTGTCCTGAAATGCCACCACTGCGACTTCGCCGCAAAGGCCGCCCCCCTCTGCCCGAAATGCCTCGGACAACGGGTCCGCAGCTACGGCGCGGGGACCGAGCGGGTCGAGGAGGAGGCGAAAAGGCTCTTTCCGGAGGCCCGCATCGCCCGGATGGACAGCGACACGACCTCCCGGAAAGGGGACGCGGAAAGAATCCTCCGGGGCCTTGACCGGCGGGAAATCGACATCCTCGTCGGCACACAGATGATCACCAAGGGGCACGACTTTCCGGAGATCACCCTGGTCGGCGTCGTCGCCGCCGACGCCTCCCTGAATATCCCGGATTTCCGGGCCGCCGAGCGGACCTTCCAGATCCTGACACAGGTGTCGGGAAGAGGCGGCCGGGGCGACCAGCCGGGGCGGGTCGTCATCCAGACCTTCAATCCGGGCCACTACGCCATCGTCCGGGCGCAGAACCACGATTACGAAGGGTTCTACTCGGACGAGATCCCCCTGCGCCGGGAGCTCGGCTATCCGCCCTTCTCCCGCCTCATCGGCATCCACTTCTCCAGCCTGAAGAAGGAGGGGAAGCAGGCCGTCCGGGAGATCGGAAGGGAGGCCCGTGATCTGACAGAAGCGCTCGCCGGGGGCAAGGCGGACGTCATCGGTCCCGCCGAGTCCCCCCTTGCCCGCCTCCGGGGACGCTACCGTTGGCAGCTCCTCTTAAGGGGAAAAGAGAGCGGCCCCCTCCATCTTCTTGCGCAAAAGCTCCTGGAGAGGGCGGAACGAGACGGCCTGGAGATCCAGGTGGATGTGGATCCGGTCAATTTCATGTAGGTGATAATCATGCCCAAACCGCGTCTGCTCTTCATGGGAACGCCGGAATTTGCCGTCCCGGCCCTGAAAGGCCTCGCCCGCAGCGGCTACCCCGTTATCGGCGTCGTCACACAGCCCGACCGCCCCCAGGGGAGGGGCAGGGCGACGGCGCCTCCCCCCATCAAAATCCTTGCGGAAGCCCTCGGTTTGACGGTCCTCCAGCCGGCGAGGGTCAGGGACGCCGTTTTCCTCGAAACCTTCCGGGCGCTTGCACCGGATATGGTCGTCGTCGCGGCCTTCGGCCAGATCCTGCCCAAAGAGATCATTCACGGCCCAAGGCTCGGCTGCATCAACATCCACCCGTCGCTGCTGCCGAAATACCGGGGGGCGGCGCCGATCAACTGGGCGCTGATCCGCGGCGAGGAAAAGACCGGCGTCACGATCATGCGAATGGACGAGGGGGTCGATTCCGGCGCAATTCTCCTCCAGGAGGAGACGCCGATCGGAACGGAGGAGTCCTTCGGAGAGCTCCACGACCGCCTTGCGAACATGGGCGAAGAACTCCTCCTCATCGCCCTGGCGATGCTGCAAACGGGAACGCTCCGCCCGCTCCCCCAGGACGGCTCTCTGGCCACCACCGCGCCCCGTCTCACCCGGGAGGACGGTCTTATCCGTTGGGACGCCGGGGTGCGGAACATCGTCTCCCTCATCCGGGGGCTCTCTCCCCTCCCCTGCGCCTACACCTTCATCGGCGGGCGAAAACTGAAGGTTTTTGCGGCCGCGGCGGAAGGATCGGCCATTGCCGAGAAACCGGGAACGGTCGCGGGGGAGACGGCCGCCGGTCTCCGCGTCGCTGCGCAAGACGGGTATGTCCTGGTGAAGGAAGTCCAGCTGGAAGGGAAAAAACGGTTGCCGATCGGCGAGTTTCTGCGGGGCTGCCGGATCGCGCCGGGGCAGGTCCTGGGTTGAATGCCGGGAAGGCGATCTTTCGGGGTTCAAAGGGGAAGAAATCGTGACCGTTGAAAAGGAAAAACCACGGCCGCCGCGGAACGCAAGGCAGCTCGCCGTCGAGATCCTCAACCGGATTGACGAGAGCGGCGCCCATGCGGAGCCCCTTCTCAATGCCGCCCTCTCGGGAACGGCATTTAAGGACCCCCACGACCGGGGGCTCCTCACCGAACTGGTCTACGGCACGCTCCGCACACGGGGCCGCCTGGACTGGATCATCGGCCAGCTCTACCGGGAAGATAAGACCGGTCTTGAAACAGCGGTTCGGAACCTCCTGCGGATCGGTATCTACCAGCTTGGGTTCACCGACCGGATCCCCCCCTTCGCCGCGGTGAACGAGGCCGTCGCCATCGCCAGAAAGAGATGTCCCGCCGCTGCGGGGCTGGTCAACGCCATACTCCGCAACTTCCTCCGGAAGAAGGACGCCATCGCCTGGCCGGCAATGGCGAAAGACCCCGGGAAGGCGATCTCCGTCCTTAACTCCCACCCCCGCTGGCTCGTCGAGCGCTGGCTCGACACCTACGGCATCGACGAAACCATCGCGATCTGCCGGTCGAACAACGCCATCCCGCCGCTTACGCTCCGTGTAAATTCCCTCAAGGCGTCGCGCGACCAGACAATCGCGGCGCTTGCCCGGGAGGGCGTCGCCGCCGCGCCGGCCCCCTTCTCCCCCGACGGCCTCGCCCTCGCCGCTCCGGCGCCGGGCCTCCGGGATACGGCCTGCTATAAAGCAGGATTGATCCGGATCCAGGACGAGGCGTCGCAACTCATCTCCTTTCTGGTCGCCCCCGAACCGGGCGAGCAGGTCCTCGATCTCTGCGCCGGGACGGGGGGAAAGACGCTTCACCTTGCCGCCCTCATGAAAAACCGCGGCCGGATCACGGCGGTAGATCTCTATTCTGAAAAGTTGCGGCAGCTTCAGGAAGAGGCTGCGAGGCTTGGCGTGACGATCACGGAAATGCAGGCGGCGGACGCCGCGGATGCGCCGGAGGCCTACCACAAAGCCTTCGATCGCGTACTTTTAGACGCCCCCTGCTCCGGCTTGGGAACGCTCCGGCGGAACCCGGAGATCCGCTGGCGGCTTGCCCCGGCGGACCTTGAAAAATGCAAGCAGATCCAGGAGCGCCTCCTCATGAGCGCCGCGGACTGCGTGAAACCGGGAGGCCGCCTGATCTACAGCGTCTGCACCGTCACGCCGGAGGAGAATGAAGCGGTCATCGAGGGCTTTCTCGCCGGCCGCCGGGATTTTAAAATGATACCGCCAGGCACCGCCCGGGGAATTCCCCCGGCGCTCCTCGATGAGACCGGGTTCTTCCGGACCTTCCCCCACCGCCACGGCACGGACGGCTTCTTCGGGGCCGTCTTCATCCGCACCGCCTGAAAGGCCGGCCCTTTCTGCAAAGGATACCTCCCTCCCCCCTCATACGCCGGTTTCATTCACCATATCCTCGCTGCTCATTTCCAACGCGGAAGTCAGCGGCCAAGTGCGAGCGAGGTCCGCTGGACCGATTTGTTGGCTGCATAAATTCGTCGTATTCTCTGACCCTCGCTGGATTCTGCAAGCGTCAAGCACGCGCGCCTCAGCTGACTGACCTGTCTCAGCCGTAGCGTAATAGAAGGCGGGCTCATATCAATCTTCATCTATAATACTCCTCAAGTATTGAATATCGTCTTGATCCTGGCCGCTCTTGCGGAAGGACTTCAGGAGAACCAAACCTTCAGCCGAGACAACGCTGAGGGTACCTCCTTCCCATTCCACCTTTGTGCGACTTTCCCATGCTTGCCTTATCTCGGGGGTCACGATGAGCAAGTCCAAAACGAGAGTTTCTCCTGTGCCAGACTCGATTTTGCTGAGGCGATGGATATGTACCTTACCACCATGAAACTCCATCGGCATAGCACTTAAGTTGAATCCCAAAACGTCAATAGCTCGCGATGTCTTCTCAAGGGAATCGCTCTCGATCATTATGTCAATGTCAAGTGTGGCCCGTGGCAGGGCATAAATAGCCATAGCCAGTCCACCGCAAAGAGCATACTGAATTTTCTCTTCATCAAGTCGCTCGACCAGTCTTTTGAGTTCCTCTAAGATATCCATACGTATTTTCCTTACAGCCCTAACACCAAAATCAGGCGCGGGGCCACTGAGCTTGCCCGCAAGGCCCCCGTGCTCGTTCCCGTCGCCTGAATTGACTGGTTAGCAGAAGGGTTTTCTTGATTACTTATTTTATCCTCCTCAAACCTCCCGAGGTTCGGTAAGCAATTTTATGCCGTTAAGAATCTCTGTTATTCTTTTTTCTGAAACCTGCCCTATTTTCTCAACCAAATCACTTTTGTTGACTGTGAAAATTTGAGAAATATTGACAACGCTTTTTTTAGGAAGATTTGCTTCACCTTGGTTCAACAGGACATTGCCAGGAGCCTTTGCCCGTTTAAGATTTGAGGTAAGGGAACAAACTACAATTGTGCTTATTCGGCTGGCATTAAATAAATTGTTTTGAATTACGATATGTGGATGACGATATCCTTGTTCCGAACCCTTGGGTTCAGTAAGGTCAACCCAATATATTTCACCCTGCTTAATTACCATGACTCTTGCTCAATAATATTATTGTGTTTGATACGCATGGATTTTGAAATTCCCCTTTCTTCTTCGCTAGGAAAATCCTCATACGCCTCGTTCAACTGAGCAAGCAAAGATTGATTCTCTTGTTTTTTCAGATAGTCCTGCACAGCCAGGGTAAAAACCTTGCTTCGGGAAACATGCAAGTCATCGGCTAATCTACTGACTTTTATAAGTAATTCTTCATTGAGCGATATTGCTGTTTTGACTCCGGGCATAAAACACCTCCAAGCTAATAAACTATCTTCTATGTTTTATTATGCCCATTATTCATACCGATGTCAATACCATTTATAACCATATTGGTATACTCTATTTTTCCACCTGATAATGCGCGAGTTGACCGACTTTTTGCCCTGGCAATGGGCGTGTAACGCACGATTGACGGGGCAAAAAGTCAGGTCGAACGACTGGTTCGCGCCGCGAAGCGGTGTGGGCCAGTCGGGCGGCCTGACGTAGTCGGACAACTCGCGCATTCGCACCGCGAAGCGGTGCGAACCATTGATTATCAGGTAGATTTGCCCTGATAATTGAGTTTTCAGGCAGTTTTGCCCTGATAATAGGTTTTTGATGATTTATTAAAATTCACCTT
>JAHJXP010000065.1 GCA_018827585.1 Pseudomonadota bacterium | reverse complement strand
GCGAAGTGATCCAGCACGATCAGGGCCTTCTCCGGGGCGCGCAGTCTCTCAGCCCCCAGCTCGTCAAGGACCTGGACGGTACGGGGTCCGTTGATATCCTGGAGCATCACGAAATCGACATCCGCCACGCAGATCTCCCCGCACCGAACGGGGCGGCCCACTGCCCGGCTGAGTACCTTTTCTGCATATGTTTGTCCCATGTCGCTCTTTCCCGGACTGGAGCCTTCCGGCTGTCAGCCACTCGCGCGCGCAGAGCGGGTAGCTAGATGCCCCTTCAGAGGGGTTTTCCTGTGATCATCCTGCCGTCTCCGGAACGGCAGAGCCTCCGGGGTCCGCCGAAAAGGCATATCAGGAAACCGGGGTCGAGGCGGTCCGCCTGGCTGATCGGCGCCGATAGTGCTGAATGATCGGCTGTACAACCAGCGTGAAGAGGATCACTGCCCACATGATGGCGGGGATGGGCCGCATGAAGAATGTGGCGTAGCTTCCCCTGGAAAGCATGAGCGCCTGACCGAAGGCCGCCTCAGCAATAGGGCCAAGGATCAAACCCAGCACCATCGGGACCGTGGGATAGTCCTGTACCCGCATCAAATAACCCAGGATGCCAAAGAGAAGAGCCAGACCCACATCGAAAAAGGAGTTGCGGACGGCGAAGGCGCCGATCAACGACAGAATCGTGATGCCCGGAATCAGGATCGTCATCGGGAGGCGCGTCACTTGCCTGAGGGCCTCACCCATGAGGAGTCCGAAGGGCAGGATCGCGGCGCTGCAGATGACCATCGTCACCAAGATGGCATAGACCATGGGCGCCGACTTGGCCATGACCGCGGGTCCAGGCTGGATGCCGTGCAGCAGGAGAGCCGCCAACATGATCGCCGCGGTGGCGCCGCCGGGCACTCCCAAGGCAAACGTGGTCACCATAGCACCCGACGTTGCGGCATTGTCGGCCGCTTCAGCAGCGATGACGCCCTCAGGGATACCCGTACCGAAACGCTCGGGATGTTTGGACCAGCGTTTTTCCTCGCCATAGGCGATGAAGTTGGCCACCGCCGTACCGGTGCCGGGTATAATGCCGATGATCAGTCCGATCAGGGTGGAGCGCATCAGCGCACCGGGGTATTTCAGTGCCAGCGTCGCACCGGCTGCGGAATCTTTCCAGGTCTCCTTCGGCATAGCAGACAAATCCTCGTCCATAAAACTCTGGCGGTTGGCAATGAAGATCACTTCCCCGATGGCGAAAAGACCGATCAAGACCGGCACAAAGGGTACCCCTTCGAAGAGCTCGAAGCGCCCGAAAGTCAGGCGCGGCTCGGCCAGTGCCGGGTCCGCCGACATAGCGGCAATGACCATGCCCAGGCAACCGACGGCCAGGCTTTTGACGATCGACTTGCCCGAAACGCCTGCGATCAAGGAGAGGCCGAGCACCGCCAGCATGAACATCTCCGCAGGCCCGAACTTCAGAGCGATGACCGAGAGCGGATACATGATGAAGATCACGATCACGGCGGACGCGACTCCGCCCACGGCAGACGCCATACGCGCGATCCCCAGCGCCTTACCCGCCTCGCCCCGCTGGGCCATGGGGTATCCCTCCAGAGCCGTCGCTGCTGCCCCCGGAGTGCCTGGCGTGTTGATGAGAATGGCGGGTACTGCACCGCCGTACTGTGCTCCGCAGTATGTCGACGCCATCAGGATCAACGCCGACTCGACATGCAGCCCGACAGTGAACGGCAGCATGATCGCAACCGCGTTGGAGGCGGTGAAACCCGGAAGGGCTCCAACGAGGAAGCCCAGCAACAGGCCTACCAGCAAGAGGGTGCTGTTGGTCCAACTCAAGAGCATAAGCGTGCCGGCTATAAGATCCGACCAAAAGGACATGGGGGGGACCTCCTGTTGTGATCTGCTACCCGATCAGCCCGGACGGGAACGGAACGTGCAGCCATTGCCGAAAGACCAGCCAGCAGACCAGTACCGTTCCGGCCGTGACAAGACTTAAGGTGAGCAGTCTGCGCTCGCCCAGGACGACCATCATCCCGGCAAGGAAGAGGGTGGTGGCGGTCATGAAACCCAGGACCGACATCAGCACGATATAGGCCAGTATACCCGCAATCACCGTGAGGGGAGGCCAGGCGATTTGCCATTTAATGGGTGATTCCTGCTCTGCATGCTTCTTCCGGAGGTGCAGAATCGCATCCGTCACCACAATCCAGCCAAAAAAGCCTACGGCCAGGTAGACGAACAAGTGCGGGAAGGCGGTGACCCTGGTCTTCATCTCCCGCGTCGCAATGAAATAAACCAGAACGAAGATGAGCCCCAAGAGTGCAAAGCCATGTCGCAGGACAAAATAGAGCACTTTCCGCATCGCGAAATCTCCAACACCCAAGCAGGCGCTGTCACCCCCAACATCCTGCAGTGTAACGCGGATTACTTTTCGATGAACGCCTTGTACTTGCCCAGTTCGATGACACTCCGTCCCATGTCCGCCTTGAGTTGCTCGGGGGCGATGTAGTCGAGTTGCCGGTCTGTCTCGCTCGCCCTCATCCTCTCCAGGAAATCCTTGGACTCCATGGCCGCCTTGTAGGTCTTGACCAGCTTATCAAAGCGATCCGGATGCTCCTTGCGGAGCTTTGCGGTGACCATGAAACCCGAGCCGGAGCCCGTGTCCATCACGTTCCAACCCATCTCTTCCTTGATAGTCTTGGCGTTATCCGTGAGATCCTTCCAGTTGTTCTTCCCGTAATGGACGGCAATCACCTTGGTATCCCTGGCGATACTCCGGCTGACGAAGATCTGTGTGTGCGTCGCCACCGCGTGCTTGCCCACCACTGCAAGACGGGCTTCCGTGCCGCCCTTGAACGGCACGATGTTGAACTCAACCCCGGCCAGCTTCTCGATTTCCCTCAGGCCCAACACATTACTCGAAGTACCCGCCGACACACCTACACTCACCGAGCCTTTCGGCTGCCGCTTGACCCAGTCGATGAAGCCCTTGAAGTCGTTGTACGGCGCGTCTCGGTGCACGCGGATGACGCCAGGATCGAAACCGAAACTCCCGATAAAGTCAAAGCTGTCCATTGTGTATTCGACTTTCTGGGTCAGGATCGTAAACTCCAGGTGCGGAGCAGCGTAAACGCCAATTGCGGAACCGTCGGGATCAGCCTTGGCAATCAGCGTAAAGCCCAGAGCCAGATTGCCGCCGGGGCGATTCTCCACGACGAGGGGTACGCCCAGCGTCTTCTCCCAGAAGGGCTGTATCAACCGGGCCGCCGTGTCCACTGTCCCGCCGGGACTGGAGGGCACAATAAGACGAATCTCCTTGTTCGGCCAGACTTCAGCGGCCTGCGCCCACCCGCCGACAAATAACAGAATAGCGGCGCCGATCAAAAGCGACGTGAAGTGGAAGGGAAGGTACAACGGTTTCATGTTCGGTCTATTGTTCCTGAGTTTCATGTTCGGTCTCCCTCCTTTTGGTTTCATGTTATGAGAGGTTTGAATTTTCCAAAATTTGGTTAGGGTTCCATTTTCTGCCCGACTTTTCAAAAAATCAGGACTTGGTAGAGGATATCACCGGCAGATGCTGATCAACTTTTCCGTTATGGCGACACCGTTTACCTTAAAATATTCAGTTATCGGAGCTGTTTCATGGCTGGTCCGCCCGCTTCTCCGCGTCCGGACAGACCTCTCCCTATATTTACACCGTCCCGACGATTCTACCCCCTCGGAACAGATTGAAGGCCATCTGTCGGAAAAGAGCATCCAGGATGTTTTTGACGATCCTGGTAAACCTGGCCCGGAATGCGTTGTTATGCAGGTGGCTTAACCCGAAGTACTGCTCCACAATGTAACGTTTTTTCGAGATCCCTTTGTTCCGCTCTTTCTCATAATCGGTCAGCTTCGTTGACCTCGTGTCCTTTCTCATGATGCCGTCTTCGATGTGATTCATGTGGAGGAAGCCGTTGTTGGGTTCTCCATAATACCCCTTGTCGGCGTAGACCTTCCCTATCGGATCTTCGATATGGCAACTGGCGGCGACACAGTAAGGAAGATAGGTGCTGTCGTGAACCGATGCCGGGGTCAGATTCGTGGAGAGGACAAACCCGTGATTGGTGTCCACACAGGAGTGCTCCTTGAATCCGTAGTGAGGAATGTTGTTCTTGCGAGTCCAGTCCGAATCCAGATCCCTTGAAAACTTGAGAAGATTCCCGTTCCTGTCCAACTTCCCCTCCGGGGTCTCTCTCTTCTCCCGTTGCTTTTCGATCTCCTCGTTGCTGATGGGATGGCTGGCGGATTGAGCCAATCGCGCGTCCACGGCCACGCCCTCATTGATGGCAAGCTCCTTCTGGGAGAACTGTTGAAGAACGGCACTGTTGATCCGGTTCATCGCCTCTTTGGACAGGCGCCCTCGGAAACGGGAAAAGGCAGAATGGTCGGGGGAATGCTGATCGAAGGACAAACCCATAAACTTCTTGAAGGAGATCCGGTCGTTGATCTGGTTTTCCAGCTCTGGATCGGAATCGATCCGGTACCACTTCTGCAGGAGAAGTCCTTTCAAGAGCATCAGGGGAGAATAGGCGTCGGCGCCTTCGCGACTGGTTCCGACGGTATAATGAGACAGAAGAATCTCTTCCACCTGCGACCAGTTGATGATCTGGTTGATTTTTTCCAGTCTCTTGAGGCTGCGGTTATGTTCCACGGATCTCAGAAGCGATACTTCGGCGAAGGTCATGTTCGGATCGATCTGTTTGTATCCCATATCCCCTCCGGTCAGAAAAGTGATGGCGGAAATATGGCACAAATACGGTTATATGTCAAGCAATATCGAATATTTATTATGATTTATTTTAAGATTTCTCATGCATTTTTTTAACGGATCACTCACCCGAATAATTCGGTGCGGTCTCCTCGTCGGG
>JAHJXP010000064.1 GCA_018827585.1 Pseudomonadota bacterium | reverse complement strand
TTAAATTATTTTAAAATGTTACGCCGATTTTGACTTTTTACGAGGTCGTCAAGGTTGGCAATAGGGTTATTTATAGGCCGAGAAGTCCACGCCCCGCTTGTTGCCCCGCTCCTCGAACCAGGCGTCTTCGGTCGCGGGAGGCGTCACCAATTCCTCCTTGCCTTTATGAACCAGCCGGACGGCCTCCGCGGGACAGGTGGTGATACAAAGGCCGCAGCCGATGCAGCGCTCGCGGATGATCCGATAGGCATCCCCCTCTTCTTCAACCGCGCCGACCTGGCATCGTTCGTCGGCGCACAGCCCGCACGCCATGCAACTGTCCGCATCGATCTCGGCGTAGTAATGCGCATTGACGACGTCCGCGGCCGGGATGCCCAATTCGTTGATGGCACGCAGGACCCCGCAGCAGCATTTGCAGCAGTTGCAGATATATATCGGGCCGTACTGCACATTGCCGCTCAGGTGGACGAGCGCCTCCTCTTCCGTTTTTTTCAGCAGCTCGTAGGCCTCGCTCTTGGAGATGACGCGCCCCAGCGGGGAGTTGTCGAAAACCCCGGGAATCGGGGCGATCGCGAGACACACCTGCAGGGGCCTGTCGCACGGTTTATCCAACAGGCCCCGCTCCTTCTTGCAGATGCAGTCGTTGACAAGAAAAGACTGGCCGTTCTCGATCACGGTGGAGACCTTTTCATAGGGCAGGGGCTCTTCCTTCTCCGAGATCTCCTCCTCGATGGGGAGCACCTGCATCAGCGGCGGCGCCGTGGAAAAGAACTGTTTTCCGAAGACCGGCCCGTACTCCTCGTTCAGTTCGGCGAACTCACGATCCATGCGTCCCAGCTGAAATTCATAGATTCCAAAGGCCCAGGGGAGCATCTTGAAATATCTTGTCTTCCCCAGCTTGATCATGAAGAGCTGTCCCGACTTCGCCATGGAGACAAGCCTCTCCTTCAACCCTTCCAGCGGCCGCCCCGTGCGCTGGGCGATCTCTTCCACCGTTTCGAAAGCCAGTCTCATGTCGCAGAAAAGCTCGGCCTGTTCCGGGGCAAAGATCTTCTTGAGGAGCTTGATCTCCACGCCGCTTTCCGTGGCCGGGAACCCGTTGGGCAGGGTATCGAGCACCCTTGCCACTTTCCTGTAGATCGCATCGTCCATATGTCTCACCCCCCGGGAAAAACCCCTCCCGCCACGGGGATGACGTAGAGAAGGACCGCGAAAAAGTGGAAGATGCTGCCGGCCAGAACGAAGAGGTGCCATACGGCATGGTGGTACGGCAGCCGGCGCCAGCTGTAGAATGCGAGGCCCAGGATGTAGGCGAGTCCCCCGGCGATCAGCAGGGAAAGGCCGGCCGGCGTGAGGGCGGCGAGCAGGGGTTTGATGGCGACGACCACAAGGAATCCCATTCCCACGTAAAGGCCGACCGAGGCGACCGGCCACCGGCGAAGCAGGGAGACCTGAAAGATGACCCCGATCAGGGCGATTCCCCAGACGACGCCGAACAGGGACCAGCCCCAGGGGCCGCGGAGATTCACCAGCAGGAAGGGGGTATAGGTCCCGGCGATGAGAAGAAAGATCGCCGAGTGGTCGATGACCCGAAGGAGTGTCTTTACCCTTGGGAACGGGATGCTGTGGTAGAGGGTGGATGCCGTGTACAGAATGATCAGCGTGGCCCCGAATATGCTGCAGCCCACGATGTGCCAGGTGTCTCCGAACAGCGTCGCGAAGGCGGTCAGGATTCCGAGCGCCCCGATCGCGAGGACGACCCCGACCCCGTGGGTGATGCTGTTCGCCAGTTCCTCACGGGGGCTGTACTGGGGCGTGGGTATATGTATAGGCATATCTTTTTGGGGCGTTCCCTTTTTTTCTTTCCCACCCGCTCCGGTCTTTTTCCACCAGGGGAAACG
This sequence comes from Pseudomonadota bacterium, assembly GCA_018827585.1. Classification (GTDB taxonomy): domain Bacteria; phylum Desulfobacterota; class Syntrophia; order Syntrophales; family UBA5619; genus JAKAFS01. The sequence goes on along the minus strand of JAHJXP010000064.1, from coordinate 9,508 downwards.
GTATCGCCGCTTCTGACAGGCGTTTCTATCATCCGGTCCTGAAAATTGAAAGCGAAATAGAAAACCACAGGGGTGATCCCCGTGGTTCACATGTCGGCGGCTCACATACACCATCGTCCTCCCGAAGGCAACCTTTATTTTGTGGATATCGCTTGAAACCCCGTCCGCACCGGTCCGGAATATTGATGTTATCCGTATGCCAAAGCCCGGGTTTCACCTTTCACAACGACCTTGCTTACGCTCCCGCGTGGGTGGGCGAGCATCTGCGGGAGATTGCACAGGGAGAGGCCTGAATCATGGATCGGTTTGTTCGGCTGTCCGGCTTAGGGTTGCATCTCTCCATGACCATCCTCATGCATAGTGACTTAGGGAATATGATGAGTAATTCCATCCGTTCGCATGGATGAGTCTGTCTGCATAATTATTTAGTAGACTTTTACAGGGCCATTATGTATCATTCAGTCACCAATGGACCATAATAGGGCTCTTAATGACAAACAGCATGACAACCGAAGAATGGGAGGCGACACTCGGCCGGCAACTGCGTGACCTTCGGCTCCGGCAGAATGTGGATCAGCGCCAGCTTGCCGAGCAGGCCGGCGTTGCCCTGAATGTCGTTAAAAATCTGGAAGCCGGCAAAGGGGCAACGGTCAAATCGCTTGTAAAAGTATTGCGCGCCCTGGGTCGGGGCGAGTGGATTGACTCTCTGGCTCCGTCGGTCTCCATCAGCCCTTTGCAAATGCTGAAACCCAAACCTTCGCGGCAGCGGGCTTCCCGGGGAAAAGGAACGCCGCATGTATAAACCGGTTCATGCCATCGAAGTCCGCATTTGGGGGAAAACCGTCGGAGCGGTGGCCCTTGACCCCAAATTGGGATACTATGCGTTCGAATATGACCCCCGGTTCGTCACGTCCGGCATCGAGCTTGCGCCCCTGACCATGCCTCTAACACGGGCGCGCGAACCGTTTGTTTTTGCCGACCTTCCGGAGTTAACCTTCAAACGACTTCCGGCCTTGCTCGCCGATGCCCTGCCGGACGATTTCGGCAACACACTGATTGACGCCTGGATGGCCGGCAGGGGTGTCGCCAAGTCGCAAGTCACCCCCCTCGACCGGCTGGCCTATATGGGCAAGAGGGGCACGGGCGGTTTGGAATTCAGACCCGCGCGCTCTCCCGCCTCGGTCGGCAGTACCGCTATCAAGCTTTCCCGCCTGATTGAAAGCGCCCGCTCTGCAGTGCATGGAGAGATCGGTTCAGACCATCTGGCCAAGGCAGCGCTTGCCCAGATCATCCAAGTGGGAACTTCGGCGGGCGGGGCCAGGGCCAAGGCGGCCATTGCCTGGAATCCGACGACCGATGAAATCCGGTCGGGACAGTTCGATGTGGAGCCCGGCTTTGAACACTGGCTGCTTAAATTTGACGGAATGGGCGCCGACAGGGAACTGGGAGGCTCTCAGGATTACGGCCGCATCGAATATGCCTATTCCCTGATGGCCGGAGCCGCCGGTATTGCCATGTCGCCCAGCCGGCTGTTAGAGGAGGAAGGTCGCGCCCACTTCATGACGCTGCGCTTCGACCGGGACGGCAACAAAAAACATCATCTGCAAACCCTCTGTGCAATGGCCCACATGGATTATAAGCAGAAGGCCAGCCATGATTACAACCAGCTCTTTCTGACCATCAAGCGGATCCTGCCGGGCTACCACGCCTTGGAGGAAGCATTCCGGAGGATGGCGTTCAATGTGATGGCGGCCAATTGTGACGACCATACCAAAAATGTCTCCTTTATCCTGTGCGAAGGGAAGGAATGGGAGCTTGCCCCGGCCTACGATGTGACGCACGCCCATAATCCCCAGGGCGAATGGACCCTCCAGCACCTGATGGCGGTAAACGGAAAATTTTCCGGCATCTACCGTAACGATCTGCTTGCAGTGGCCGACCGTTTCGGCATCGGTACCGCACCGCAGGTTTTGAAACAGGTCGGGGAGGCGGTTTCCGCCTGGCCGGATTTTGCCGCACACACCGGGGTTGGCTTGCACGAGGTCAGGAGAATTCTCGAACACCACCGTGTACTCTAAGACCCAAAGCAGGCCCCCCTCAGGTGTGCGCCTCGTCCCAGTTTCTGCCGGACGCGACCTCCACACGGAGGGGCACATCAAGCTTCAGCACCCCCTCCATCTCCTCGCGGACGAGGGTCATCAGAACTTCCCTTTCGGAAACGGGCGCCTCGAAAACCAGTTCGTCGTGGACCTGCATGATCATCTGCGCAGAAAGGTTTTCTTCCGCGAGCCTCCGGAAGATCCTGACCATCGCCACCTTGATGAGGTCCGCCGCCGTCCCCTGGATCGGGGCGTTGATCGCCATCCGCTCCGCGAACTGCCGGATCGGCGCCTGCGCGCTGTTGATCTCGGGAAGATATCTCCGCCGCTTGAGAAGGGTTGTCACGTAACCCTCCCGCCTGGCCTGGGCGAGGAGTGAGTCGAGGTATTCCCGGACCTTCGCATACTTCTGGAAATAGCCGTCGATGTAGGCCTGGGACAGCTTCTGGGTGATTCCCAGTTCCTTTGCGAGGCCGAACGCGCTCATCCCGTAGAGGACGCCAAAATTGATCACCTTTGCCTGCCGCCGCATGTCGGGGTTGACCATCTCGGGAAAGACCCCGAAGATGTCGGAGGCGGTCCGGCTGTGGATGTCCTCGCCCGCGGTGAAGGCCTCGATCAGCGCCTCGTCTCCGGAGAGGTGCGCCAGCACCCTGAGCTCGATCTGGGAGTAGTCCGCCGAGACGATCTCCCAGCCCGGCGGGGCGACAAAGGCCTGGCGGATCCGCTTCCCTTCGAGCGTCCGGATGGGGATGTTCTGGAGGTTCGGGTTGCTGCTGGAGAGCCGCCCCGTCGCTGTGATGGTTTGGTTGTAGGAGGTATGGACCCGGCCCGTCCGGGGGTGAACGAGTTCCGGCAGGGCGTCGATGTAGGTCGACTTCAGCTTGACCATCCCCCGGTAAGCGAGGATCTCCGCGGGGAGCTCGTGGCTCCGGGCGAGCGCGGAGAGGACATCCACGTCGGTCGAATACCCCTCCTTGGTCTTCCTGCCCCGGGGGAGCCCCAGCTTGTCGAAGAGGACCGCCTGGAGCTGCTTGGGGGAGTTGATGTTGAATTTTTCCCCGGCCAGCCGGTGGATCTTCTCCTCCGCGAGGGCAAGGAGCTGCTCGATCTCCTGCGACATCGTCCCGAGAAGCGCGAGGTCCAGGAGAACGCCCTTCCTCTCCATCGCGGCCAGGACCTCGACCAGCGGCATCTCCACGTCGTCAAGGAGCGCCTCCATGCCTGCCGCGACGATCTTGTCTGAAAGATCTGCCGCAAGGGCCGTCACGGCATCGACGCGCCGGCAGGCGAAGTCCGCCGCCTTTTCCACGGAGAGGGACGAAAACGGCGCCGCCTTCGCCCCGCTCCCCATCACCTCCTTGGCGGAAGGGATCCGCCGGCCGAGGCGGTCGAGGACCGTCTCAGCCAGCTCGAAGCTGTGTCGCGCCGGATTGAGCAGGTAGGAGGCGACCATCGTGTCGCGGCCGAGCCCCCGGAGGGGAGTCCCGTTTTCGGCAAGGAGGATGAGGGTGGGTTTCAGATCATGGCCGTGCTTCCGGATCGCCGGGTCGGCAAGGAGGGGCGCGAAGGCGTCGAGCACCGCGCCGGCGCCAAGTTGCGGCGCTTCTTCATCATGAGCTAAGGGAACGTAATGCGCCTCCCCCGGCGCGGGCGATACGGCAAGGCCGACGGGGGAGGCCCGCATCGGCTCCGCCGAAGAGGTAAGGAGATCGAGCGAGAATTCCTTCCCTTCGGCAAGGCGGGCTGCGAGCGCGGCGAGTTCCTCCGGCGTCCGGCAGATATGGTAGTCTTCGGAGGTCTGCTCCCCGTCGATCTTCAACTCCTGGAGGAGCGAGGAAAATTCAAACTCCCTGAACAGCGCGATGAGCCGCTCGCGGTCCGGCTCCCGCCGCCGGCCGGCCTCCAGGTCGAACGGGATTTCCGCGTCCGTCCGGATCTGCGCCAGATTCCGGCTGAGCCTCGCCTGGTCGGCGTTGGCGAGAATCGCCTCGCGGGTTTTCTGGTTATGGATCTTCTCCGGATGGGCCAGGATCTCCTCGATCCCCCCGAACTGTTCGATCAGGCGGAGCGCCCCTTTCGGCCCGATCCCCGGGACGCCGGGGATGTTGTCGGAGGCGTCCCCCATCAGGCCCAGGATCTCCACGACCTGCTCCGGCCCGACACCGAAACGCCCCTTCACGGCGGCGACATCATAGGTCTTGTCCTTCATGGTGTCCACCATGACGATATCGCCGGAGACGAGCTGCATCAGGTCCTTGTCGCCGGAGACGATGACGACTTCCATCCCCTCCCCCGCGTGCGCCCGGGCCACGGTCCCGATGATGTCATCGGCCTCCAGTCCAGGCTGTTCGAGGACCGGGATGGAAAACCCCTGCACAATCTCCTTGACATAAGGGATCTGCGGAACGAGGGTGTCGGGAGTGGCCTTCCGGGTGGCCTTGTACTCCTTATAGGCCTCGTGACGGAAGGTGGGGGCCTTGACGTCGAAGGCCACCGCGATGTAGTCCGGCGCCTGGTCGCGCAGGAGCTTGATCAGCATGGTTGTGAAGCCGTAGATCGCGTTGGTGGGAAAGCCTTTGGAGTTGGAGAGCTCCCGGATCGCGTAAAAGGCCCTAAACAGGTAGTTGCTCCCGTCGACGAGGACAAGCTTGGGGCGCTTCGTTTCTTCCTTCATCATCTTTCCCTCGCTCGAAGAAGCTGTTCTCACACGTCGAAGCGGGCGTTAATCTTGAAGGTCCGTGTCGCCCGCAGGCTCAGGATGTCGTCGATCCCCGTCTTCCGTTTGATTTCGGCAAGCGTCGCCATGAGCTTCTCCTCGCCGGGGGCGATCAGCGTGAACCAGACATTGTAGTCATGCTCCCGCCGGTAGTTGTGCGTCACCCCCGGGCAGGCGTTCACCGTCCCGACAAAGGCGGCCATTTTTTCCACCGGGACGCGGGCGGCGCACAGGGTGCTCGTGAAGCCCAGTTTCCGGAGGTCGAAGACTGCCCCGATCCGCCGGATGACCCCTTCCTCCTTGAGCCTTGCGACCCGCTTGCGGACCTCCGGTTCGCCGATACCGAGCCGCTCGGCCACCTCCGCAAACGGCGCCGCCGTGAGCGGAAGATCCTCCTGGATGAGATTTAAAAGTCTTTTATCGGTATTGTCCATACCCCTTCCCTATTTTCCCGGCCGGTAGACGCATAACGGCTCCTCGGCCAGGTAATCCCCCGTAGCCTCGTACGCGCGCGCCCGGCAGCCGCCGCAGACCCGGATGAACTCGCAGCGGCCGCACTTGCCTCCGTAAAGGCCAAGGTCGCGCAGGTCACGGAATATCTTGGAATCGTTCCAGATCTCTGCAAAACCCTTTTCGGAGGCCTGACCGCAGTCTAACTCCAGGTAGCCGCAGGGCTGGACCTGCCCCGTGTGGGAGATGAAGCAGAAGGCGCTCCCCCCGAGGCAACCGCGCGTCATGGCGTGGAGAGGGTGGCCGCCTTCCCCCGCCGCCGGTTTTCTCTCCGGCGTCCCGTTGCGCTCTTTGTGCCGCTGATGGAAGATCCGGTAGTAGTGGGGGGCGCAGGTCGCCTTGAGCTGGATGGCGCAGCCGAGGCCCTCCTCGTAGAACCAGTTCAGCGTCTCCTCGTAGGCCGAGGCCGTGATCGCCTGGTCGGCCATCTCCTTTCCCCGCCCTGTGGGAACGAGCAAAAAGATGTGATGGGCCGCCGCGCCGAGCCGATGGGCCAGGTCGTGGATCTCCCGGATCTGCGCGAGGTTGGCCCGGGTGATCGTCGTGTTGATCTGGAAATCCAGCCCCGCCTTTTTCATCGCGGCGATTCCGGTCAGCGCCTCGGCAAAGGCGCCCGGAACGCCGCGGAAGGCATCGTGGCTCCCTGCGTCGGGTCCGTCGAGGCTGACGCTCACCCGCCGGATGCCCGCTTCGATCATCCTGTTCGCAACCGCTTCGGTCACAAACGTCCCGTTCGTCGCCAGGACCATCCGGAGGCCCTTCCGGTCCCCATACGCGGCAATGTCGTAGATATCCTTCCGGAGGAGCGGCTCGCCGCCGGTGAGGATGATCACCGGTTTGGCGACGGCGGCAATCTCGTCGAGAAGCTGCAGGCACTTTTCCGTACCGAGCTCCCCCGGATAGGGGCCGCGCAGGGCGGAGGCGCGGCAGTGGCCGCAGGCCAGGTTGCAGCTCCGGGTCACCTCCCAGGCGACCATCCGGAGCGTGTGAGGCAAGATTCGCGAAGGTTCCTCTTTCATCGGTGTCCCCATCACGAACCCCTTGAAAATCCAACAGTGTCATTCCTGCTGAGCAGGTAATCTATGAACGATTCCAATATACAAATCCTCCAACAATGCTCCCTTTTTCGATAAGAATGATCCCCCGTTTCTACACACCAATCAACAAAACCTCTTCTGAGTGGTTTGTACTCAAGACATATTTGTAATTCTTCCGTTTTATATCCTGAACGTTCTGTTTATACTTTTTCAGTAAATTCACCAGTTCATAGAGAGAAGGAATGCCATCTGACCTGTATGAAACCACCAGGATACTATCGTGAAATTGCCGGAACAACTGATCGAACGCCGATTGAATCAGCTTTTTATCCGTCCAAGCCCCCCCTCCTCCTTTCAAACGCTTATGTTTCGTTCTGTAATCGATCATTTCATGCCAAGTCTCGTAGTGCGCTAACCCTTCAAGGAAGTGGTAGAAGCCAAAATAATCAACACCGAACCCTTTATGAGACATATAAGGCGTATCGATATAGACGAGATCGTAGTTCCCTTTCACATCGAATATATCCAAATTTAGACATCGATTTCCTTGGCCGTTGGAAAAAACCGCACGGTTAGCTTCATCTGAAAATTTCCTAAAGTGCGTTTCAAAAGGCGTATCCCATGTAGCTTTATTACCAAAATTTCTTTTTACTTCGGACAATCTTAAATAGAGATTTTTCCGGTGGAATAAATTAAATGGTCGTTTGCTGATGCAGGATTGAAAAAGGGAGAAATAAGCAAGCGACTTTTTGTAAATGTCATTCATCAACCTGATGTTGGTCACCGCCGTATCGATCCATCTATTTTCCTCTTCCGTAAAATATATATCGCGAAAGGTATCCTGGACAAAGGAAGGATATTTTATATACGCGTGGCGCTTGATAATAAAATCAATATCTTCCGGCGTAAGCTTCACGGTATCGTTCTCGATTGAAGCTTGTCCTATATACCAGTTGAATTTTAAGATGTCGTTGTATGTTACTTTTTTCCCTTTTTTCTTAAATAGATAGCCAATGCTCCCCGTACCGCCAAATGCATCAAGGGCGGAATCGAAGTTAAGATTTTGGATAGATTCCCAAATCCAATCGGCTATCTTGAGCTTGCTTCCCTGAAACCGTGTTGAAGGAAACACGGGATCAGGGGCAATTAGTTCAGCCTGTTGATCCAATTTACGAACTATATGGTTTCGCATCGATTACTGAAGCCTCTTGTATTCTTTATATTCCCTGAGATTTTTATATGATGCGCCCTTCAAGTCTACCGATTTTGCCATATCCTTGGTAAGATAATACATCCAGTAGTCATCAAAGATTTCTTCACCCAATCGGGCGAAAGGACCCTGACCGTTGATCAGGTCATCAATCTTTACTACAGACCCGATGTTCTTTGCGTTGCCACTTCCAGGTCGGTCGAGGGCTATACGATATTTCTCTTGCACGAAGAAGGTAAACTCCCGAATGACAGACGTGATATTCTGCAATTCGTTGAGTTGATAAACCTTCCAATACTCAGTGCATCACCGCAATAAAGCTTTATTTTTCTTTGGGGATTGAAATAAAAATGACGCAACTTCTGGGGCTGATAATCTGCAGTATCTTCAGCACAAATATAGCTTTCAAAAGATTCAAATATATTTGAAATTTCAGACATGAATTCCCTTTCGCTACTCGTAACGGTCTCAAAAAAGAAGATGTGCCTGTCACTTGCGCACAAGTGTCAGAGACAATAAACACCATTCTTCAGTGTAGATGAATCTCCGTTTTCGCAGGAACGATCATGTTCATTCTATTTCCCCAACAGTTTTGCGGCCTCGGGGGCGAAATAGGTGATGATCATGTCCGCCCCGGCCCGCCGGATCGCCGTCAGGGTCTCCAGCATCGCCCGCTCGCCGTCGAGCCAGCCCATCTGCGCGGCGGCCTTGATCATGGAAAACTCGCCGCTGACGTTGTAGGCGGCAAGCGGCAGGTCGAACTCCTCCTTCGCCCGCCGGATGACGTCGAGATAGACCAGCGCCGGCTTGACCATGATGATGTCCGCCCCCTCCCCCACGTCGAGGGTGATCTCGCGCATCGCCTCGTCGGAATTGGCCGGATCCATCTGGTAGGCCCGCCGGTCGCCGAAAGCGGGGACGCTTTCGGCCGCCTCCCGGAAGGGACCGTAGAAACAGGAGGCGTACTTTGCCGAATAGGCCATGATCGGGACGGTCTCAAAACCGGCCTCGTCGAGTCCCTCGCGGATGGCGGCGATCTGGCCATCCATCATCGCCGACGGCGCGACCATGTCCGCCCCGGCCTTCGCGTGGGAGACGGCCGTCTCCACGAGGACCTCCAAGGTGGAGTCGTTGTCCACTTCCCCCTTATCCAGCATCCCGCAGTGGCCGTGGCTGGTGTATTCGCACAGGCAGACGTCGGTGATGACCATGATGTCGGGGACCTTCTCCTTTATCCCACGGATCGCCCGCTGGACGATCCCGTCGGCGGCCATCGCCCCGGAGGCGATCTCGTCCTTCTTCTCGGGTATCCCGAAGAGGAGGACCGCCGGGATCCCTAAGTCCTTCGCCCGCTGCGTCTCTTTCACCAGGTGATCGACGGACATCTGAAAGATCCCCGGCATGGAAACGATCGGTTTTTTCACCTTCGTCCCCGGCACGGCAAACAGCGGATAGATCAGGTTGTCCGCGGAGAGGTTCGTCTCCCGGATCATCCTCCGGAAATTGTCGTTCTTCCTGAGCCTTCTCGGCCGGTAATCGGGATAGTTCATGGCGGCGCTCCTTTCTTGACGGCTTCGTAAGAAGTCCGGATGCTGCGTTGCGCTTCACCCTTCGTCATTGCGGCGTACGTCTCTGTACGCCTCATTCCTCAGGGCTCGCGCGCCTTGCCTGCGGCCTTTTTACGAAGCCGCCCCATTTTTATGAGGTCATCTTTCTTTCAAAAGCTTTTTAAAAAAGCTGTCCCCCCTTTTTATTTTATCTCGGCGTCCGACAGGTAGCAGGCGGTGTCGGGAGACCAGACGTCTCCCGTCACCGCCTCCGCCCGGGCGCGGAAATTGCCGCCGCAGACGTCGAGCCAGCGGCAGGTCGCACAGCGCCCCTTCATGTGGGGCTTCTTGTCCTTGAGCTTCGCCAGCAGGGGATCGGACATGTC
>JAHJXP010000063.1 GCA_018827585.1 Pseudomonadota bacterium | reverse complement strand
TATTTTCTCGTTTCCTCGGGACCAAGGTATCCCTGACGGGCATAGAGATGAGTGTCCTGAACGAATTTCTTATAGATGGGTGCATCCAGGGCCTTCTTGATCACGTCGTGAAGATATTTATACGGTCCGGCGGCGTCCCCTTCTTCACCGCCCAGCCCCGAAACAGGCCGTGCGTGTAATCGATGCCCAGCTCCGCGGTACACGGCACATTCGGGAGGGCCGGATGCCTTTTTTCCATGATCACCGCGAGCGACCGCAGTTTGCCGGCCTCGATCAGGGGAAGCGTCTCGGCAATCTCCTCCACCGCCCCATGAATATGCCCGCCCATGATCGCCGCCTTGGTCTCCGCCCCGGAATCGAACGGGACAAACGTCACCTCCACGCCTACCTTCTTGAAGAACGCCACCGTCTGGATCTCCGACCATCCCCCTGGAGAAGTACCAGCAAACTTCAGCATCTTGGGCTTCTTCTTTCCATAGTCGATGAGATCGGCCAGCGTCTTGAATTTGGAATCTCCGGAAATCAACACCGCGGACGTATCCCATTGGATTCTCATCAGGGGATCAAAATCCGTCAGAATATTGGCCCTGGTCTTGGGTTTGACGGCATCGATCAGATGGGAGGTGGTAACGGCCAGGACAGTATAGCCGTCGGCAGGCTGCTGGGAAACGTGGAGCATCCCCTTTGTCGCCCCGCCTCCCGGCATATTGGTGATGACCAGGGGAACTTTCAGGAGCGGCTTCAACCCTTCCGCCACCGCCCTCGCCGCCGTGTCGCTCCCGCCGCCGACGCCGAACGGCACGATTATTTCAATGCCGCGCTCGGGATATTCCGCCTGCGCGCTGCTTGAAATTCCTGCCAAGCATCCGACAAGAAACAGAACCGCTACGAAAAACATCCTTGCTTTTCTCATGTCACACCCTCCCTTACTCTGATTATTTCTCTATTGGACGGAAGCGACCTTTTATGTTTTCACGAAGAAGCCCGACGACAACCGTCCCTCTCCGCGCTCCCGCCGAACAACAACCTTGCGCTCCCTCAACCGCAGAGTCTCATATAAAGAACAGAGGAACCAGCGTAATGTTTTTGATAGCACCATAGCGCCGTTTCTGTCAAGAAAACATTCCGGGAATAAACATCGGACTGTCAACACTTTCCAAGAATCCCCCTCCGCGGCAAGCATCGCAAACGATCGCCTCAAATTTGACTCTCTCGTAAAAAGTCACAAAGAAGCCTTGAACTGGGGACGGCTTCGTAAAAAGTTCCCCCGGCCTTCGCCGGGGCAGGCTCCGGCAAGGCGCGCGAACCTCCTGTAGGGAACGGTTTGAAACCGTTCCCTACACTGGCGTACGCTGCAACAAGTCTGCCCCTGCGAAAGCAGGGGAAGGATGAAGCGCAACGCAGCATCCGGACTTTTTACGAAGCCGTTAAATATCGCTTGAACTTGCCCCCAAAAGGGGATATACAGCGCCATACTTCACAAACAAACGATAAGGAGAAAACCGGCATGGCAGCGATATTGAAGGATTCTTTACGGACCATACAAACATACAGGACATCGAGCCCGCACTACACGGATCTCCTCGACATCCTGGAGGAGATCCTGATCCTCCGGGAAGAATTCCGCCGCCGGATGAAAAGGGAGGTCTTTCCCGTCGAGGAAAAGCTGGTCGCCGCCAAGATGGCGGGAGGGCTTCCGCTTGTTGACTTTTCTTCGCTTAGCTGTGAACTTTTGGAACCCAAAGAGTATTTTCTCGCCCTCCTGGAGATTGCCGAGAAGCGGAATCCCGGAGAGACGGCGGAAATCGCGCGGAAAATCCGCGACGGCGAAATCCTTTTTAACGACCTGATCTACGAATCGTTCAACCCCCCTCTGCCCGATGAAGAAGAGGCAGTGGAGGACGAGGCGGATGCTTCTTTCGATCTTGTGGAGCTCTTCATCGAAGAGAGCCTGAGACCCGCCCTGGAGCAGGTCGTGGCGCGCCACGGGGATGCAGTCGCGAAATCCGGCTGGTCGGAGGGCTACTGCCCCATCTGCGGACGGGAGCCCAAGATCGGCGAGATCCGGGATGAGGAAGGGACGCGTTACCTCTTCTGCAACCAGTGCGGGTTCGAGTGGAGTTTCCTGCGGATCAAATGCCCCTTCTGCGGAAACGAAGAACAGCAGACTCTCGCCTATTTCACAGTCGAAGAGGACGAGCAGCGCCGCGTCGATGTGTGCAACGCGTGCAAGCGGTACATCAAAATCGTGGATTTCCGGGAAACGAATCAGAAGGCGGACCTGGACGTAGAGGACATTGCGACGCTCCACCTGGATATGTTGGCAAACGACGAGGGTTATGATTAACCCCCCCCTCGCATCGGCCGGGGAACGCCCATGAACAACCGGCAGATGGTGGAAGTCATCCGCCTTTTGGAGAAGGAGCTGCAAAAGCGGGAACTGCCGATCGTTTCGCAACTGGCCCGCGAGCGCCGCGCCCCCTTCGAGATCCTGATCTCCACCCTCCTGAGCCTCCGGACCAAGGACGAGGTGACGGCCGCGGCCTCGGAAAGGCTCTTTGCCCTGGCCTCCACGCCCCAAGAGATGCTCCGGCTTGCCGAAGAGGAGATCAGCCAGGCGATCTACCCAGTCGGATTTTACCGGAACAAGGCCGGGACGATTCGTCATGTCTGCCGGGAGCTTATCGTTCGTTTCGATTCCCGCGTCCCGGAAACTCTGGAAGAGCTCCTGACGCTCAAGGGGGTGGGAAGAAAGACGGCAAACCTCGTCGTATCCCTCGGTTTCAATGGATTGGGGCTGTGCGTGGACACCCACGTACACCGGATTTCCAACCGCATGGGCTACGTCCGGACGAAGACCCCCGCAGAGACAGAATTCGCCCTCCGGGAAAAGCTCCCCGCAAAACACTGGTCCCGCTTCAACACCCTTCTGGTCGCCTTCGGGAGAAACACCTGCCGCCCCGTTTCGCCCCTCTGCAGCGGCTGCGCGGTGGCGGCCTATTGTGACCGGATCGGCGTGACGAAGAGCCGCTGATAAAAAAATATTGACTAATATCGGCGGGCTGTCTATTATTTCCTTACCTTATCATCCATTGTTCTCAACAATCTTTTTCACCAAAGGAGACCGGTCATGGCAATAAAAGCAGCGATCAACGGCTTCGGCAGAATCGGCAGATACATCGTCCGGGCGTGTCTCGGCTGCGATGAGATCACGATTGTGGCGATCAACTCCCGGGCCAAGCCCGAGAACCTGGCGCATCTTCTGAAGTACGACTCGGTGCACGGAAAGATCGGCGCCGAAGTCGCGGTGGAAGACGGCCACCTCGTCGTCGACGGGAAAAAGATCCTGCTCACGGCGGTCGCCTCGCCCCTGTCCGACCTCCCGTGGGGGAAGCTGGGCGTAGACATAGTATTTGAGGCGACGGGGAAGTTCCGGAAAAAGGACAACGTGAGCGGGCACCTCGAGGCGGGAGCGAAAAAGGTCATCCTCGCGGTCCCCGGCAAGGGAATCGACGGGACCTTCGTCATGGGGGTGAATGAAGAGACCTACGATCCGCAGAGGCACCACATCGTCTCCAACGCCTCCTGCACGACGAACTGCCTCGCCCCGGTGGCCAAGGTCCTCCACGAGGAGTTCACCATCGTCAAGGGACTGATGACCACGATCCACTCCTACACGATGGACCAGCGGATCCTGGACGGCTCCCACGAAGACCTCAGAAGGGGGCGCGCGGCGGCGCTCTCCATCGTGCCGACCTCGACCGGCGCGGCCAAGGCGGTCACCGAGGTGATCCCGGAACTGAAAGGAAGGCTGGACGGAGCGGCGCTCCGGGTCCCGACGCCCAACGTCTCCCTCGTCGATCTGGCGGTGGAGGTAGGACGGGACGTCACTATCCAGGAGGTCAACGACGCCCTGAGGAGGGCCGCGGCAGGAAAATTGAAGGGGATCATCGCAATCTGCGATGAAGAACTGGTCTCCATCGATTTCACGGGAAGCCCTTACTCGGCGATCGTGGACGCCCCCCTGACGGCGGTGATCGGCGGCAATTTCGTCAAGGTGTTTGCCTGGTATGACAATGAAAGCGGCTACGCGTGCCGGATGAGGGACCTCGCCCTGTACATCGGCCGCCGGTCGTTCGGAGGTTAAAATGATCGAATCGGTCATCGCGGGAAACTGGAAGATGAACAAGACGATCGCGGAGGCGGTCGGGTTCGCCTCGCGCCTCCGGGAAGCCCTCGGCGCTTCCCCGGGTCCGGAGGTGATCGTCGCCCCGCCCTTCACGGCGCTTCGGGCCGTGGCGGAAGTCCTCCGGGGATCGGCCGTCCGCCTGGCCGCCCAGAACCTCCACGAGGCGGAAAAAGGGGCGTATACCGGCGAGATCTCCGGCGGAATGCTCCGCGAGGCAGGCTGCCAATACGTCATCATCGGCCACTCGGAGAGACGCACCCTCTTTAGCGAGGGGAACGACGCCGTAAACCTGAAGCTCCGGGCCGCCCTTGCGGCGGGGCTGAAACCGATCTTCTGCATCGGGGAAACCCTGCGGGAGAGGGAAGAGGACAGGACAAAAACGGTCATCGAGCGGCAGTTAAAAGAGGGATTGAATAATTTGACGGCCGGTGATATAGGGCGGTCTCTGTTCGCCTATGAGCCGGTCTGGGCGATCGGCACCGGCCGCACGGCGACCCCGGAGCAGGCCGAAGAGGTTCACCGCTTCATCCGCGAATGGATCGCCGGACAATACGGGCGGGGAAGCGCGGAAGAGCTGGCGATCCTCTACGGGGGAAGCGTCACGCCGGCCAACATCGCCTCCCTGATGCTCCAGCAGGACATCAACGGGGCGCTGGTCGGAGGGGCCAGCCTGGATGTGGAATCGTTTCTGCAAGTTGTCAGATATAACAATATTCAAGAGGTATAAAAAGTGCAAATACTCGTCACCATCGTACATGTGATCGTCTGCATCGTCCTGGTCCTCGTCGTGCTGCTGCAGGCGGGAAAGGGCGCCAACATGGGCGCGGTTTTCGGAGGCTCCAGCCAGACCGTCTTCGGCCGCAGCGGCCCGGGGACCTTTCTCGGCAAGATGACTACCGTGGTGGCCGTTATCTTCATGTTGACCTCGTTCAGCCTTTCCTACACGGCCTCCCGCAAGGGGAGTTCCCTAATGGAGGGCGCCTCAAGGCCCGCCGCGCAGAAAACGGCGC
>JAHJXP010000062.1 GCA_018827585.1 Pseudomonadota bacterium | reverse complement strand
GGGAAGCGCTGAAAAAGGTCACCAGAAAAGCGACAAAAGCCATCATCCAGGGATTGAATACAGGATTGGTCAAACCGAGTGCGGCAATCGCCATCATCAGCGCAGTTTGAGCCATGATGAGCCACCCGCGCCGGCGGCCGAGAAAGTGCGGGATGTAGCGGTCAAAAAAAGGCGCCCAAAGGAATTTAACGGTGTAGGGGAACCCCACCAAAGCCATCATGCCGATAACGGTCAGATCCACCCCCTCTTCCTTCATCCATGCCTGCAACACCGTGATGGTCAAAAGAAGGGGGAGGCCGCAGGCGAAACCCATGATGAAGGACACCAGCATGCGCCTGCTGAAAATCACTTTCAAGATGGATTTATAGCTGCCGTGCTCCATGTGCTCCTTGAATATTGAAAATCGGGCCTGTTACCGGGAATAGCGCTGTAACTTTTCATAATTTGATCTGACGGCTTTTCAGGCAGCAAAATATATGGACATGGCGACAGCGTGTCAAGAAAAAGGTTCATCCGGTTGATGCGTGCTTCCTCCTAAAAGTCGTGGATTGACCATTTTGATGGAAATAGTAGATTTGAAATGAAAATCGTGATAGTGGAGACAGCAGATATGAAAGGTTGTGAATAGTTCCATCCTGTATAGCAATGCTGGAGGGAAATATGGATTGGCTGACAAATGCCCCGTTTCTTATAAAGAGCGGGGTTTTTTTATTACGAATGGTAAGGTTGCAGGGGGTTTTATACCGGTGAAGTGAGTATTCCAGTGCTTTCAGAGATTGCTACTCTTGGACGTAAAAACACCACCCGCCGCCGAATCCGCGACCTGCTGTTGTCCTGGCTCATCTCCGGCGAGGTGGATGTGTCGGAACTGGTCATCGCCGTTCCCGAGGAGGCCGAAGCATGAAGGCGACCGATCTCGACATTCTGCTCCAGGAGGGTGAAAGTGCTATGCTGGAATACAAGGAGGGCCTTTCCTCTTCCTTCGCCCGTGAACTGGTGGCCTTTGCTAACACGGCGGGCGGCAGGATTCTGCTGGGGGTTCAGGATGACGGTACAGTCAAGGGAATTGCCGATACCAATCAGCTACGCGCCCGCATCCAGGACATAGCCCGCAACTGCGACCCACCTGTGAAGGTGCTGGTGCAGCGGATGGGGGAGGTGACGGTTGTCACGGTCCGGGAAAGCGACGCCAAACCGGTGCAATGCAGCGACGGCTTTTTCTGGCGGCAGGGGGCGGTAACGCAAAAGCTCAGCCGCGATGAGATTCGGGATCTCTTCCGCAGTGAAGAGGTTATCCGTTTCGATCTTTCCCTTTGCCCAAAGTTCCGCTACCCTCAGGACTTCGATCGGGAGAAGTACGAAGCCTGGCTCCAGCTGAGCGGCATCACCGGTCGCCCCAGAGCCGAGGACGTCCTGGTCAATATCGAGGCCGCTGAGCGTTCCGGCAGCAAGCTCATTTTCCGAAATGCCGGGGTTCTCTTCTTCGCCGGGAATGTCCGGCACTTCTTCAACCAGGCCTACATCACCTGTCTCCTGGCGAAGGGAGCAGACAAGGTGCACATCCTGGACCGCAAGGATTTTGCCGGCGGCATCGTTTCGGATATCGAGGATAGCCTGCGTTTCATCGAGCGCAACACCCGTACGGCCTATCGCATTGAAGGGCTGCGCCGGGAGGACGTCCCGGAATACCCTATGAAAGCCCTGCGCGAAGCCATCACCAATGCGGTCATGCATCGCGACTGGTTCATGGAGGGGGCCAACGTCTTCGTGGAGATCTATACCGACCGGATCGAAATATCCAGCCCCGGCGGCCTGCCCAAGGGGATGAAGCTTTCCGACCTCGGCAAGAAGAGCGTCCGCCGCAATGCCCTCATTGCTGACTTGCTCCATCGCATCACCTTCATAGAGAAAGCCGGAACCGGTATCAAGCGCATGCGCGACGAGGCCCACGATCAGCGCTGCCCGGCGCCGATTTTCGAGGATAACGGCTTCTTCACCGCGATTTTCTATCCGAATCCGGAGGTGCGGACGCAGGTGGGAGCCATGGAAGAGCCAAAGACCACACGCGTCGGCACCAAGACGGGACCAAGTCGGGACCAAGTTCAGGCCTATGATGAGGCCCATGATACAGAAGAATCCACCACACATCTACCCCTCAAGTACCCCACAAGTACCCCACAAGTCACACAACAAGTTACCCAACAAGTACTGACTATACTACGTGTTGCCATGCGGGAAGCCAGTGCGGCGGATCTACAATCGGCGCTGCGCCTAAAGGATCGCGTGCATTTCCTCAAAAAATATCTCGAACCTGCTCTTAAGAAAGGGTTGATCGAACGCACTATCCCCGACAAACCCCGCAGTTCGAAGCAAAGGTACCGCACTGCCCCAGCTGGTCGTGCGTTTCTTGAGAGCCCTGAAAAAGAGCCGCAGGCACGACCCCCTAACATCGGATACGATGGGGAACCTGAATAATGAGTGATTCAATTGCGTTGCCCGATGCTTTGCGGAAGTTCATCGAATCCTCACAGTGGACTTTTGCCAAGACAATGCAGGAGTGGCCCCACGAGTATCTGGTTCGAGACCGTGTCGACAGAGTTCTCTTCGATGCTTTGGTTCGCCACATCCGTCAACACGGTTTCGAGGGGCGCTTTTATCAACGCGTTCGCACCTACTTCGCCGAAGACGGATTTCTTTATTGGACGATGGGATCACCAATTGAAGAAACAACGATCATCAATCGATGCAAGGAGGCGGGGTCATATGAAAACCGTCTCAGGAATGGAACGCTTCCTCAGGACAATCAATCTGAATAATGAAGCAGAACAATGCGGTCAGCAGCCCCGGAGACGCCGCTCGCCGAACCGCATGGGAAGGATCACGGCGAGGACGCAGAGGAGGACCACGAGGGCAAAAGAGCCGACAAGCCATGCCCACTGCAGGCCGGAGAGGCTTCGCCCGCGGAAGTCCGCCATGAAGACCTGATAGACCGGTCCGGCCTCGAGAACGATCACCATGGCGATGAACCCGGCGGCAAGGAGCATGAACATCATCCCCCCGAAGCTGGTCACCGACTGCGCCGGGTTTTCTGAGCGGAAGTCGGGATAGGCCGCACCGAACCCCACACCCATGGCGACGACGCCCGGCACCATCAGAAAGACGGTGACGACCGAGAGGGCCATCATGAAGGGCGTGACCTGAAGGAGGACGTTGGAGGCCACGATGAGGATCTCCGCCATGACCAGCAGCGGCAGATAATAGACGGCAAACTTGACCCAGAGAAAGGTCCTCAGGGAAATGGGCGCGGCCCTGACGATCCAGAAGGCGTCGCCCTCGCAGCTCACCGCGGGATAAACGAACCTGGCGGCGATCGCCGTCAGGACGAAGGCCGCCAGTCCCATATTCAGAAAGGAAAACAGGTTCTGCAGATGGATCGTCCGGAGCGGTGAATTTCCCAGGGGCAGCACCGAAAAGTTGTATAGGTAAATGACGATCAAGGCCCCGATGAGAAAGAGCTGCGGCCATTGCGTCTGATCGCGGAAGAAGACCCTGGCCTCCTTGGCGGCAAACGCCCATGCCGGACCGGACAACCCCCGGAAAAGACGGCGTCGCCCTCCTCCGTATCCCCCCCGCAGGGCCAATGGCCTCGCGGCCGAGGTCTGGGCCTTGGAATATCCGCGGAAATAGATCCCCGCCGCCGTCCAAACGGCGATATAGGCAAGGGTGGCGGCGCAGCTCCAGGAGAGGGAGAGATGGAAAAGGGCCTCTCCCGTGAGGCCCGAGAGGGCGGCATTGAGGCTGTCGACTGCCCAGGTGGTGGGAAGCAGAGGGGAGCCGGGCGTCTCCATCGCCCGCAGATAGGTGACCAGCGTGGAAAATGACTCCGGATTCACCAGGCGCTCCGGCCTCAGCAGACGGAAGGACATGATGAGCGCCATGATCAGGATCGCGCCGAGAAAAACCATGACCGTCCTGATCCTCCCCGCCGGCAGGAGAACGGCCGCGATGACGACCGTCAGCGCGCTTAGGGCGGCGGCTATCAGGCAGAGCGAAAGCAAAGACAGCCCCGCCGTCAAATAGAAAAAAGGACCGGCATGGTAAACGATCCCATAGGAGAGAAAGACCGGCAGGCTGAAGACGATCACCATCCACGAGCTGTCGACGGCGCTCTCCAGCCAGCGCGCCAGAAAAATCTTCCCCCCCGATACAGGCAGCGAATGGACAAGGATGAGGTCGCGGCTCAGGTAAAGTTTAGACAGGGAGATGATGATGCTGCTGAAGATCAGGAGCGTAAAGAAAGTCACCAGCACCATCGAGAGGAGCTTGCGGGCCAGGATGTCCCCGAACTCCTCCACCCCTTGAAAATAGATGAGCACCCTGAAGAAGATCGCGAAGGCGCCCGCCCAGAAGCCGGCGCCGACCAGGGCAAAGAGAAGATAACGTATCCGGCGGTTTCCGGCGTTCTGTGCAGCGCCCCCGTTCCGGAAAGAGAGCAGGCGGGGCCGCAACAGGGCAAGGATCTCCTTCACGGGCCCTCCTTTTCGGTCAGCCGGAGGAACACGTCTTCCAGGTCGCCCTCGGCGAGGAGGGCCGTTCCCCGGAGGTCTCCCGTCGTCCCCAGCGCGATCAGTTTCCCCCGGTGGATGACCCCGATCCGGTCGCAGAGATCTTCGGCAATGGAGAGGGTATGGGTCGACATGAAGACCGTCGTCCCCTGCCGGGCCAGCTCCCGGAGGAGGTCCTTGACCAGGCGGATCCCCGCCGGATCGAGGCCCACCATTGGCTCATCCACGATGATCACCCGGGGCTCGTGCAGCAGGGCCGAGGCGATCACCAGTCTCTGCCTCATGCCGTGGGAATAGGCCTCGATGAGCTCGTCGGCCCAGTCATGGAGGGAAAACCTCATCAGCAGCCCATCGGCCTTCTGCCGGAAATGGCCGTCCCCGACGCCGTACAGATCGGCGGAAAAACGCATGAACTCCATGCCGGTGAGCTTCTCGTAGAGAAAGGGCCGGTCGGGGATGAATCCGATAGACCCCTTGGCCGCCACCGGGTCCGCCGCCATCGAGATCCCGTTAACGGCGACCTCCCCTTCCGAAGGCGCGAGGACCCCCGCCAGCATGCGGATCGTCGTGGTCTTGCCGGCGCCGTTGGGTCCGATGAACCCGAAGATTTCCCCTTTCGCCACCGAGATGTTGAGACGGTCAACCGCCAGGATGTTCCCGAATCGTTTGCTCAGGTTCTTCAGTTCGATCATCTTGCCGTCTCCAGAATCTCCATGTTGAGCTTTCCTATGATTCCCAGCAGATCGAGTTGGCGATCGACGGCGCCCCGGACGAACCGGATGTGGGTGACATCCGCGGGCATCTGCCCCAGCGCCGCGTCAGCGGTCATCCAGCCTCCCCGGTCTTTCAGAAAGAGGACATTCCAGGCGTGATAGTAAAACCGCCCGCGCAGATAAACCACCCCCGCCTCGACCTGCGCCGGTATGCCCGCGGCCCGGGCTAAAGCCGCCAGCAGGACGGCGTGCTCGTTGCAATCGCCCATCCTCTGTTCCAGGGTCTCCAGGGCATTCGGAACGGACAGCACGGGGCGTTTCTCCAGGTATTTGTAAACCCAGGCGACGATCTTTCGGGCCTTGACCTCTTCCGGATCGTTTGCCGCGACGA
This sequence comes from Pseudomonadota bacterium, assembly GCA_018827585.1. Taxonomy (GTDB): domain Bacteria; phylum Desulfobacterota; class Syntrophia; order Syntrophales; family UBA5619; genus JAKAFS01. The sequence continues at coordinate 35,005 of JAHJXP010000062.1, read as the reverse complement.
TCCCCTTCAGGGCCTTGCCAATCTTCGGATGATCCGCCTGAATGAAGGGCGTCGGTTCAAGAAACGCCTGCAGATTCCCCACGTAAGAGCCTGCCCCTCCAGGTTTGGCGACGTCCGCCTCCCGCCGGATCGTCAAGACGCCGTCGCGCCAGGCCTGCCTTCCCCCGTCCAGGGAAAGGGATTGTTCCCCGAAACCGGCGATTCTGATCTTCAGGCGGGTCAGTTTCTCCGGATCTTCGATGTGGACCGATGAGGGGATGGCCGCAAGATCCGCAAGGTCCACCCCGCCTCCCCCTTCCAATCCGGCCAGCGCCTCTTCCTTTGCGACCCGCTCCAGGGCGATCCCCAGGATCCCCGTCTCCCTGACAATACTTCCTTCCTCATCGATCCAGGCAAACTGTTTCATGCCCGTGTAATCCACCTCATACTTCCTCGTCATCCGGCTTTTACCCATCACCGTTAATGGTTCTTCTGCAAGGAGGGTGACTCGCGCCGGCCTCTGTCCCAGCGAGGCGGGATCGAGGACCGGGAATGTCTTCACCTCTCCAGGCATAAGGTTTTCAAGCGCCGCCGAAGTGAGGATGCCACCGCCAAGATAGGGCGTCTCCGCAAGGGGAAGAACGCTCTGCGTCTCCGAACCCGGCGCACCGGAGAGGATCGTCAGTTTTGTTCCGTCCACCGAACCACGCGCCTTAAAACCGAACAGATTCGACCGCAGCTCGAATTGAAAGGAGGAGAGGGTCCCGTCGGGCTTCAGTTCGGCCTCCGTCCTGACCGCGATCGGCTGCACGATCCCCATCATGTTGATCCGCATCCGGATCTCTTCCCCGTAGTGAAACCCGCCCCCCGATTGCGACTGGAGTCGGCGCGCATACCCTATTTTATGCCCGTTCTGGGTGATGTTCAGCCAAGTCTCGCCGGATGGGGCCGCCGCCTGTTTCCCCGCCGCGGCCCTCTGCGCGTCATCGTATATTTTTCCCGGAATGCCGAGACGGATGGCGAGAAGAACGGCAAAAACGAGGATCGTCCCTCCCCCCGCCATCCAGTGCCATTTTCTTCGCGCCTTCTCCATCGTCCTCTCCGGATGCGTCATCGCGCATCTTCTGGCAAGCCTTATTCCGAGAAACGATTATAAAGAATGGCCGCGGAGGTGTCAATGCGGGGCGCAGGGGTAAAAATGCGCCTTGTCATGCGGAGCGCTTTCTGATAGCGTTTCGGCCGCAGAAGCGTTAGAGGTTTCCGCGAAAACCGGGCGATCGTTACCAGGGGAGAGGAGCTGACGGATGGAAGAGGACGGGTCCATAGAACATGCCAGGGAAGTGCTGCGGATCGAGGCGGAAAGCATTCTCCAGCTCATCGACAAGGTGGGAAGCTCGTTTTCCCGGGCGGTTGAACTGATCTTCCGCTCCAAAGGGAGGGTTATCGTCGCCGGGATCGGGAAATCGGGCTTGATCGGGAAAAAGATCGTGGCCACCCTGACCAGCACCGGCACGCAGGCTCTCTTCCTCCATCCCGTCGAAGGCCTCCACGGGGACCTGGGAATCGTCACGAAAGACGACATCCTGCTGCCCATCTCGCACAGCGGCGAGACCCACGAACTCAACCTGATAGTGGACAGCATCCGCGCACTCGGCGTGCCGTGCATCGCCTTCACGGGAAACCTCTCCTCTACGCTTGCCCGCTTCTGCGATCTGGTGATCGACGTCGGAGTGGCCAGGGAGGCCTGTCCTTTCGGGCTCGCGCCGACATCGAGCTCCACCGCTGCCCTGGCGATGGGGGACGCCCTCGCTGTCGCCCTGATACGGAAAAGGAATTTCCAGGAAAAGGACTTTTTCAAGTTTCACCCCGGGGGGAACCTTGGTTCGCGGCTCAGGGCCAAGGTCCGGGATGTGATGATCGGCGGCGCCCTGGTCCCCCACGTCGTAACCGGTGTGTCCGTTCTGGAGGCGATCCGGGAAATGGACGAAAAGAACAAGGGCTTTGTCCTCGTCACCGACACCGGGGAAACGCTCCTCGGCATCATGACCGACGGCGACGTCCGGCGGCTCATCCGGCGCGGTCAGGACTTCCGGGAGGAGAGGATCGACTCTTTCATGACCCCTTCCCCCAAGACGATCCGGGAAGACGTCTCCGTCGCCCACGCCGTCGAATACATGCAGCGCGAGGAGATCACAACCCTCGTCGTGACCGACGAAGCGAAGCGCCTTAAAGGGTATCTACATCTGCACGACATCCTCGGCCGGGGCGGCACCCTCAAGATATCCATAGTCGATTAGGCCCTTTGCCGGCGCGAAAAATCTTATTGATAACGAGTGTCAATGGTGGTATGAGAAGCGCCACGGAGACATACTGGGGGATCGTTCAATGGTAGGACAACGGACTCTGACTCCGTGAATCGTGGTTCGAATCCACGTCTCCCAGCCAAAAGAACGCAAGGGGTTGGCCGATATAAGGTTATATAAGGTTAACCCCTTTTTCTTTGTCCTACCATTATTACCGCTATTTTACCGCTTCTGGAAATAATAAACTCCCTGATTTATCCAAGGGGCAATGCGGCTGCCTGATGTATCGCTAAGCTTTACTAACCTTCACGCGCTTCTGATGACATGAGGGACGAAAGTAGCGGTGATTGGATAAAGAGAGTGCCGAAAATTCGAAATGAACTAAAGCCTAAAGTAATAAGTGAGGGTTTTTTTGCCGTCAAACCAACGTTTCTCTCTTGGCCGGCTTCAGATTGTTCTTTGGCCCCGTTCTAAGGATTCGTTTTCAGATATTTATTAAATTCCCGAAAAGCCCTTCTCACGGGAATGGCAAACCCCATCCCTTCGAATTTCTGGGTGATGAGTTTCAAGGTATTAATGCCGATGACTTTCCCATCAGCGGTAATCAGTGGCCCTCCGCTGTTTCCAAGGTATATTTTGGCGTCCGTTCGGATGTAGTCATTGTCATATCCGGATATGACCCCGGAGGATACCGAATCACCCACTCCAAGCGGACTTCCGATAGTAAAGACTCTCATTCCCTGAATGAGCTGGTTTTGTGCGCCTGACTGCATGTATGGTGATTTGCACCCATCTATTCTCAGGAGAGCCAAATCATGATCGTTGCTTACAGAAACAAGATTGGCCTCAAGCTCTGTCTTGTCTTTCAGGATGACGATAAACTGGCTATCGTATTTTGCCATTCTGGCTTTCTTTGTGAATTCCCCTTTCTCCTGCCGGTATTTCGATATCTTTTCTTCGAATTTGTTCTTTCGTTTCCTGAACTGCGCTTCGTAGAAATCATACTGCGCAGATTGGCTCCTGTATTTTTGCATGGCGATTGTTTGGGCATTCGGATTGGTCATGCGGTCAATAGAGGCCTTATAATCATCCAGATCGCTTCTCATTCTTCTTAATTGATTCTCTGCGTTAGCGATGGCTGCTTCATCATCCTCTATCCTGTTATCCACTCGGGCGATAATCTCCTCCGTTTTTTTTATTTGAGTATCATCTCCCCTCAGTACATGTTTATTCGTCAAAATATAGGCGTTCTCATTGATAAAGAATCCTGATCCCAATCCTATGGATGTCTTAGATGTCTTAATGGTTACGGTGCTGAGGGAGGCCATCTCTATTTCGCTTTTCGGACGATATTTCTCTGTCAAATCCTTTTCGATATCTCTGAACCCGGAAGACCTTGAAGATCGTGCGTCTTTGTCTTTTCTAATTTCCATTTTTTCGACATTATCCGGAGGGGAGTCCGTTAAAACCCAGTGACCATTCTTATCTTTGTACTGATAAATATCGGCTGCTGCCTTGCCCTCACTAAACACGAGGATGAAAAAGAGTACCAGAATTGCGTTGACAGGCAGGAGGGCCTTCTTAGAAAGGTATGGGTATGAATGTCCCCTATTCAAAGCAATTTCTTTGCGTTTCACGATGCATTCCTCATTACTACAGCGAGTTAAAGGCCTACGAAGCTGCGGGCCAGGGCCATGGCTTGTGCCGCATCCTTTCCGTAGCCGTCCGCGCCGATCTTTTCGGCGAAGGCGGCGTCGACGGGGGCGCCCCCCACCATGACCTTGACCCGGTCCCGCAGACCGTGCGCCCCGAGTTCTTCGATGACACGTTTCATCTCTGGCATGGTGGTTGTGAGCAGGGCGGAAAGGCCCAACACCTGGGGGCGGATTTTAATCACCTTTGCCACGACCTTCTCCACGTCGATATCGACGCCCAGGTCGATCACCTGGAAACCGGCCCCTTCCAGCATCATGATCACGATATTCTTGCCGATGTCATGAAGATCGCCCTTGACGGTTCCCATGAGAACGGTGCCTTTTGGTGCGCCGGCCTTGCCGGTCAGGAGGGGTTTGACAATATTGAGGCCGAGTTTCATCGTCATGGCGGAAACCATCATTTCGGGGACAAAGATCTCCCCGGCGCCAAATTTCTGACCGACCACATCCATAGCGGCAATCAATCCCTCTTGAATCACCGTATCGAGGGTTATCTCCGTTTTGCAGATCTCGCGGACCAGGGATTCAATTTCCTTGTGACGCCCCTCAATGATGCTTTCCTTGATCCTTTGAACTGATTCATGCATTCTTCCTTCTCCTTGATCTGAATCAGTAACCATCGAGCACTGCGGCCGAAATGGCACGGAGATTGGCCAGGGGCGTTGTGAGGGGAACGGCGCACTCCGGCCCGATGATGTCGACGCCTGCCTCAATTGCATAACGGGCCTGCTTGTAGACATCCTCCGGTGTGCCCTGAAACAGGGTCTTGGGGTTGTTCAGATTGCCGATCAGGGAAATCCGGTCGCCGATTTTCTCGACCGCCGCTTTGGCGTCCACCTGCCATTCGAAGTGGTAGGCGTCAACGCCTGATTCGGCGAATAACTCCAGACGGTCGAGGCAGTTGCCGCAGACGTGGAGGATCATGGGCCCGCCCACACGGGCGGTGATCTCTTGGTGAATGGGGAGCAGATAGTCCCTGTAGTGGTAGGGCCCGACCAGGTTGCCGGTGGCGTGATCGGCCAGGACCACGGCATCGGCGCCGGCCCTGAACTGCGCGTTGGCGAAGGCGATGGTGACCGGCATGAGCTGTCTCAGCATGCGGTTGATTTTGTCCTTTTCACCGAGACCGAGCTGTAGCAGGAAATTCTGCGTGCCCGCCATATGGTAGGCCAGCGTCCAGGGACCCATGACCTTGCCGATGATCGCCACCTGCCCCCCGACCTCCCGGCGCAGAATGGACAGGGCGTCGAGGACGACCCGTAAGGAAGGTTTTTCGAGGATGCTTTCCGGAACGATCACGTCCGAAAAATCCAGGTGCGGCGCCGTCTTGGCATCGGGCATCCGCGTCTCGTTTCCCCAGTCCATCTCGCAGCCCAGAGCGGCCGATTCCTGATGAACACTGTATTCCGGCATGACCGTGTCAAACCCGGCCAGCTTATGGCCCGCCAATGCCAGATCGGCCATGGCGCGGGCGTTCAGATGGGCCTCCGGAAAGAAGGCCCCGCAGGCCTTCATCAGTTCCACGCAGGCGATCGATGTGGGATTCCCCGCCGGAGGACGTATGCCTTTCCTGCCGCCGTAGAGTGCCGACATGAAGAGGTTATAAGATGTCGCTTTCATGCTTCACCTTCCTTCAAGCAGTTCGCTTTTCCATGTCAAAGAGGGTCTGCACCGTCCTATAACCGAGAACAGAAAGCATCCCCGCCCAATATACACAAGAACAAAAATATTAGGATCTTTCGTGAATAAATTTAAGCAGATGCCGCGGTGTAGGGTTAAAATATTCGGAAAAGACTTGAAAGATACCCATTGGAAAATTGTCTTTTGTACAAGGGGGGCGTTTCCCACGCCTGTCATTGCCTGTCGTTGAAAGGTCGGGAAACCCGGTAATCGCCTGTTGGTCTTAGAAAACCCTTTTTACTTTTCAAAGTCAACTATTTTTTCTCCCCGGCTCCTCAGCCTGGCCCAGGCATCGCGCAGCGTGACGGTTCGGTTGAACACGAGGCGCTGTCCTTTGGAATCAGCAGTATCCACGCAGAAATAGCCGATCCTTTCAAACTGGAACCGGTCCCCGGGCGCCGCCTGGGCCAGGCTGGGCTCCAACCGGCAGGAATGAAGCGTTTCCAGCGATTTCGGATTCAGGTGCTCCGTATGATCGGAACCCTCTGCCAAGGGGTCGGCGACGCGGTACAGGCGGTCGTAAAGGCGCACTTCCGCTGAGACTGCATGGGCCGCCGCCACCCAGTGGAGTGTTGCCTCGACCTTACGCCCATCGGGGGCGAATCCGCTTTTTGTCTCCGGGTCGTAGGTGCAGTGCACCTCGCTTACCTCTCCGGTCGCGGGGTCCTTTATGACGCCTATGCAGCGGATAAAGTACCCATAGCGGAGGCGGACCTCCCTGCCCGGCGCCAGCCGGAAAAACTTTTTCGGCGGATTCTCGTGAAAATCATCCCGTTCGATGTAAAGGACCCGGGAGAAGGGGACTTTCCTGGAGCCCATTTCGGGATTCTTAGGATGACAGGGGCAATCGAACTCCTCGCTCCGCCCTTCCGGGTAATTGTCGATCACCACGCGAAGCGGACGGAGGACGGCCATCACGCGCGGCGCCTTTTCATTGAGATCCTCCCGGACGCAATCCTCCAGCAGGGCGATGTCGATGAGACTGTCGTTTTTGGACACGCCGATCCGCTCGCAGAAGTTGCGGATCGCCTCGGGGGTGTAACCCCTCCTCCTCATGCCCGAGAGGGTGGGCATCTGCGGGTCATCCCATCCGCCGACCACCCCCTTTTCCACCAGTTCGATAAGCCGGCGCTTGCTCAGGACCGTATAGCTCAGGTTGAGGCGGGCAAACTCGATCTGCTGCGGGCGGGGGTGGATTTTGAGTTCCTTGAGAAACCAATCGTAGAGAGGACGGTTGTTTTCAAATTCCAGGGTGCAGAGCGAATGGGTGATCCCCTCGAGGGAGTCCGACAGGCAATGGGCGAAATCGTACATCGGATAGATGCACCACTTATCGCCGGTTCGATAGTGATTGACTTTTTTGATCCGGTACATGATCGGATCCCGCAGGGTGACGTTGGGAGAAGCCATATCGATCTTTGCCCGCAGGACCCGGCTTCCCTCCGGAAACTCCCCGGCCCGCATGCGTTCAAACAGGGCCATGTTTTCTTCCGCTGACCGGTTGCGGTAGGGGCTCTCCTTTCCCGGTTCCGTCAGCGTCCCGCGGTACTCCCGAATCTCATCCGGATTCAGGTCGCAGACATAGGCCTTCCCCGCCCCGATCAGTTCGATTGCATATTGGTAGAGTTTTTCATAGTAATCGGAGGCGTAATACAGCCGGTCTTGCCAGTCGAAACCCAGCCACTTGACGTCGCGGATGATGGATTCCACATACTCCGTGCTCTCGCCGCTGGGATCCGTGTCATCCATGCGCAAATTGCAGACGCCTCCGTACTGGGCGGCAATGCCGAAGTTGAGGCAGACGGACTTGGCGTGTCCGATATGTGGATATCCGTTTGGTTCAGGAGGAAAGCGGGTGGCAACGCGTCCCTGATGCTTGCTGCTTCGCAAGTCTTTTTCTATAATATCCCTTATAAAATCAGACGGCGATGACGAATCTGCGCTGGTCATGTTTCTGGTTCCCCTGCTCCGGCAACGATCGACGGCGTCGTAAAAAGTAAATTTTCCCCTCCCCCGGCGGGAGGGGACGAAGGGGAGGGGGAAATAACACGCAAGGATACGGCCACTTATCACCCCCACCCTGACCCTCCCCCGTCAAGGGGGAGGGAGATTTGTGACTTCTTACGAGTGCGGCAATGATTGACACTCTCATAAAAAGTCGGAAAAGCCTTGAATTTAAGACGCCGGATAAAGAACTGATTTACTGTTTTCTTGAGCGAGACAGCGAAATAAAAAGGGGTTACGGCCAAAGTCATAACCCCTTTGGTTTTCATGGTAGGCGGTACTGGGATTGAACCAGTGACTTCTACCGTGTGAAGGTAGCACTCTCCCGCTGAGTTAACCGCCCATGCGGCGTTACCTATATCCCAAGGGAACCCGGTTTTCAAGAAAAAATATTATTGACGACCTCGTAAAATAAGTAATTATTTGTATGGCCCCAAATGGAAAAGCTATGATCAGGCGATCATGGCTTTTCCTGGTTCTGCTTGCAGGATTCAGGACAGAGGCAGCGCAGCGCGAGCGTTCAAAAGAGAGGTTCCGGTTCCGGTCCAGTGGAGATCAGCAAGGGCAATCGTTTACAGCATCTCATAGATTCCCGCCGCACCCATGCCGCCGCCGATGCACATCGAAACGATGCCTCTTTTTGCCTTGCGTCGTTTCAGTTCATGGAGGAGCTGCGCGGTCAGTTTGGCGCCGGTGCATCCCAGCGGATGGCCGAGGGCGATAGCGCCGCCGTTGGGATTGACGTCTCCAGCGGCCAGCCGGTCCTCGATCCCGATCGCCCGGACCGAATAGAGGGCCTGCGAGGCAAATGCCTCATTGATCTCGTACACATCGATATCCTTGGTCGTGAGCCCCGCCATCTTCAGGACCTTGGGGATCGCCAAAGCCGGTCCGATGCCCATCTCTTCCGGTCTGCACCCGGCCACGGCGAAATAGGCAAGTCGGGCGAGCGGTTTCAAACCGATCGCTTTGGCCTTCTCCTGCGTCATCAGCAGGCAGAAAGCGGCGCCGTCCGTCATCTGGGAGGAGTTTGCCGCCGTGACATTCCCCCCCTCCTTGAAAGGCGATTTAAGCTTGGCCATCTCCTCCAACCTGGTCGGCCATCTCACGCCGTCGTCGGCGTCAAAAACGAATTTTTCCCGGACCCGCTTCCCGTTCTTGAGGACTTTGTACTTGAATGCCGTGATCGGGATGATCTCACCCTTGAACTTCCCGGCCTTGATGGCCTCATAGGCCCGGCGGTTGCTCTCCATGCCGAATTTATCCATGTCTTCCCGGGAAACATTATAATTGGCGGACACATTCTCGGCCGTCACACCCATGGAGACGTAAACATTCGGCATGCTGCCGTCATAAAGCCAGTCCGGACCGGGACGGAAGTTCCCGCCCCCCATCGGGATGTGCGACATCGTTTCACAGCCGCCGGCGATTATAACTTCAGACCACCCGGCCCTGACCTTTGCCGTGGCATCGGCGATGGACTGCAGTCCGGAAGAACAGAAGCGGTTGATCGTCATCCCGGAGGCGGTGTTCGGCAGACCGGCGCCCAAGGCGATGATCCGGCCCAAATTCATCCCCTGCTCGGCCTCCGGAAAGGAGCAACCGACGATCACATCATCCACGTCCTCGGGTTTGAGCTGGGGAACGCGGGCGAGAAGTCCCTTCAGGACCTGGATCCCGATTTCATCCCCCCTTGTGGCCGCAAGGCCGCCTCGCCGATAACGTCCGCCGGGACTCCTGACCGCTTCGACAATTACAGCATCGCTCATGGTTTTCCTCCTTTTTAATGCCTTCAGCCCGAAGCGGCCGGCGCTTTTCAGGCAAGCCGGCCGTCCCGCGCCTTGTCCGATTTAGTTTCGCAATGGTTTCCCGGTGTTGAGCATGTGCATGATCCTGTCCTGCGTTTTCTTCTCCCCGCAGAGACTCAGGAATGCCTCCCTCTCCAGATCGAGAATCTCCTGTTCGCTCGCCAGCGTACCCTCGGCGCAATCGCCTCCGGAAAGGATATAGGCCACCTTTCGGGAAACATGGACGTCGTAATCAGACGCGTAATTGCCCTGCCTCATATTGTAGAGGATCGCCTCGGCCATTCCCCGGAAATTTTCCCCCATCACGGGGATCATCGCCGGCTTGGGCTTCCGGTAGAATTTCGCGATACCAAGGACGGCCTGCTTGGCATCCCAGAGCTGTTGATCCCGGTTGAGGCTGATGTTCTCCGTTTTACGGATGTATCCCAGTTCCATCCCCTCGACGGCGCTGGTGGACACCTTGGCCATGGCGATGTTCTCGAAGGCCTTGGCATAGACGTGCTGCAGGCTCAGGCCGGCCTCGATTACGCCCTCGGGCAGACCTTCCGTCAGGCGGACCATCAACTCCTTGCAGCCGCCTCCCGCGGGAATCACGCCGACGCCGACCTCGACCAGGCCGATATAGGTCTCGCCATAGGGCTGGCACTTTGCCCCGTGCATGGCCATTTCACAGCCGCCGCCGAGCGAGAGACCTGCCGGCGCAGCCACCACCGGTTTGGAAAGGTATTTCATCCGCATGTTGGCGTGCTGGAATTCGGCGATCAGCCTCTCCAGTATGTCCCAATCCCCCATCTGGATGCCGATGAGCACCTTGAAGACGTTGGCCCCGGCGGAAAAGTTGGCCGCATGGCTCCCCACGACCATCCCCGAGAAGTCCTTCTCCACGATGGCGCAGCTCTCCAGGATCATCTCTATCATCCCGTCGTCGACGGCGTTCATCTTGGTGTGGAACTCAAGGCAGGCCACGCCGTCGCCGATGTCGAGGAGCGTCGCGCTCTGGTTTTTCCTGATCGTCCTGTTTCGGGCCTTCAGCTCGGGAAGAAGGATGATCCGGGGGTTCGCCTCCAGTTTCACATAATCCTTCTTCTCGAAGTCGTAAAAGTAAAGGCCGTCCTCCTTCGTCACATAGAAGGATCCGGAGCCTTTCTTGAGCATCTCTTCTATTTTCTTGGGGACCTTTTTCTTGAGCCTCTTCATGACCTCGACCGCCGCCTGCACGCCGACGGCGTCCCAGGTCTCGAAGGGACCGAGCTGGTGGTTGTAACCCCACTTCATGGCGTTGTCGATCCCGACAATGGTGTCGCAGATCTCCGGGATGCGGTTTGCGGCGTAGATGAAGTTGTCGCAGAGGTATTCACGGGTCAGGTCGGCGGCCGCATCGGTCCCGTTGAACATGACCTTGAGCGTCGTGGCGACGCCTTCATCGGCCTTCTTCCTGGCAGCGGAGACCGATTCATACTGGGGCTTTGTCGCAGGATAGTACTCCATCGTGCGATAATCCAGAACCAGCTTGCCCTTCTTGCCGTCGGCGCCTTTGGTCCTCTTGTAGAACCCCTGGTTGGTCTTGTTTCCGAGCCACTTGAGCTCGACCATCTTGGCCATGAATTCGACCGGAACGAACACCTCCCTCATTTCATCTTCCGGCGCCGCCTCATAGAGGTTGGACATGACGTGGCCGCCGGTGTCGAGCCCGACCAGGTCCAGCAACCCGAAGATGCCGGTGCCCGGCCGTCCCAGGGCCTTGCCGATGATGGCGTCGACCTCGTCGATTTTCAGGTTCCTGTCGATCATGAGGCGGATGGCGTTGCTCATGTCGAAGATGCCGATCCGGTTGCCGATGAAATTCGGCACGTCCTTGCAGACGACCACGCCCTTGCCGAGGACTTCCTCGCAGAAACGGGTCATATATGTCACCAGCTCGGGCCCGGTTTCCGCCCCCGGGATGATCTCCAGGAGTTTCATATAACGGGGGGGATTGAAGAAGTGGGTCCCGAGGAAATTGGCCTTGAGCTTCGGCCCGAACTTGGCGCAGATATCCCGGATGGGAATTCCGGAGGTGTTCGTCGTTACGATGCAGTCGGGTTTGACGACCTTCTCGACCCTGGCGAACAGTTCCTGTTTGATCTTCAGATTCTCGATGACGACCTCGATGACCCAATCGCAGTCGGCAAGCCAGCCCAGGTTGTCCTCGAAATTTCCCGTTCTGATCATCGCGGCGTTTTTCTTGGTGAAGAACCCCGCCGGTTTCGCTTTCAGGACGCCGGCCAGGCCGCTCTCCGCAAACCGGTTCCGCCAGGCCGGGCTCTTTTCGGTCAGGCCCTGCGCCTTGTCGGCTTCGGTAAATTCAAAGGGGATGATGTCCAGAAGGACGCACTCGATGCCTGCATTGGTCAGATGGGCGGCAATGGTGGCGCCCATGACCCCCGCGCCCAGAACCGCCGCTTTTCTTATTTCGTATGCCATAACCCGCCTCCTCTTTTTATATGAAAATGCCCCCCTCCCTATATCCCTCCCCCTCGACGGGGGAGGGAGGGGTGGGGGTAATTTTCATCCTTCGTTATGCCTGACCCGGGCGTGGGGGTTAGTCGGCCCGGCGCCCGTAACGCTCCCGCTGCCGCTTGTCGCCGTTGCCGCCTATCCTAACAGGTGAAGGATTCATCCGCCATCTCGAGGGGAACCTTCTCCTCCGCTTTGATCGCCTCGCATCGCGCCTTTGCCGCACAGAGGACCTCGACGGCAAAGAACTTCGCCGCCGCGATCTTGCCCGCATAGAAGGCGACATCGGAGTTTTCGCGGACCAGCGCCCGCTTCTTCCCCAGGGAATCCTCGGCCCCCTTCTCAGTGTAGATCGCCTTGAGCTTCTCGGCGGCTATGGCCGCCCCCTGGAGCAGGAAATGGCCGACGAGGACATCCCCGAAGATTTCGAGATAAGTTGACGCATTGAGGATGGGGATCAGAAAGCCGGAGCTCTTGCCGAGTTGCGCCAGCGTCATGGTCAGGTCCACCAGGGCGTTGTAGGCCTCATCGAGGCGCGCCGCATAGGCCTTTAGTTCGCCGTTCCCCTTGGCCCTGGCGATGGTCGCCCCGATCTCGCCGAACATCGTCATGACGTTCATGCCCTTTCTCTGCGCCAGCTTCCGGCCGACCAGATCGAGGGCCTGAATGCCGTTCGTTCCTTCGTAAATGGAGGCGATCTTGCAATCCCGCATGTACTGCTCCACCGGATACTCCTGGCAGTAGCCGTAGCCGCCGTAGACATCGATCGCCTTGGAGCAGACGTCCATCGCCTTGTCCGAGGAATAGGCCTTGCAGACCGGGGTGAGCAGATCCACCAGCCCTTGCCATTTCTCGCTTTCCGCCGGCAAAGCCTTTGCCATATCCATGCAGTAGGCCGTAAAATAATTCAGCGCCCGTATCCCCTCGACATGGGCCTTCATCCAGAGGAGGTCTCTGCGCACATCGGGATGCCGGATAATGGGAACGGCCTTCGCGTCCGGATTCTTCATCTCCCAGACCGGCGCGCACTGTATCCTCTCCTTCGCGTAGGCGATGGCATGTTCCAGCGCGGCCGAGGCGTGGGCGAGGCCCTGCATGCCGACATCGAGACGGGCGCCGTTCATCATGTGGAACATGATCCGCATTCCCTCCCGTTCCTTCCCGAGGAGTTCGCCGATGCATCTTCCCTCATCGCCGAAGTTCAGCGTGCAGGTGGCCGATCCCTTGATCCCCATCTTGTGCTCGATGTTGCCCGTATTGACGTCGTTTCGCTCCCCCAGGGCGCCGTCCGCGTTCACACGATACTTGGGAACGATGAAAATGGATATGCCGCCTGTGCCGGGCGGATCCCCCTCGATCCTGGCCAGGACCGCATGTATGATGTTTTCGGCAAGATCGTGATCGCCGCAGGAGATAAAGCATTTCGATCCGGTGATGCTGTAGGTCCCGTCGGGCAGCCTCTTGGCTGAAGTCTTCATGGCCCCGACATCGGTGCCGGCGCCTGCTTCGGTCAGACACATCGTCCCTGTCCATTGGCCGGAGTACATCTTGTGCATGTACCTGTTCTTCAGCTCCTCGGTCCCGAAATGCTGGATCAGAGTGGCGGCCCCGTGGGTGAGTCCCGAATACATCAGCAGGGAAAAATTTGCGGCGTGACAATGTTCCAGGTTGGCCGTCGCCATAACCACCGGGATCCCCTGCCCTCCGACTTCAGTGGGCTCCGTGGAACATAGCCAGCCGGCCTCGACATACTTTTTGAAGGCGTCATGATAACATTTCGGCACGAAGACCTTTCCGTCCTTGAACGTGCACTCCTCCTTGTCGCCCGCGGCATAGGTAGGGAGGATCACATTGAGGGCCATCTTTTCCGCTTCGTTGATCATCATCAGCGCGTCGTCTTTGGAGAAATCCTTGAACCTTTCCGTCTGAAACAACTTTTCGATCTCCAGTTGTTCAAAAAGAATGAATTCCTGATCTCTCGCATTCACCAACAAGTTGCTCATACAACCCCCCCTTTTTCAGTATTTTTTGCAATAAGCGGAACTCCGCAAACCCCTGATGTAGATTTCCAGGCTTGTTTTTATCGTGCTGCGAATCGCCTCCGCCCGCTTGGCTTCCTTGCCGGTGAATAGATGCAGCGCTATGATGCCGTTAAGCAGGCCCCAGATCGCATTGCGATTCAGACGGAGATTTGTATCCGGCGGAAACTCCCCCTTTTCCATCCCGAACTTGAGTATCTGCTCGAAGACATCGATGGCCCTATTCATTGTTTTTATAATGTGGATGTTGAGGTCCGCCGGCAGATTCATGCCGTTGTTATGGATCATGAAATTCATCAGTATCCTGAACAGCTCTCTATCGTTCAGAAAGTAGTTGACGTATATTTCGGCAAGTCTGATGAGCGCCTCAGAGGCACCGGACGAATCCTGCAGGATGTCTGCGACGCGGTCGTGAAACTTATCGATATCTTTGAGAAGTATCTGACTGTAAATCTCCTCCTTGCTGCTGTAATAAAGATAAATCGACCCTTTGCTCAGGTCGGCCTTTCTGGCGATGCTCTCGACGGTGACCGACCGGAACCCCTTTTCGAAAAATAATTTCCGCGCCGCCTTCAGGATAGCGTTCTTCCGATTTTCCCTCTCGCGTTTTCTTCTCTCTTCCAGTCCCAATGTATGAGCCCTTCCACGTTATTGAATTGTCAAACGCCATATGAACGGGCAGGTGATCACAACCGAATTTAGACCATACCTGCCGAAACATATCCGCAAGGCAACGAGGTAGGAAACGAACTGAATTAATTTAGATTACAGGGACAATCCCTGTGGTTCTGAATAATGATCCATGACACGCGATCAGATCGCGATCAGATTCTGAACTGTGGTCACTATATGACCGTTGGTCATGGTAAAACGTCTATCGCATTATTTATGGGCTGTCAAGAAAAATCAGAGGGTCATTGAAAATATTTTGGTGCGGCAGTTGGTAGTCTGCCGGTCAATCAATACGTATTATGTCCCCGGATTATCAAGAAGATATTCATAACACACGGCAAGGGGGATGAACGATCTTTCATCAACAAGATTCTGGCACCTGGAGAGACTGCGTCGTGGATCGCAATTATCAGCGCCATAAGCGTTTTGAATAATGACAAACCGAGGAGGGGGAATTTCCCCTCCTCGGTTTTGGTAAGTGCTATGAAGTGTTTGTGAGAAGTGTCTAAAGTTCGATCTTTAATTCAAAGTATGGGTCTGTGCACCAGCGGCATCGACGATGAGAGAACCGGTAAGATTACTACTGGTAACAGTGATCACGCCGGGGGCCCCTACTGATGCACCTGCTGCGATGGTGATCGTATTCCCGGCACTCGCCTTAATGGTCGTATAGGTAGTTCCTGCGGGGACGCCCGTAATGACTTCAGCAGGTGGAATCAAAGCGGTATTCTCTCCCGCCCATGCTGTGACCCCCGTCAGGGCATTCTTCCCATCCGAAATGCAACTGGCAACATAGCCCCTCTTTTTATAAGCGGTGAACTGCGGGATGGCGATCGCCGCCAGGATGCCGATGATGGCGATGACGATCATGAGCTCGATCAGCGTAAACCCCTTCTGCCCTCTTTTCTTCCGAAATGCTTTCATAATTTTCTCCTCCTTAAAATAGGTGCTTAAGATTCGTTATTTCAAATTCCCTTGTCGTTTCAAGAGACCCTTGCCGCTTAATGAACTCCGGGACCATCTCCTCCGCCGGACCCTTTTGCCCGATTGACAAAAATCCTTTTGCCTCTCTATGCGCAATTACCATACCACTTCGTGTTTCCGCTGCTCATGGGAGGATACGTTTGCTATCTATCCTATCATTTCATAATGTTGTCCAGCGAGGCCTTGTAAGTTGGTTCTCTCGTTTCGGACAGCCGTCGCCGCAATTTTCCGGAATTTTCCCGGATCATCCTGAATTTTTCCGTATCAACCCTGTCGGCTTCAGAGACTTCTTTGATTGCCGCGCCTGTCCCGGACCAGCTCCGGGATGCTCCGGAGCGACGGTTTCGGCGCTTTCTTGCGAGTCCGTCAATATTTTCGTTTCTTCAGAACGCTCTTCGTGTTAGGTATTCTCTCGCCATCACTGATCGCCGGCGGAAAACCATGAGCGCAACACTTTTTCAGCAGGCCGTAACAGTCGCTCTGCTGGGCGGCTGGTGCCTTATTACGACAGGACTTGGACGTCTCTGTCTGGGCTTTTCGTCCCTCAGCTTCGCCTCCCGGGGCGAAGGCCTTTTTCTTTCCGCCGGCCTCGGCATCACCGTCGTCGCTTACGCCGTTTTCCTCCTCGGCGTCGCGCAATCCCTCCATCCGTCCGCCATCGCCGCGGCCCTGATCGTCCTGGCTTCGCTTGCCCTCGCGGGTTGGCGCAGACCGCTCCCGCTTTCCTATGCAGCGCCGGGATCGAGGTCACCTTGGGACCGTCCTGCGGCTGTTCTTTTGGGGGGCGTGCTGTTCGCCGGGTTTCTTCTGGTCCTGACGCCGGAAACCGGGAAGGACGCCCTGATCTATCACCTCGCGGTGCCCAAGCTCTATCTCCTCCATCACGGCTTCTACTTCATCCCGGGGAACGCCTTCGCCGGATATCCGCTGCTGGGCGAGATGCACTATCTTCTGGCCCTTTTCCTCCAGAACGACATCCTCGCCAAGGCGATGAATTATGCCCTCCTCTGCGGAACCCTCCTCGGAATGGGTCTATTTGCCCGCCATGTTCTGCAGAATCAACAATTTCCCAGCCTCAGCATGCTGATCTTCCTCTCGATTCCCTCCGTCTTCGCCGTCTCCCATGCCGCCTATACTGATCTGTTCGTTACCTCCTTCACACTGGCTGCGATTTATTCATTTTTCCGCTGGTCCGAGCATCGGCTCACCGCCTGGCTAATCCTCTGCGGCCTCTTCTCCGGCTCCGCCGCCGCGTGCAAATACACGGCCCTCCTCGCAACACCGCTCGGCTGCCTCGGCATCCTCTATCTGGCGAACCGAAACGGGAACAGCGCCCAGGAAACCTTACGCCGTCTCGCGCTTTATGTTGCCGCAGCCTTCATCGCCGGCAGCCCCTTTTATCTGAAAAACTGGATCGTGACGGGAAACCCCTTCTATCCGTTTTTCTACGGAATATTCGGCGGGCGGGGATGGGACGGCGACCAGGCGCGCCTCTATGACCTCTTTATTCAGAACCTCGGCATGGGCAGAAGTCTCCTGGACTATCTCCTCCTACCCTGGAACCTGAGCCTCCGGGCGAAGATGGACAGTCTCGATTTCGACGGCATTCTGGGACCGATCTTTCTTCTGACCCTTCCCTTTCTTGCCGCTCTTCGCCGCTGGGAAACGCCGCTGCGGATGATTCTCGCCTACGCCCTTCTGACCTTTTTCTTCTGGGCCTCCTCCGCCCAGCAGATCCGCTATCTGATCCCGCTCTTTCCCCTTCTTGCGCTTGTTACCGGCGCAATCCTGACCCGCTATCGAATCCGGAATAAGATCTTCGGCCTCCTGCTCTGCATCGTCGCCGGAAGCCTCGCCTTCAACGGCTATCATATTGCTCGCGGATTCATAAAGATCGACCCTCTGCGTGTTGCGGTCGGTCTTGAATCCCGCGACCATTTTCTCTCCCGGACGCTCCCGCCCTACACGATGTACCGCTTCGTCAACCGGGCTCTCCCGCCGGATGCCCGGATCTTTCTCATCTACATGAAGAACTATACATTTCTTTGCGATCGCGACTGTTATGCGGACGCGATGTTTGAGGCCCACACACTCCAGAAGATCCTCCGGGAGGAGGCATCCCCGGACCGGGTCCGTAACCGCCTGAAGACAGCGGGATTCACCCACCTCCTCTATGACGAATTTTATCTCCTCGGCGAGCCGAGTCCTCTGTCGGCGGAGGAGAAGCAGCTCTTCTTGGCATTTCAGAACAGCTACATGCGCAACGTCCGGCAGCAGGGCTTCTATCGTCTCTACCGCCTGATTTAGGTCATGCTCGTGAACATTATTACAGTGACACACCCTGGAGCATATGCATGATATCCGGTCCATGCTGGCACAGACGGCCAGGCTGCTCAAGCCTGAGGGGCGGCTGATAGATTTCCTGGAACGGAATATGCCTGAACTGGTTACACTACTCATCCTGCGTTAACAAGCGTTCCAGATGATGCACCAAATAAAAGGGTATATTGAGCAATCTGAAAGGGCGCTCAACTTTATTCACTTTGGCCACCAGTTGATTCACGGACGGCTTGGCAGAACTAATCTTAACGGCCTGGTCGGCTTGCTTTTTCACGGCATACGAGTGTAACGACTTAATCGTGCCCCCCGAACCCGATTTTACCTCTACGGGATACACCCTATTTGAACAGGGAAAAAGGAAGTCAACCTCGGCTTGACCCTCTGACTTCGGAGGTTGCCAGTAGTATAATTCGGGCTGAATATAACCCTTTTTAGAATAGAGCAATTGCTGACCCACAAACTGCTCCGCCAACACACCCTGATTGGCCAATTCGAGCGGGGAACTCATCACTGTTTGAGCGGGCAGGCCTTGTGCCGCCAATAATAACCCGATATCAATAAACAAAAACTTGCTGATTCTTATTTTGGTTTCAGCGCCCAAGGGAATTCTGCCGGCATTGCTGTGCAGCACGCGATAAAACAAACGGGCCTCCAGAAAGCGTTCAATCGCTGCATTCAACTGGCGATTATCACCACTGGTCATTGCAGAAATCTCGTTGGCTTGCTTATGGGAAAATTGCAGACCCACCTGCCGCAAAATACCATTAAAAAAAGCATTGAGCCGCAGGGCGTTTTGAGTGCCGGCGTATTTGGCAAAATCATCCTTATAGTTTTGAATCAACGCTGTCTGATGCTTCAGAATTTCAGCATGATTAAAATGACTATCCATGCCGAGCTGGATACATCCGGGCATGCCACCTGTCAGCGTGTAGCGTCGCACGAGCGCCATCATGTCGTCATGCACAGAGTCAGGCACCAGGTGCATGTTATTCACCTGAAGCATCTCAATGGTTTGCAACGCTTTGGTCTCACTAACTGCAAAAAGAAACTCTTCAAATGTCAATGGTCCCATGAAGTAGGGTTCAATGCGGCCGACAGGGGTGGGAAGCTTGATGTCATTGAGCGCCTGATCGAGTAGGGAACCCGTTAAAATCACGGCCAGGCCGGGCATATCCTCCGCAAAATAGCGTAAACACGCATACGCGGAAGGCGTTGCCTGTGCTTCATCAAGAAAGAGAATGACGTTGCTGTCTCGGGCAATCTGCTCGCCGCTCATCAGAGAAAAGTTAAACAACAACTCATCCAGTTTGTAACGCTGAAACAGGGGTTCCAATTCGGTATGCCGCTCCAGGTTGATTTCAATCACCTTGACGGAAAGCTGCTCCGCCGCAAGACGGACGGCCGTTGTTTTCCCCACTTGCCTTGCTCCGCGGATGACCAAAGGCTTGCGCTTGCTTTGTTGATACCAGGCCTTGATATCTTCTATTGCACGTCGATTAAACACCGCATCTCCCCCCATTCACAATTCATCTAAAAACATGTTACGAATTAAAGTGGCACATATTATGACAAAATATGAATTAAAGTCAATGATTTTAAATCGCAGGAAAACTGGATGATTTTGTGGTATAGAGTGGATATATTTACTGGAGGACGGATTCATGTACGAGGTGACCATAAGAAGATCCTTTTCCGCCGCCCACATCCTCAGGGAGATCGGCGGCAAGTGCGAGGAGCTCCACGGCCACAACTTTTTTGTGGAGGTTTCCACTGCCGCGGAATCGCTCAACGAGGAAGGCCTCCTGATCGACTTTCGGCTCCTCAAGCGTTGGACCGATGAGGTCCTCGATGAACTTGACCACAAATATCTCAACGAACTCAAATATTTCAAAAAAATTAATCCTTCTTCGGAACAGATCGCCCGTTTTCTCTTCGACAGGATCGCCGCCAAGGCGGGGCCGGCAAACCTCCCCCTGTCGCGCGTGACCGTTTGGGAATCGGAGAACGCCCGCGCCTCCTACAGCCTATGATCGACATCCAGGACCTCAAAGACGAACGGAATATCGACATCAAGAAGGTCGGCGTCAAGGGCCTCAAATACCCCATCGTCGTCCTGGACCGCGCCCGCGGAACGCAACCGGTCAACGCCACGATCAACATGTACGTGAACCTCCTCCACAACTTCAAGGGCACGCACATGAGCCGTTTCGTCGAGGTCCTCAATGAAATCAGGGAGCAGGTCAATATCCGGACTTTTCACGGCATCCTGGAGAGGATCAGGACCAAGCTGCATGCGGAATCGGCGCACATCGAGATCGAATTTCCCTATTTTATCGAGAAGACGGCCCCCCGCTCGGGCGCGAAGAGTCTGATGGAGTACCAGTGCCGCTTTCTCGGTACGAGCGACAACGGCGGCATGGACTTCGTCGTGGGAGTGACGGTCCCGGTCACGACCGTCTGCCCCTGTTCCAGGGAGATCAGCCGCTTCGGCGCCCACAACCAGCGGAGCATCGTCTCCGTCGGCGTCAGGTTCCGGAAATTCTTCTGGATCGAGGACGTCATCACACTGATAGAGGATTCAGCCAGCGGCGAGGTCTACTCCCTGCTGAAGCGCGTCGATGAAAAGTACGTCACGGAAAAGGGTTATGAGAATCCCATGTTCGTCGAGGATGTCGTCCGCAACGTGGCGGAACGCCTCAGTCGGGAAGCCAACTTCACCTGGTACAGGGTGGAGGCGGAAAATTTTGAAAGCATTCACAATCACAGCGCCTATGCCTGCGTAGAAAAGGAATGACCATGGAAACAACGGCCAGCGACCAGTTTTTAAACTTTTACCGCCACGGTTTCATCCGGGTGGCGGTCTGCATCCCCGAAGTGAAGGTGGCCGACACCCGGTTCAACGCGGAGGCCACCGTCCGTCTGGCCCGGGAGGCGGCCGAGCGGCGCGCCATCCTGGCCCTCTTTCCGGAGCTTGGACTTTCAGCCTATTCCAATGAGGACCTTTTCCACCAGGACGCGCTGCTCAAGGGCGTCCTGGCGGCAATCGAACAGGTCGCCCGCGAGACCGCCCCCCTCAACATGATCCTCGTTGCCGGCGCCCCCCTGCAGGTCGACTCCCGGTTGTTCAACTGCGCGATCGTTCTGTACCGGGGCCGGATTCTCGGGGTTGCGGTCAAATCGTATCTTCCCAATTATCGCGAGTTCTATGAGGGGCGCCAGTTCAGTCCTGCCGAAGAAGCCCTCTCGCAAACCATCCGTCTCTGCGGGCAGGAGGAGATACCGTTCGGCGCCGATTTGTTATTCGAGGTCGAAAATTTGCGCCATTTCCGTTTTTTCGTGGAGATGTGCGAGGACGTATGGGTCCCCATCCCCCCGTCCTGCTACGCCGCCATGGCGGGGGCCACCGTCATCGGAAACCTCTCCGCCTCCAACGTCACCATCGGTAAATCAGAATACCGTCAGAGCCTGACCGCAAACCAGTCCGCCCGCTGCCTCGCCGCCTATCTCTATGCCGCTGCCGGCCCCGGCGAATCGACGACGGATCTGGCCTGGGATGGCCATGCCATGATCTACGAAAACGGCAACCTCCTCGCCGAATCGGAGCGGTTCGCGGACCGTTCCCAGATCATCCATGCCGATCTTGACCTCGACCGTCTTGCCCAGGACAGGATGCGCCAGACCACCTTCGGCCGGAACGCGCGGGCGCACCGGGAAGCCCTTCTGAAATTCCGCCGGATCACTCTGGAGATCGATCCGATGGAGGGCCGCCTCCTGCTGGATCGCGAGTACCCGCGTTTCCCCTACATTCCGTCCGACCCGGCCAAACGGGAACAGCGCTGCTACGAGGCCTACAACATCCAGGTCCACGGTCTCGCCCAGCGTCTGAGATCAGCGGGAATCGACAAGGTCGTGATCGGCGTCTCCGGCGGGCTGGACTCCACGCACGCCCTGCTCGTCGCCGCGCGGACGATGGATCTCCTCAAACTCCCCCGCTCCCGTGTGCTGGCCTATACGATGCCCGGCTTCGCCACCTCCGAAAAGACGCACGCCAACGCCCTCAGGCTCATGAAGGCGCTGGGCGTCGAAGCAAACGAGATCGATATCCGGCCGAGCTGCATGCAGATGCTCAAGGACATCGGCCATCCCTACTCGGAGGGGAAAACGATCTATGACACCACGTTCGAGAACATCCAGGCCGGGGAGAGGACCTCTCATCTGTTCAGGATCGCGAACCTCAGAAACGCCCTGGTGATCGGCACGGGCGACCTGAGCGAGCTCGCCCTCGGCTGGTGCACCTATGGCGTCGGCGACCACATGTCCCACTACAACGTCAACACCAGCGTCCCAAAGACCCTGATCCGGCACCTGATCCGCTGGGTAGCCGGATCGGTGCAATTTTCATCCGAAATATCAGAGATTCTTCTCGATATCCTGGAAACTCAGATCAGCCCCGAATTGATCCCCGGGCAGACCGCCGAGTCGCCGTTCCAGATGACCGAATCGATCGTCGGTCCTTATGAACTTCAGGATTTCCACAATTTCTACACGACGCGGTTCGGATATCTCCCGAGCAAGATCGCCTTCATGGCCTATTGCGCCTGGAGGGACCGGACGCAGGGCCACTGGCCGGACGTTCCCGAAGCAAAACGCAACGAGTATTCGCTCGGTGAGATCCGTCACTGGCTCGAAGTTTACCTTTACCGTTTTTTCAAGACCAGCCAGTTCAAGCGCTCCTGCGCCCCCAACGGCCCCAAGGTCGGTTCCGGAGGGTCCCTGTCGCCGCGGAGCGACTACCGGGCGCCGAGCGACAGCGAGGCCACGGTCTGGCTGGATGATTTGAAAAGCATTCCGGAAAAGGACGGGCTATGAGACGTGAACAATACCGCGATTTCGACGCGACGGAGCTATTCTGTCCCCGCTGCCGTTGCTCCGTGCCGGTGCGAAAGAGGCTCCTTCTGGTCCTCGCAAACGGAGACAAATACGATTACAGCTGCGTCCACTGCGGGACATCCGTGGGGGATAAGATGGTGACGGGGCGCGATAATTTCCAGCTCGTCCTCAAATAGTAAAGCAATCGGCGTTCAGGCCGAAGGCTGGAGTGCCGCAACCGTCTGTCCGCCTTCAGCCTGTTGGCCTGGCGCTCTCGCCTTCAATCCTCCTGCAGTTCCTTGAGATTTGCGAAGTGGTCGAGGGCCTCCGGGTTCTTGAGGGCGTCCCTGTTCTGAACGGCCAGCCCCTCGATGACCTTCTTGACCGAAAGTTCAACCTTCTTCATGTTCAGCGTATAGGGGATGTCCGGAACGGCGATGATCTTGGCCGGCACGTGGCGCGGCGAGGCGTTGACCCGAATCGTCTTCCGGATCCGGTCCCGGAGCTCATCGGTCAATTCCCGGCCCGGCGCCATCTTCACGAAGAGGACGACGCGAACGTCGTTTTTCCAGTTCTGTCCCACCACTATGCTGTCGGCAATCCCGTCGATCGCTTCCACCTGCCGGTAGATCTCCGCCGTCCCAATACGGACCCCGCCGGGGTTCAGCGTGGCGTCGGAACGCCCGTAGATTACCACCCCTCCCCGCTCGTTGATCAGGATGTAATCGCCGTGGCGCCAGATATTCGGATAGACGTCGAAATAGGCGGACTTGTACTTCCTGTACCCCGGGTCGTCCCAGAAATAGATGGGCATGGAGGGGGATGGCGCCGTGCAGACGAGCTCCCCCTGCTGGTTGATCACGGATTTTCCGTTCTCATCGAAGGCCTCGACCTTCATGCCCAGGCCGCGGCACTGTAGTTCCCCGGAATAGACCGGGCCCATGGGATTTCCCAAGGCGAAGCAGCCGTTGATGTCGGAGCCGCCGGAGATGGAGGAGAGCTGAACATCCTTTTTCACCTCCCGGTAGATGAACTCGAATCCCTCCTCGGAAAGGGGCGAGCCGGTCGAGAGGACGGCCTTGAGGGCCGAGAGGTCATACTCCTTCCCGGGCTTGACCCCTTCGTTCATCAGGGCGGCGATGTAACCGGCGCTGGTCCCGAAAACCGTGATCTTCTCATCCTGGGCGACCCGCCACAGGCTGCCCGGGTCCGGATGAAACGGGTTCCCGTCGTAAAGCAGGACCTTCGCCCCCACGGCAAGCGAGCTGACCAGCCAGTTCCACATCATCCACCCGCAGGTGGTGAAATAGAAGATGGTGTCCTCCCGCGTAAGATTGGTATGGAGGATCAGCTCTTTGAGGTGATGGATGAGAATCCCGCCGGCGCTCTGGACCATGCACTTGGGAAGACCGGTGGTTCCGGAGGTGAACATGATGTAAAGCGGGTGGTCGAAGGGGAGTTGCTCGAAGCGGATCTCAAGCCTGCTTTCCGCCGCCTTGAATGCATGGTAGTGAACGGCGCCTCGCAGGCCGCCGATGTCCGGCGCCTGTTCCGTATAGGGAACGACGACGACCGTCTCGATGGAGGGGAGCTCACTGATGATCTCCGCCACCCGGGAGAGGGAGTCGAGTCTCTTGCCTTTAAAGAAATAGCCGTCGGCGACGAAAAGGCATTTCGGCTTGATCTGTCCAAACCTATCGAGGACGCCCTTGATCCCGAAATCGGGCGAACAGGAGGACCATACCGCCCCCAGGCTGGTCGCGGCAAGCATGGCGACGACGGTCTCGGGCATATTGGGCATGAAACCGGCGATTCGGTCTCCGGGTCCGACTCCGATATTCCGCAGACTCTTCGCCAGTCTGGCCACTTCATCATACAGTTCGGCATAGGTCATCTTCCGGACCGGACGATCTTCGCCCTTGAAGAGGAGGGCTGTGGAGTCATCGCGGAAGCGCAGAAGATTTTCCGCAAAATTGAGCCGGGCGCCGGAAAACCACTTTGCCCTGGGCATTTTCCGTTTGTCATCGAGCACCCGATCATAGCCCCGCGACGCCTCTATCCGGACGAAATCCCAGACGTCGGCCCAGAAGACGGGGATGTTGTTTATCGACCATTCATAGAGCTCATTATAATTTGTGAATTTCTCCTGGTTTCTCTCGTTGACGAAGGACATGAAGCGATACATGTTGCTGTTCCTGACGCGCTCTTCCGAAGGTTCCCACAGCAGATTTCCCATTCCGTTCCTCCCCTGTCGCGAATAGTTTTTCCGTCACCCCGATCACCGCTGTTGTTTCCTCCTTTCCAAGGCGCGCTTCATCTGCTCGCCAAGGGACATCAGCCCCGTGGCGCCCGCTTCGCTATTGTCTCGATAGACGACGGTTTCCTCGCGGGAAGCGGAGGTTCCCTCAAAATACTCCCCCAGGAGGCCGCGGCTGTGAATATCCTCATGGCAGTAAACACAGAGGTTCTCCCAGTTGCTGCCGTCGGCGGGATTGTTCTGATGATTGCCGTCCTTATGATGCACCGTCAGCAGGTGCCGGTGCGCCGCGTCGAATTCCCGGCTGCAGCGGGCGCAGATCAGGCCGTGGATGGCTATCGATCGCTCCCGGTAATCCTCCGCGGCTGACCGCTGCGCCGTTTTCATCTCTCGGACGATCTCCTCGACCGGCCGCGGCGCTTTCGCCTTCCCCCGGACCGCATTAACCCGGACGCGTCCCCCTCTATTGGCAAATGATCTCCCGGCCATTGCCCCGCCTCTCCACTGTTTGTCTCTCAACTTAAGGTCGTCATCCTTGACGGCTTCGTAAAAAGTCCGGATGCTGCGTTGCGCTTCATCCTTCGTCATTGCGGCGTACGCCAAAGTACGCCTCATTCCTCAGGGTTCGCGCGCCTTGCCTGCGAACTTCTTACGAAGCCGTCCCATTTTCGAAACTTTAAAAACTTTTTACGAGGTCGTCATCCTTGCGAAGTTGCATCCGTTCCGGCATTTCGCCGCCCCCGCGAAGAGTTGAGGGCGCCTCCGCTTCGGGACAGCGATACCGCGGTGAAGATCAGGCCCTTCCCTCCGGACGTTCGCGCAGCAGGTGATCCAGGAAGGTCCGAACGCCCCTGGCCACTGCCAGGGCGGTCCTGATGGTTCCGGTAAAGGGCAGCCGGACGCTCCTCCGGACGATCTCCTCCAACCCTATCAGGAGATTCACCGTCCCCTGCACCTTCCTGACGCTATGCGAGAGAACCTCTATCTCACGGTTGACTGCGGTCGTCGCCCGGTTGATATTGGTCGTGATCTCCTCCATATTCTTCATGATCGCCGGCAGACCCCGGTTGAGGAGGTCAAGGGTTTCGGCCATGCCCTTGGCCGTCCGCCAGATCTGAAGAAGAAACGGGATGGAAAATCCGGCAAACAGCAAGAAGGCGACACTCAATATGATCAGGATGTAATCCGTTATCCCCATCATGGATCCTCCTCATCGTTTTCCACGTTCAGACCGGCTTGCCCTGTTCCTCTTTGAACGCCTCGACGCCCGCATCAACCGCCTTCTTCAGGCGGCTCTTGCCCTCCTGCAGCGCTTCCTTTCCCCGACCGGCCATTTCATCGACCTTCTCGCCCGCATCTTCCACCTTTTCAAGCGCCTTCTCTTCCAGCGCCTTCAGGCGCTTTAAGGCCGCCTCATAGGCCTTCCGGCTATTTTCCAAGGCGGACTCGTATTCTTCCTTGGCCTTTTCCAGGAGTTCATCGGCCTTCTTGCCGAGTTCCTCCCGGGTTTCTTTCCCGCTTTTGGGCGCGTACAGGATACCGATCACGGCGCCGATTAGACCGCCGACGATCACACCCGCAACAAAATCACCGCTCTTATTCATTTTGCAACCTCCTTTCGGACTTGTATGTTTTGCTGGAAAACACCTTTACTTTGCTTCGGCCAGACAGGAACTGGGTTTTTCCGCAAGACCGGGGAGTCAAACGGCAGGGACCGCCGCTCCAACTCAGTCGGGATACTTATACAACAGCCGGCCGCGAGCGTCAAAAAGAATTTGCTCACCGAACATCAGTCTCCGCCAATAAAAAAACGGCCGGACAATGACTGCCCGACCGTTTTTCTTTACCTGTTGAGTTGTTTCTACTACTTTGCCGGAGCTGCAGGCGCAGCCGGGGCAGCCGGAGCCGCTTCGGGCGCGGGCGCCGGAGCTGCAGGCGCAGCCGGGGCCGCCTTCTCAGCTGGCTTCGGCTCTTCTGCCTTCTTGCAGCCGATTACCGCGGACGACAACGTCACAAAGAAAAGCAGTGAGAGAATAATTGCAAAACCCTTTTTCATCGACACGTCACCTCCTTTCGCAGATTTCAAAACCATGCGCCGGGTCATGAACCTGTCGCCGGCTACGATCGGGAAGATACTCCTTTTTTTTGTCTTGTCAAGGATATTTTATCATTATATAAAGTTCCGCCCCAATTTCTTTATCAAAAGGAGACAGCGGGAATGAACGACGAGATCGATTTAAAGACGCAGGAGACGGCGAAAAAACTCTTCGGGAGCGGCATCAGAATGGACCCTCCCTACCGGATGTGGAAGGCGTTCGACCGGGGGCTGGCGAACGACTTCTCCCGTTTCATAACCGGGAACCTCTATTCTCGCACGGTCCTGACGCCGCCGGAGAGACAGATGGTCGCCTGCGCGGCGCTCGCGGCGATCCGCGCCCACGATGAACTCAGGCTTCATGTGAACGCGGCCCTCAATGTCGGCTGCGATCCCAAAAAACTCACCGAGCTCTTCTTTCAGGTCGCCACCTATGCCGGCATGCCTGCCGTCAACGAGGCCCTGGCCGTCTACCGCGACGTCCTCAATGAGCGCGGCGAGTGGCCTCTGAAAGATTAGGGTTTTATCGCCGCATGAATCGGGTTGTCATTCGCGATGCGCAAAACCGCCGCTGGCTGCAGTTCCTCCATCCCCGCGCCTTCCTGCAGGCGCGCAGCCTGCCGGACGTCATGCCGCTCCTGGAGGAAATTCAGCGGCTTGTCCAACATCGGGGTCTTTATGCCGCCGGATGGATCGGCTATGAAGCCGCGCCGGCCTTCGATGACGCCCTGCGCACCCATGCGCCGACTGCTTTCCCGCTCGCCTGTTTCGGCCTTTTCGACTCCCCGTCCGTCCTGGCGTCTCTTCCCCCCGCCGCCGATGAAGCATCCATCACGGACGCCTGGCGGCCTTCGGTAAGCCGCGCGGAGTATGAGGCCGCCATCGCCCGCATCAGGGAGCGCATTGCCGCCGGCGACACGTATCAGGTCAATTACACCCTGCGCCAGTGGTGCAATTTCCGGGGGGATCCTTGGGATCTGTTTCTCGGGATCGGTGGAGGAGCCCCCTACGCCGCCTTTCTCGACACCGGCCTCTTTGCCGTCTGTTCCGCCTCACCCGAGCTTTTCTTCCGTCTGGAGAATGGGCGGCTCATCTCAAAACCGATGAAAGGCACGGCCCCCCGGGGAAGGACCCTGGCCGAGGATCGTGAAAACGCCCTTTGGCTGCACCGCTCTGAGAAGAACCGGGCGGAAAACGTCATGATCGTTGACATGGTCCGCAACGATATGGGGCGAATCGCCCGCTACGGCAGCGTGCGCGTCCCCCGCCTCTACGATATAGAGAAATACCCGACTCTCTGGCAGATGACCTCCACCGTCGAATCCCGCACGGTCTCTCCTCTCCCGGAGATCCTCAAGGCCCTTTTTCCGTGCGCTTCCATCACTGGCGCCCCGAAACCCAAGACCATGGGGATCATCGCCGCTCTGGAAACAACCCCGCGCCGCATCTATACGGGCGCGATCGGCTATTACGGCCCTGACCGCCGGGCCCAGTTCAACGTGGCCATCCGCACCGTCCTGATCGATAAAATCGCCTCCCGGGCCGAATACGGCGTGGGGGGCGGGATTGTCTGGGACTCCACCGCCGCGGGGGAATACGAAGAATGTATGACCAAGGCCAAGATCATCCTCGCCCCCCCGCCCCACCGGCCGTTCAGTCTATTAGAAACGCTTCGCTGGACGCGGGATGAGGGGTTCTTCCTTCTGTCCCGCCATCTGGAGCGCCTGCACTCGTCAGCGCTCTACTTCGATTATCCCTACGATGAACGGCGCATCCGCAAGGCGCTGGCGGATTCGGCGGCGGCGCTCGGAGAAGGGCCTTGCCGCGTTCGGCTCCTGCTGGCCCCGGACGGCGCCGCGGCTTGTCAGTCCGCTCCGCTTGAGCCGCCCCTCGACCGCCCCCTCTTGGTCAGATTGGCGAAAGAGCCCGTCCATTCCCGGGACCCGTTTCTCTTCCACAAGACGACCCGGCGGAAACTTTACGAAACGGCCCGCGCCGCCTTCCCGGACGCGGATGATGTTTTGCTCTACAACGAAGCGGGAGAGGTTACGGAATCCTGCATCGCCAACCTGGTCATCCTCAGCGAAGGCAGGCTGGTCACGCCGCCGGTGGACTGCGGGCTTCTCGGGGGCGTCTTCCGCTCCGAATTGCTGGAACAAGGAGTGATATACGAGGAAAAGATCGGCCTGGCGGGGCTTAAAAAGGCGGAGAAGATCTACCTGATCAATTCCGTCCGGAAATGGCAGGAGGCGCTTCTGGCCCCGGAAGACCGGCTTTAAGCCCGTCACTCCCCCTTGAAGACGGGTTTGCGCTTTTCGGCAAAGGCGGCCAGGGCCTCCATACGGTCCTTTGTCGGAATGGTCGCCTCATAGGCCTTCGACTCCAGAGGCAAGGCCACCCCGAGGGAGGCCTCCATCCCATAATTGATAGCAAATTTCGCCTGGGCGACGCCGATGGGGCCGTTCCTGGCGATCTCCCGGGCCATCTCCAGGGCGGCCGGAATGAGCTGCTCCGGTTCCACGACCAGGTTGACGAGGCCGATCTCCAGGGCGGTCTGCGCATCGATCCTCCGCGCGGTGAAGATCAATTCCTTGGCCTTTGCGACCCCGATGATCCGGGGCAGACGCTGCGTCCCCCCGGCGCCCGGAATGATGGCAAGGCTTGTCTCGGTGAGTCCCATGATCGCCTTGGACGAGGCGATCCGGATATCGCAGGCAAGAGCCAGTTCCAGGCCGCCACCGAAGGCAAAACCGTTTATCGCGGCGATTGCCGGCATGCGGACCTGCTCCACCGCGGTGAAGGTGTTCCTGATCGTGAAGATGAAGCGCCGGACCTGATCCTGTGTCATGGTCCTGCGCTCCCGGAGGTCGGCGCCCGTCGAAAAGGCGGCCTTTTGCGCGGCCTCCCCGCCGGCGCCGGTGATGATCAGGCAGCGAAGCCCCGTATCGAAGTCGGCCTCGCGAACCGCTTCGGCGAGCGCCACCAGCAACTCGGAGTTGAAGCAGTTCATCGCCTCGGGGCGGTTGAGCGTCAGGATCAGGATGCCGTCGTCCAGCCTCTCCTGCAAGAGAATTGAAGCCATGCAATCCTCCTTTCTTTCGTCAGGCCGGCGCTTTGCATATCGAAAAACGGTTCCCGGCCTCGCGATTCGAGTTCATACCTTCAGATCCCCCCAGACCGACTCCCGGATCGGGACGCGCAGCGCGATTTCGAACGCCCGGGCGAGTTTCTCGCGCGCCTCGGAAAAGGCGATGACCCCGTCGTGGAAAAGGAGCGACCCGGTATAGAAGGGGTGCCCCTCCTCATCGTAGCGCTCTCTCATTTCCTGGCGGAAGCGCGCCATCTCCTCCTCGTCGACAGTCCCGCCCTTGTCGGTGATGTTCTTCCGCCGGACCGTCTCCAGGATGAAGCCGGCCGTCTCGCCGGACATGACCGTCGTCCGGCCGCGCATGTTGGTGAAGGCGAAACGGGGCTTGAAGGCCCGGCCGCACATCCCGTAGTTGGCCGCCCCGTGGTCGGGGCCGATCACGTAGGTCACCTTGGGAACATCGAGGCAGGTGCAGGCGCGGACCATGTCGGAACCGTACTTGCCGATCCCGCCCCATTCCTCGGCCTTCCCCACCATGTATCCGGGCGATCCCTGGAGAAAGAGGACGGGAAGCCGGGAATTGCCGCAGCGGATCATCCATTCGGTCGCCTTCCGGGCCGCCTCGATGTAAATCATCCCGCCGGCGTTGGCGGCGATCACCCCGACGGGCATCCCCTTGAGCCACATCTTTCCGCAGACGATCGTTTCCCCCCGGGCGAGTCCGTACTTCGGCTTGTATTCATGGAAATAGCTGTCGTCGGCAAGGCACTTGAGCGTGTCGCGGATCTGGATGTGGTGGTAGGTGTTCACCGGGGTGCAGCGCACCATCTCCCGGTAGTCGAAGCTGGGTTCGCGCGTCTCCCGCCGCTCGATGTGCAGCTTCTGGGACGGCTCGAACTCCATCATCGCCCTGAGTTTGGCGACCCCCTCCTCCTGGGTCCTCACCAGGTGATCGCAGCCGCCGGAGTGCTGCGTGTGGACGTAGGCGCCGCCTAAATCCTCCATCGAAACCGTCTCGCCGATCGCCGATTTCACCATCGGCGGACCCGCCAGAAAGGCATAGGCAAGTTTCTCAATCATGATCGATTCGGAGGCGAGATAAACAATGTAGGCGCCGCCGGCGGTGTTTCCGCCGGTGGAGAGGGTGTACTGTTTGATCCCTTTGGCGGACATCCGGCACATGTTGTAGAACATCGTCCCGAAGTGGCCGTCGTCGGCGAAGCAGCCGACCTGCAGCGGCAGGTTGACCCCGCCGGAGTCGGCGATGTAGATGCAGGGGAGCCCGCACTGCTCGGCGATCGCCTGGGCCCGCATGTGCTTCTTCAGCGTAATTGGGAAATAGGTCCCGGCGGCATAGCGGTTCTCGTTCGCAAAGATCATGCAGTCCTTGCCCTGCACGACCCCCACCCCGGTGACGACCCCTCCCCCGGGGATGTGGCCCCGATTTTCCTCCTCATAGACGGGGCCCCCGTACAGCCTTTTTTTCCCGATATCGTAACCGGCGTCGAGCCCCAGCTCGAAGAACTGCGTCCCCGGATCGATCAGCATCCGGATAAGCTCGCGCATTGTTTTTTTCCCCTGCCTGGCAAGCCGTTCCGCCTGGGCGGCCCCGCCGATGTCGTAAGCCTCCTCGCGATGCTTAAACAGGAGGGCGTCCTGCTCCTCCCAGTGGCGCAGATTGGCTTCCCTATCCTTTTCCTGTCTTTCCGCCCGCGTCAGACGCGGTTTCGCCTCTTCCGCCATCTCCTCCCCTTCGTCGAGCTATACATAGCGCAGCAACGTATTGCGCCATATTGTAATCCCCGCGAATCCCCGGGCATTGTCCGGGGCAGGCGCGGGAATATTTAGGATAACTGCAGATGCCGGATGAAGTCCGGCATGACAAGCTGTATGATAGAGCGGCAATCCCCTTCCCGCGGGGGCAGGAGAGTCACCCGTTCGGATTCGCGGGGGCGAAAAAACCGCATCCCCTTCCCGCGGGGCAGAGGGGTCACTGCTCCCGGTACATCGATTCGATCAAATCCCGGTAGTGTTCGTTGATGAATTTCCGCTTCACCTTCATCGTCGGAGTGACTTCTCCGTCTTCGGTATAGAGCTTCTTGTCCAAAATCCGGAACTTCCTGATATTTTCCACCCGGGCGAGCTGGGCGTTTACCTTGCTTACCTCCTCCTGGATCAGTTGGATCACCGCCTCCGTCCTGGTCAGGCTGGCAAAGGTCGTGAACTGCACCTTTTTATCCTGGGCGTACTTGACCACGTTCTCCTCGTCGATGACGATGATCGCGCTGATGAATTTCCTCTTGTCGCCGATGACGACCGCGTCGTTGATGTAAGGGGAAAATTTCAGCAGGTTCTCGATATACTGGGGGGCGATATTCTTCCCGCCGGCGGTGATGATCAGGTCCTTTTTCCGGTCGGTGATCTTGAGGAATCCCTCCTCGTCGATTTCCCCGACGTCCCCCGTGTGCATCCAGCCGTCCCGGAGCGCCTCTCTCGTCGTCTCCTCGTCCCGGTAGTACCCCTTGAAGATCCCCTTGTGGCGGACCAGGATCTCGCCGTCCTCGGCGATCCGGACCTCCGTCTCGGGAAGGGCCTTGCCCACGGTCCCCAACTTGAAGTTGTACTCGTCGGACATGTGGGTGATCCCCGTGGTCTCCGTCATCCCGTACCCTTCCCGGATGGGAATCCCGATGCTCTGAAAATACTTCAGGATATTGTGAGAGATGGGAGCGGCGCCGGAAAAGCCGAGCTTGACCCGGTCGAATCCCAGCCGTTCCTTGAGCTTCCAGAAGACGGCAAAATAGGCGAGATGATATGCGAGGCGAAGCGCCAGCGTCGGCAATCTCCCGGCGAGCTTCTCTTCGTTGTAGCGGCTGCCGATCCCCAAAGCGATAGTATAGGCGGTCCGCTTGAACCAGGTCGCATCGGCCATCTTCAGGACTATGCCGGAATAATACTTCTCCCAGATGCGCGGCACGGCGTGGAAGAGGGTGGGAGATACATCCCGCATGTCCATCATCACCGTATCCGTGTTTTCCGTGAAATTGATGATGTGCCCGATCGTCAGATGGATCATCAGGTCGTAGATCTGCTCATAGACGTGATTCAACGGCAGAAAGGAAATGGTCTCATCGTCCCGCGTTCCCTGACTCACGGCGTTGGCCTGCTTTCCGACCCAGAGATATCCCTCGTGGGCGAGCATCGCCCCCTTGGGGGGGCCCGTAGTGCCGGAGGTGTAAATGATCCCGGCGATATCCTCCCCGCGGCCCTCGGCGACGAGATGGTCGAATAGTCCGGGGTCATCTTCCCCGGTACTGCGGCCGAGAACAAGCAGGTCGGCGAAGCTCATGACCATCGGGTCCCGGAAATCCCTGAGGCCCTCCATGTCCCAGACGATCATCTTCCTGAGCGCCGGCGTGCTCTCCCTGAAGACGAGCGCCTTGTCTAACTGCTCCTCGTCTTCGCAGATATACACCACGGCGCCCGAATGGCCGACGACATATTCGCACTCCTTGACGGGGTTCGTCGTGTAGACCCCGACAAATGTCGCCCCGGCGGACATCGCCCCCAGCGCCGAATAGAGCCATTCGGGCTGATTCTCGCCGATGATTGCCACGTGATCCTGCCTGCGGACCCCGAGCGCATACAGGCCAAGGGCCGTGTCCCTCACCTTGTCGAGGTATTCCGCCCAGCTTATGTCGTGCCAGATGCCGAGCTCCTTTTGCCGCATCGACACCCGCCCGGGCTGGAACCCGGCTATATGGATCAGGGCTTTCGGCAGTGTATCGATGACCATGTTTTCTCCCTCAAAGAAATAGTACAAACCGCCTGTTAACGGAACCGGACCTTTCGCCGGTACCGCTGGTAGCCCTTCACCGAGCTTTCCTTGGCAATCCCGAGATAAAACTCCTTAACGTCCTCGTCCTCCCTGAGGACCGCGGGCTTGTCGGCGCGGACGATCCTTCCGTTCTCCAGAAGAAAGGCGAAGTTCGCGTATTTCAGGGCCATGTTGACGTTCTGCTCCACTAACAGGATCGTCACCCCCTGCTTCTCATTGATGGTGCGGATGATGTTGAATATCTCCTGGGTCAGCACCGGCGACAGGCCGAGGGACGGCTCGTCCAGCATGAGAAGTTTCGGCCGGCTCATCAGCGCCCGGGCGATGGCGAGCATCTGCTGCTCCCCGCCGCTGAGGTGCCCGGCTTCCTGATCCTTCCTCGCCTCGAGGATGGGAAAGTGGGCAAACAGGTTGTCGATGTCTTCCCTGATGCCCTTCCTGTCCCTCCTCGTGTAGGCGCCCATCATGATGTTTTCCAGGACGGACAGTTCCGGAAACACCTCCCGGCCCTCGGGGACGTAGCTGATCCCCATCCGCACGATCTCGTCGGTGCTCTTCCGGTCGATCCTCTCCCCCATGAATTCGATGGTCCCCTTTTCCGGCTGCTCCTCCTTGAGGTCGTAAAGAAGGCGCATGATGGTCTTGAGTGTCGTCGATTTCCCTGCTCCGTTGGAACCAAGAAGAGCCACGATATCTCCCTGCTTGACCTCAAAGGAGATGCCGTGCAGGGCGCGGATCAGGTCATACCAGGTTTCTATATTGTTCACCTTCAGCATCAGTGCTCCTCCCCCAGATACGCCTTTATCACCTCCGGGTGGCTCTGGACCTCTTCCGGCAG
>JAHJXP010000061.1 GCA_018827585.1 Pseudomonadota bacterium | reverse complement strand
CGCTCTTTCCGAAAAATCCCTTAAATATTCGGGGATCTGCTGTGCTTCGGCAACGGCCGCGCACGCTATGTCCCGCAAGAGCGCAGGGACAAGCAGGCGGTCGCACCAGGCGGAAACCCCTCCCCCTGGAAAGGCGGGGGAAAGGATCAGGACGCTCCAGGAGACAGGGGGCCGCAGACCATCCCCATCCGGAAAACCCATAAAAACATTACCGACGGGCTTGAGACAGCCGAGCGGTCCTGCAACCTGCGTAATTCCCAGTCTCTCCCTAAATGCAAGCAATTCTCCGACCGTTACGGGCATCATCATACCAAGCCGTCAATATTCGTCATCCTTTTCCGCCACCGCCTGGAAGAGCTCATCGCACTCCTTCGCCGCCAGGAGCTTTTTCCGGAAGGCTTCGTCCTTGATCATCCGGGAAATCTTCGCCAAGGCCTTCAGATGCTGACCCACCGAATTCTCCGGCGCCATGAGCAGAAAGAAGAGGTGCACCGGCTTGCCGTCCATCGCCTCGAAGTCGACCCCTTCCCTGCTTCTGCCGAAGGCCACCACCATCTCCTCGAGTCCCGCCAGCTTGCCGTGGGGAATGGCGATGCCGTCGCCGATGCCGGTGCTCCCGAGCTTTTCCCTCTCTAAGAGCACATGGAGCATGGCGTCGGAATCGAATTCGAGCTTTCCCTTCGCAAATGCCCCGGCCAGTTCCACCAGCACTTCCCGCTTGCTTGTCGCTTTCAGTTCCTCAAGAATGAATTCCTTCTTGAGTATCTCCGTAATCTTCATGACCGTGTCCTTGCCCGTCAGCTGCTGACCTCCATCAGCGCGTACTTCCCATCCTCCCGGCGGTAGATGACGCTGACATTTTCCGTCGAGGAATCGCGGTAAATCACAAACCGGTTCTTCGATGTCTCCATTTCCAGGACCGCGTCCTCGATCGACATCGGTATCAGGACGATCTTGCGGGTCTCGACCACCTTGGCCTCCGGCGATTCATCCTCCTCCTCGCCCGGGGTTTCTCCCCCGCCGATCTCCTCCATTCGGGAATTTGTCTTGCTGCCGCGGATTTTTTCCTTCCGTTTCTTGAGCTGACGCTCGATCTTTTCGATGGCGTTGTCGATGGCCGTATGCATGTCCTTCTCTTCTTCACTGCTGTTGATGTTCAAACCGTTCGCCAGCAGGTTGATTTCCGCCGTATTCCGGAATTTCTCGACCGAAAGGATGACGCGGGCATCCACCGGATTGCCGATGTATTTCATCAGTTTTTTCAGCCGTTCCTCCACATATTCCTTCTGCCAGTTTTCCCCTTCCGCGTTCCTGAGGGTTACAGAAATCTTCATGGTCGTTTCCTCCCGTCCTTGGTTGCGCCCCCGCCGGCGGCAGCCGGCAGGTCATGGGTTATGGGTTTCAACCATCGCCTCTGACCTTTTTCTAATAGTATTTCTTCCGCCTTGAGGAGGGCAGGATTTTCATCATCTCTCTGTATTTTGCAACTGTCCGCCTCGCAATGGTTATCCTGGACTCCGCGAGGCGCTTGACTATTTCCTGATCGCTCAAAGGCTTGCGGGGATCTTCATCGCCGATGATCTTCCGGATATCCTCCTGCACGCTCTTGGAGGCGACGTCATCGCCGCCGTTCCTGCGGATGCTGCTGCCGAAAAAGTACTTCATTTCATAGATGCCCCGCGGGGTATGCATGTACTTGTTCGTCACCACCCGACTGATCGTGGATTCGTGCATCTCCACGTCATCAGCGACATCCCGCAGGATCAGCGGTTTGAGAAAACCGATCCCACCGTCGAAGAATTCCTTCTGAAACCTCACGATGCTCTCGGCTACCCGGTAGATCGTCTTCTGCCGCTGCTGAATGCTCTTGATCAGCCAGGTTGCCGACTGGACCCGTTCCTTTATGTAATTTTTCCCGTTTTGCGCCTTCGCCCCCCCGCTCCGCCCGCTCATGATCTCCCGGTAAAAGTTGCTGATCCTGAGTCGCGGCAGGCCGTCGTCATTGAGGGCGATTTTATAGTCGTCGCCGCTTTTGACGACAAAGACGTCGGGAACGATTGTCTGGATGCGCTCCTCGTTATAGACGCTCCCCGGCTTGGGATCCATATTGATGATGATGGCGACCGCCGCCAGGACATCGGCCAGCGGCGCCTTCATTTTCCGGGCAATGTAACCATAGTTCTTTATTTCCAGGTCCTTCAGATGGTCGCAGATGATCCTCTCCACGAGTAAACGAGCTTCCCCCGCCATCCTCGCCTGAATAAGCAGGCATTCCTTTAGATCGCGGGCAGCGATGCCGGCAGGATCGAACTCCTGGATCTTTGTCAGTACCTCCTCCACAAAGGCCGGGGCCACTTTTTCCTGTAA
Organism: Pseudomonadota bacterium; assembly: GCA_018827585.1. Lineage (GTDB taxonomy): Bacteria > Desulfobacterota > Syntrophia > Syntrophales > UBA5619 > JAKAFS01. Next base: position 3,688 of record JAHJXP010000061.1, on the reverse strand, counting down.
GGAGATCTCCTCCGTGGTGGCTGCAAGATAGCCGTTCTGGTCGAGGTTGCCGATGATCTGCTCGCCGACGCGCTGCTGATCTTCCGTAAAGGGGGAAAGCCGGAGCTGCCACATCAGAATGTCCGTAAGCGAGGATTTCACCACCAGGAGGTTTTCCCAGGAGGGAGCGGGGCCTTCCTTGCGGTCGTAGGTAACCCCCATCGGACCGTAGTCTTCCAGATAACTGTCCCAGTCGAACTCTTCCCGGCCGTCTCCCGCTCCCGTCAGTTCTTCGGTCCGCTCCGGGGTTTTGATCTCTTCCCGTTCGCCTTCCTCAGTCTGTTCGGGTTCGATCTTCTTTTCCGCTTCGGGATCCTCGTCCGAGGTGATTTCCTCCAGAAGAGGGTTCTCCTCCATCTCCTGATTGATCGTATCCACCAGGTCCAGCCGGGAAAGCTGCAGGAGCTTGATGGCCTGCTGGAGTTGGGGCGTCATCACCAACTGCTGGGTGAGTTTAAGATTCTGCTTTAGTTCAAATGCCATGTTCCAACTTTGCTGCCTTACCTGCCCGTTCAGAATTTGAAATCATTTCCAAAATATATTTTCCTTGCGATTTCAGAGCCAGTGATCACCTCCGGCGTTCCTTCCACAAGGACCGTCCCTTCGTTGACGATGTAGGCCCGGTCGCACACGGAGAGGGTTTCGCGGACATTGTGATCGGAAAGGATCACCCCGATCCCCTTCGCCTTGAGCTGGGCGATGATCTTCCCGATGTCCGCCACCGCCAGGGGATCGATTCCCGCAAACGGTTCGTCAAGGAGGATATATTTCGGGGACGTCACCAGCGCCCGGGTGATTTCCACCCGTCTCCTTTCGCCGCCGGACAGCGAATAAGCGCTTTTTTCCGCAAGCCCTGTCAGTCCCAGCTCTCCCAGAAGAGCCTGCAGGCGCTCCTCCCTTTCCTCTCTTTCAATGGGAAGCGTCTCGAGGATGGCCATGATATTTTCCCGCACCGTCAGCTTCCGGAAAACGGACGGCTCTTGCGGCAGGTAATTGAGTCCCTTGCGTGCCCGGATGTACATCGGGCAGCGGCTTAAGTCCTCGCCGTCGAGAGAGATCGTCCCTCCGTCCGGCTTGATCAGACCGACAATCATGTAGAAGGTCGTCGTCTTGCCCGCGCCGTTTGGTCCCAGAAGGCCCACAACCTCGCCCGGATTGATCTCCAGGTTTATCCGGTCGACCACCCTCTTGCCGCCATAGATCTTGGTCAGTCCCGTTGCGGTCAGTTTTCCCATGCAGAGATCACGCACAAAGACCCTTAATCGTCAACATTTACCGTTTCTCCTGCTCCTTTCCCGGATAGATCGTAGCTGTCACGCGGCCGCTCTCCGCACTCTCCACCACCCCTCGGTTTTCGTTGAGAAATACGATGATCCGGTCCCCCCGGACGATATTGGCGCCCTCCCGCATTACGGCGCCGCCCGTCATGGTGATCTTCTGGGCGTCCTGTTCGAAGAGGGCCTCCTCCCCGGTCACGATCCGGTCGCCTTCGGTGATCGTGACGCGGCCCTTGGCCTCCACCTTTTCCAGATTTCCCGTTCCCTCGACCCCATTAGTAGGCCGGCCGACCGTTTTCCGCTCTTCCCTGTAGTAGAGAATCAGTTTATCGGACCGGATCGTCCGCGCGCCCTGCGTGGCCACCGCATTGCCGGAAAAAACAACCATCCGCTTTTCATGGTAGGCATCCAGACGGTCGGAGACGATCTGGATCGGCTGGTCCCGCTCGGTCCGGGGCTTCTGCTTCGTCTCGCCCCGGGCGTCGCCCGGCTGATACAGGGCCGCGATCAGAACACTTAGACAGATTACAATCCTGAGGCCTTTCCGCGACATCGCGTTTCCTCTTTCATTTCCCCCCGGAACTCGCCCGAACCTGCGACAGGAGGGAGACCTTCTTCCCTTCAAGGGAAAAGACCATGCCCACCCCGCTGATCCTGGCGCCGCGGTTTTCCATAACGACGGGCTGGTCCGTCTCGATCAGCTTTCCGTTGTTTATGTACCGGATGCGCTCCGTCGTGAAGCGGTCTCCGTTTTCCGAGACGATCCGGACATCCCCTTCGATCTCTATGTCCCGCGAGGCCGTGTTGAGCCGGCCGCGGTCGCCGGTCATCAGGAATACTCTCCCGTCCTTCATCACCAGCCTTACTGTCACCTTGTCAAAGACGGCCAGATTTTCCTTCTTCTGATATCTCGCCGAGTCCGCCATGATCTCCCACTTCATGCCGGAATCCCCGACCTCCGTATAGTGGACGTTTTTTACCTCCAGATCGACCCTCTCCGACAGGACCTTCAGCAGGGCCTTCTCCGGTATTTTTCGGAGCGCTCCGCCCGCGATGATCACCGCCAGGGCCAGGACAGCCGTCAGGATTGCGACGATGACCGCCGCTTTTCTTCTTGTCTTTATCATCACTGCCCGAAAAACCCCCCTGTTGAACCGGCCTCCCTGCGTCCCCGCGCCGGTCGCCAATTTTATACCATCCGCACCCGGCTTTGTAAAGACGAAACGTCTTTGCCTCTGATGACGGATACTTACGTAAACTGATATCTCGCGGCCACATCCGCCCAAAACCCCTGCGCCCTGAGGATCACCTCGCACAGTTCCCGGACGGCCCCCCGTCCGCCTCTGCAGCCTGTTACATAATCGGCAACATGGCGGACTTCCGGGGTCGCATCGGCCACGGCAACGGCAAACCCGACCTGTCTGAGGACCGGGATATCGACGACGTCGTCCCCGGCATAGGCCGTCTCTTCCGGCGCAAGATTCCGCCGTTGCAGGATCTCCGCAAAGACCTCGGCCTTGTTCCAGGTCCCCTGATGGACCTCGGCGATCCCCAGTTCGGCGGCGCGGTGTTCGACCACCTGCGACCGTCTTCCCGTCAGCAGCGCCACTTCGATACCGTATCTCATCAGGATTTTCAGGCCATGGCCGTCTCTCACGTCGAAATTCTTGCTCTCCGCCCCCGCATCGTCGATGATGATCCTGCCGTCGGTCAGAACCCCGTCCACGTCCAGGATCAGTAGCTTCACCCGGCGGATCTTGTTCAAAAGCCGCTCATCCGTCACTTCTCCCATCGTTCTGCCCCCTCTTTCCGTCGCCCCTGCCGTCTACTCCTGCGTGTCACGCACCGCCGCTTCGATCCTCTTGAGCGCGACGAGCAGCCCCCGCAGGCCGTCAAGGGCCAGCGAATTGGGCCCGTCGCAAAGAGCCCGGTCAGGATCCGGATGGACTTCAAGAAAAAGACCGTCGATCCCGGCCGCCACCGCCGCCCGGGCCAGACAGGGAACCATGCGCCGGTCCCCCCCCGAGGCCTTCCCGGCCCCCCCCGGCAGCTGGACGCTGTGGGTGGCGTCGAAGATCACCGGATACCCTGTCTCCCTCATGATCGGCAGGGAGCGAAAATCGACCACCAGGTTGTTGTAGCCGAAACTCACCCCCCGTTCGGTGAGCATCAGTTGTTCGTTGCCCGCCGCCGCGATCTTCCTGGCGATGTGGACGGCATCCCAGGGGGCAAGGAACTGTCCCTTCTTTATATTTACTGCCTTCGCCCGGCGGGCCACCTCCACGACGAAGTCGGTCTGCCGGCAGAGAAACGCCGGGACCTGCAGGCAATCGAGGACGCGGGCGGCCGGATCGATCTCTTCGAAGCGGTGG
>JAHJXP010000008.1 GCA_018827585.1 Pseudomonadota bacterium | reverse complement strand
CATTCAAAGAGATATAAATTATTGTGTTTAAAATTATTGCGTCAAAAGTCATTTTATAATAGGCGACCGGTTTGTCGGAACCGGCAATGTGCATTTTTTGCACATTGCTTTTCTTATCCAATTCCCCGCTCTTAAAAATATTGCTCAAGTGCTTTGTGATGACGGACCGGTCTCTGTCAAACAGATCGGACATCTGAGTTTGATTCGACCAAAGCGTTTCTCCGCGGAGGCTGACATCCAGGGCAGCCTTGCCATCTTTGGTACGATAGATAACTATTTCTCCCCTGGATTCTTCATTCATGTGCTCACCTCGGATACATCGATATCCAGATCCTTCACTCTAATCTCGCCCGTCATCAGCTTGTTCAGCATGGTTTTGTTCAGTTCCCGTGTACGCTCGATGATGGATGCATGTATCTCGATTGCTCGTTGAATTTTGGATAGAATGGCGGCAATTTTCTTCTGTTCGTGGAGTGGCGGAATATAAAGTACAAAATCTTTTAAATCATCTCTTGAAATCCCTTGTATTGTTACTCCCCGCTTCTGTTTATGAAAAAATTCTTGAATTCGTTGTGCACGCATTTGATATGCAATGAATTCTGGAAGATACTTGCTCTTGTCAACTATCACACCTGTTAGATCCTGACTTATTGCGATATCAATTCTATTAACAACAATTTTACCAGTTCCCACCCTTGTTCCCACCAGAAGGTTTCCTTTTGGTATGAGCGTTGTTGAACTTTCTTTAAGAGCATTATCCGATATGGTGCGCTCACCGCTCTCAAGATAAAGAGACTCCCCTAAACGTTTACTTGTTGTCCATTGAATTGGTCCATTCCAGAATGCAGGATTCATTGTGGATGGTGTGCCTCCGCCGTAAAACGTGCCAACGTCTCGAAAGAGCGTTTCAACCCAATTATTTGGTATTTCTTGCTTCATTATTTCTAATTGAGAATTCAATCCTATAAATATTTCTTGTAGATCCGCATCAACAGACGTGGTCACCTGTTTCATAGTGTCAAGCTCTTCGAGAATGTCCTGGATCGGGCGGTAGGTCTCCTGTTCATTAAAGTCCACATACCTCGATGGCGACAGGTTGAAATCGTTTTCCGCTGTCTCCGCCGTCGTGATGACCTTGACGAACTTCTCGACGTCCTCCCCTTTGATGAAGGCATTGGCGATCTTGCGGATGTTTTCATCGGGGATATAGTTTTTGGGCTTGCCTTTCTTGAATTCGCGGCCGGCGTTGACCAGGACAATCCTTCCCTGCCGCGCCAGTGATTTCGCCTTGTTGAAGAAGATGATGATTCCGGCGGCGGTGGTGTTGTAAAAAAGGTTGTCGGGCAGGAGGATGACGCCCTCAATCCAGTCGCGCTCGACAAACCACTGGCGGATTTTCTTTTCCCTGTCCTCGCTCTTGCTGCCGCTGCCCCGCGTGACGGCTCCCGTGTCGAGGACGATGGCGGCGCGGCCGTGGTTACTCAGCGAAGCGGCGGCATGCTGAAGCCATGCCCAGTCGGCCTTGCCGGTGGTAACGCCGCCCTGGGATTCAAAACGATCAAAGGGATCATTTTCGTAAACGGACTGATCAAAGGGCTGGTTCCACATGGGATTGGCCACAACGATATCGAATTTCTTCAGGCTGGAATCGGAGTCTTTGAATTTCGGATTGGTCATGGAGTTGCCGCGGACGATCTCGCCTTCCATGTCATGGACCACCATGTTCATCCGGGCAATGGCGTAACTGGACCCCGTCAGTTCCTGCCCGTAGAGTTTAAGAGGCCGCTGAATCTTGATTTCCCGTTCCTGTAATGCTAGTTCACACTTGATCAAGAGCCCCGCTGAACCGCAGGCAAAATCGTAAACCTCTTCACCCTGGCGGGGGCGCAGGATATAGGCCATCAGCCACCCCACTTCCGTAGGCGTGAAGAACTCGCCGGCGCTCTGGCCCTGGCTTTCGGCAAATTTTCTCAGGAGATATTCATAGGCACGACCCAGGAAATCAGGCTCTACATCATACAGCCCTAATCGGTAGCGGGGATCGGACAGGGTTTCAATCACGCCGGAGAGAGCCGTGTCGCTGATTTCACGTTCCCCGCTGCGGGTCTCATTGTAATCCACGATGTCGATGACGCCCGTCAGGGATGGGTTGGCCTTGGCGATAGTGCGGACGGTCATGGTGAGCTGTTCGCCCAGTGTTTTGGGCTTGCGGTCTTCAGGCCATTTGAATTTTTCGCGACCGCTGACCACCGGCCAGCGCGCCTCGGCAGGAATATAAAACCGGACCAGTTGGTGGTCGGCTTCGATGATGGTTAGCGCCGTTTCTTCGTCGCCATAGGTTTCGGCCAGCCGCTCAATTTCATCTTCAAAGACGTCGGACAGGCGTTTGATAAAAACAAGGGGCAGAATATAATCCTTGAACTTCGGTGCGTCCTTTTCGCCGCGGATGGAACAGGCGGCGCTCCATAGCATCTGTTCCATGGATTTTGTGCTGAGGACGTCTTCTTTGGATAATTTCCGGCGGCGCTTTTTATGATTGCCGCCAATGTCCCCGGCATTCTCCAGAGCCTTCTGATCAAGGTCCGATGCTTCTATCAACTTCAAAATGGCCTCTCTGGCTTTGCCTCTGGGTGTGATCTTCTCGTTTTCCCAGCGGTTTACCGTGGCAAAGGAGACGCCCAGTTTTGCCGCTAATTCTTCTTGGCTGAGGTTCAGTTGATTCCTGAGTTCTTTGACGACCCTGCTTATATCTTTACTATCAAGCATGACAACCTCCCATTGTTGGTTGTTATGCTATAACATTATGACATTTTAGTCAAGGGGTTTTTTATCATGTAATGTATGGAAGCATATCAGTGGTGTCTGAAAGCCGCTTGATCCCCCTCTTCTTTACCGAGATAAAGCGGGATACAGGTCTGGGAAGAACCATCCCGCGGCATGAATCGGAAATCCCATTCGGACATCGCCTTTCGGCGTGTCCGAAACCAGCAACCCCTCCTCGATGAGTTGCCCTAAGAGAGTTCTTCCTGTCCGTTCTTTCAGACCTGACGCTGCAATGACAGATCCCCGGGCCGCCTCTCCCTGCACCAAGACCTCCTGGAGCATCCTGGCCGACTCAATTTTAAGCGCCTTCTTCCCCGCCGGTCCGGGGATCATGCCTGCACCGCGTAGATCGACGTACCGTCTGATGCGTTCAACCAGTTGTTCCAACCGCAGCAAGCCCCCCATATATTCCACCTGGTCGAGGCACACCTCAAGAAAGAAGCGGCAAAAATAAATCAGCCCTTCATTGGACAGATTTCCCCTGCCGTCCAGGTCGTTCCGACGGGGTGCATCGGCCCGGGCAAGGGCAGATTTGTAATCGACGTTCCCGCGGGCCAGCCCTCGGCTTGCCGACCAGAGTCCCAAACCGTGAACGGGAATCCGGTGAAAGTATGCCTCGGTGAAGAGGCGCGTCACCCGACCGTTGCCATCGAGGAATGGATGAACCCACATAAGCCGATGGTGGGCCGCGGCGGCTGCAACAAGCTTCGGCGCACCATGATGCCTGTCCGGCGCATAAAATTCGCCGAAACGGTCGAGAAAAGCCTTGAGTAAGCCATGCCCCGGCGGCTCGTGATATCCCACCTTGACGGACTCTTTGCGGAGCTCTCCCGGCATGACCATGTTTTCCCCGCCCATTTCAGGATTCTTCACGACCCGGAATTCCTCAGGCAGTTGCCGGTAGAACTCACGGTGGATGTAACAGAGAAATTCCCGGCCGGCAATGTTGACTTCCGACTCTTCCCGCAGTTTCTTCTCCATATCGTTCTGGACGTTGATATGGGCAACGCTTTCCAGTTGAAGATTGCGCTTGGCCGGTTCTGAATCGTACTCTTTCTGCATGGCGCGGACAATGTCATGAGGATGGGTGTTATGCCCCTCAATTAGATTGGAATAGTAGCTGTTGATGATCCTGAGCAGTTCCCGAAGCGTGTTGAGCGTCACGGGATGCTGTCTGTTGCCGAGCGCAGCGGATTTCTGGATCACGTCCAGGGCAAGGTCTTGAAGCTCGTCCGCCTCTTCGGGCAGGAGAGGAGTCATTCGGTGGATTTGAGAGCGCATGTTGTTGCCTCTAATTGCCGATATTTTTACCGTTAGATAGTCTGTAAATAATCCGTGATTACGTGGAAGATTATACTATGATCAAATTTAATGCAATGCTTTTTGCCGATTTATTTGCCGATGTATGGAATCGCGCCGTTGGCAATTATTCATGTTTCTCGAGTTGGCGAGAATCCCCGCCGGCACCGAAGCGACCGGCGCATGATCGACGCTGTCTTATGGCTTCTGCGCGGTGACGATCATGCGGGAGTTCATGAAACCGTAATCCCCTATTTTGTGGAAGGGCGAAAAATCGCCTAAGACCGTGACGCCGGAAAACCCGATTTGAGCCAGGAGGCGCCGCATCGAGTCCGGTTCGTAGATCCTCAATGAATAGCAGTTGTCCCTGATAAGCCCGCTCTTCTTGCTGATCACCATCTCCCGCGCATAGACCATATCCCCGTCCAGACTCCTGTTCCGGCAGACCACGATATCGTCGCCGATCTCATGCCAGGCAAGGGGATTAAACCTGCTTTTGAGGGTGGCGCCGTTGACGATGTCGATGAGGAGCCGGCCTCCGCGCTTTACCAGGCGCATCGCTTCGGAGAGGATCGCCCGGTCACCCTCCGGGGAGGCGATGTATCCGAGAGAATTGCCGAGGATCAGCACATGGTCGAAGCTTTCCGGGGGAAGGCCGGTCGCCCTGGCGTCTCCCTGGAGAAATGTGATCTCCATCCCCAACCTGCCCGCTTCCCTCCTTCCTCGGTCGATGAGAAACTGCGAGTAGTCCAGGACGGTGCACTTTTTGAACCCGCGGCTGTGCAGTTCCATGCTGTGCCTTCCGTGGCCGCCGCAAAGATCGAGGATTTCGTGTTCCGGGGAAAGCGGGATCAATTCCCGGAGGAGATCGATCTCCCGGCGGGTCACATCCTCATCGCATACCGAGCGCGCATCGGTGACGAGATAGACTTCGTCGAAAAGCTCCTTCCACCATTCCGGGTTCACTTCGATATTCATGGCCCCTCCGGGTGCGCCCCGAAACTGAAGAGCCCGTCCGCTGCGAAAATGGCGGGGGACCCGCCCCAAACCTGGGAACGGGCGATCGCGAGTTCTTCGGCTTCGATGTTTACGAATGAATCGATTTCCCCTGAAAGCCACATCTTTTCGAGGGTCAGACAATCGGACCAGACGGCGCTGCAATAGGCGCGCAGGGCGTCTATGTGACCGGGCCTCAACACCCGCGGCCTGAGTGCCATCCTGATCGGGCCGAGAAGATAGGTGAACCTGTGGTCTAAAGCCATCTTTTCCTGCATCCCGACGATCTCGAGCAGGTCCCCGTAGCCGATGGAGAGGATGGCCTCGTTGATCCTGTCCACCGCCTCCCGCACCGTCATGTCCGAGCGCAATACGGCGAGCGGCTGCACGCCCCCTCCGCTTCCGACGTTGGTGGGAATCCCCCCGAACCTCACGAGAAACCCGAAAATCCGCTGCGGGCCGAACAGGCAGCGGAAATCGGTCTGAAAGCGGACGAGGGCGGTTTCCTCGCGCTCCCTATCCGCAACGGGATTGTCCTCCCCCCAGAGATAAAGGGGGACCTTCTCCTGGACGATGTAGTCGCCCGCATTCAGCGCGAGCTCAATCGTTTCCCCGACGTTTCCGTGGACCCCTCCCACCCGCACCCCCTTTCCCGAGTAACCGCGCTCGGGTTTGAGGACCAGCGAGTCCCAGTGTTTCCGCGTCCACTCGACAAGGTCGGCGATGGCCTCCCCTCGCGGCCCTTCCGTCTTCCGGGGATGGAACTTGCGGGTCCACGGCGTGCGGCTGACGGTTTCCGGGTGAAAACGGTCCCGGTGGGGGCCGGTGATGAGCTCGAAGACGCTCTTGACGTTGATCGGTCCGGTGCCGCGGGGATTGATGACCCGCCCTTCCCGCACCGCCATCAGCAGGGGAGAAAGGTCCTGCCTGCGGTGCAGGGAAAGGAGGGTGTCGGTGTTGAAGTCGACAAAGAGCAGGGAGATGGGTTTGCCTCTGTGGCATACCCTGCCGTTTTTCAGCTCCAGCTCGTGGGGCGCCGTGAGGACCCCCGTTATTCCCGGTATTTCGCTGAGTCTTGCGGCGAGATTTCTGTTCTCGGTGACGTCTTCGAGGGTCTCTTCCTCAGCAACGACGGCGATGATCCCGGGATTTCTCCCCTCCCTCGTGCGATGGGCATCGAGGAGCATCTGCACAAATCCATCGATCGGATAGAGGAGAGGATGGTCGAAATCCAGATCCACCTCAATCTTCCTGATTTCATTGAACCGTTTCCACACCTCCTTGCCGATCACCTGGGTAATGCGCTGGTAATCCCAGCCTCCGGGACTTCCCAGATTCCATTCCGAGTGGCAGCCGAGAAAATTCTCCATTCATTCCCCCCTCCCCTTAATCCCCTCCCGCCGGGGGAGGGGAAATTTCGCTTTTTACGAGAGCATCATTTTTAGTGCGCTCGCCTGCGTCAAGATTGCCCGAAGCGCCTGCGCAGGCTTTTTCCCAGGAGGTCGAATCCGATCTCCCCGCCGGACAGGACCCCTTCGACAAATCCCTTCGCATCAGCCGTTCCGTACCTGCGGTACAGATCAAGAAAACGCCTGAGCCCGAAGGTGTAGCACACCTGGTACCCCGGCCTCAGTGCGTATTTCGGGACGACGGATGCAGCCGCATCCGCCGGGAAGCCCCCCTCGACGAGAAGCTGGGCGGCGGCGCGACGAGAGAGTTTTCCCGTTTGCAGGTCGAGATCGACCAAACCGCGGATAGCCCTCCGGTATCTTCTCTTGGCAAGGAGAAGGATATCCGCCGGCCCGGAAAAGTAGCCGGTCTCCCGCATGAGTTCCTCGGCGAAGCAGGCCCACCCCTCGTAAAAGAGCGGATTCTCCACCGGGCGTCGCAACACAGAGACATGGTGCCATCGCCAGGCGTCGAGGAGGTGGTGGCCGGGGTAGGTTTCATGGGCGGTCAGCATCCGGTACTCTGCGAGCTCCTCCCGGTTGTCGTTCCATGGTCCTTCCGGGGGGACGATGTAGAACGTCCCCTTCTGCGACGGATTGGCGGGCGTGAAGCTGTAGGCGGAGGCCACCCGGATTGCCCTGAGGTACAAGGGAAGCGGCGAGACCCGAAGGGGGCTTGTCTCGGAAAGGTCCTCCGGCACGATGCCGCGGGCGAGGCAATGGCCGAGGAGATTCTCCGCCTCTTTCCGGTACATCGCCGGCAGGCCCCCGGCGGAGACATCCGGGACGGGGATCTTCCGGATCGCCTCCCTCCAGCCGGCGCCGGGGAAGAGTGTTTCGCCCGCCTCTTTCATGATCCCGCCCGTCTCGGCGATTTCTTCCGTGATCGCATGGCGGAGATCGTCCGAGCCGACCCCGCACCCGAGGTGTTCCCGGATGATCCGCTCGACGATCTCCGGGGGCAGCAGAAAATCGCCCCTCGTCCGGGCATTCTTCAAAAAATCACCGAACCGCTCGAGGGCGGAAAAGACGGGATCGAGTTCATTCTGTTCCATTGCGAGGGAGTGCAGCCACGCCGCGATGTCCCGGATCATCTCCAGACCCAGGTCCCGGAAGAGTCGCGGCATGTCGATGAGTACTTCCTGGGCCTGTCCTAAAAAAGTGGGAAGGGTCTCTGCCCGGATGCTCCATGCCCGGCGGTCGGAGTCCCCCAGGGAGGCGGCAAGGGCCGTGCACATGACCGTCAGATGAAACGTCGGCTGCGTTTCGTGGAAGCGGACTTCAACAAGCTGTTCCCTGAGCGTTCGCGCCATCCGCTTTAGGGTTTCCGCATCGGCGAGAATCTCCTCGTCCTCTGTTTTTTGGGAGATCAGACCGATGGCGCGCTCCGAGGAAGAGAGGTGCGCACTCACCTCCGCGATTTTACCCGGCTTAAAGTTGTCCCACCCGGTCCAGACCCCCTGCGGCGGGATGATTTGGGGGAAATAATGGAATTCATCGCTCCAGCAGCACACCGGAAATGCGTTTCCGAGGCAATCAAATATGCCTTCGGCGATCGACGCAAGATTGTCGTTCAATCGAGATTCCCCCGGGTCCCGCTGGTCATATTCCAAGTAAACCCACCCCCTTTGGGCGATCCTTGTTTTTGCCTGTCTAACATAAATAAATCAAAATTAGTACCAAGGTGCAATAGACTAATCTTTCTTATATGATCGCGATCACCATCAGCATTTCTATTAAAGTGAATCCCCGGGAGGCAGAAAGGGTTTTTTTCATGGGCGTTCCTCTATTTCAGACAAGAGACTACTCCAATTATCGACCCCGGCAGCATCCCATCCGATGAAATTGAAAACGCATTAACACTCAGAGTTCAGGCGGAATTCTACCTGAGGAAATCAACATATCAAGAAAATATGTGAAAATTTTGCAAATTGGTGACTTTGCGACGTCGTCACAATTTGCTTGACTTTCCCGGTTTGATCGCATATGAAAGCGCTCAAGCGGGAATTTAAGGTCAATTGCTCCGCTATATAAATGTGCTAAAGTGCCGGAGAAAATGATTGTCAGCCCGCGCTTTGGCGCGGGTTTTTTATTGGGAGAAAACACATATGCAGATTTCATCGGAAAGCGTCAAGGCGGGACATCCGGACATCGTGGCGGACATGATCGCGGCCCACATCATCGCCGCCATCCTGGACAAGGAACACAAAATAGGCATGGACATCAACACGATGCCCCACTGCGGCGTCGAGGTCTTCCTCGGCAAGGGACTATGCGTCGTCGGCGGCGAGGTCAGTACGAGGACCTACATCGACCTGGACAAGTGCGTTCGGGAGACGGTCCTCGGTCTCGGCTACAACGACGCGGCATTGGGCCTCAACGGCAACTCCCTCGGGGTGCTCAACGCCATCATCCCCCAGTCGCCCGACATCAACATGGGCACGCGGGCGGATGACGGAAAGCACAAGGAAATCGGCGCCGGCGACCAGGGGATCATGTACGGCTTCGCCTGCGACGAAACCCCGGAACTCCTGCCGCTCCCCTACGTCCTCGTCAACCGCTTGATGCGGGCGTTCGAGAACTGTGGCGATCCTGTCTTCGCCCCGGACGGAAAGGGACAGGTCTCGGTGGTCTACGACGACGAAACGGGCGCCCCGGTCCGGCTGGCCAAGGTCCTGATGTCCAACGCCATCGATTACCGCTACGTGAAGAGAAAAGGCCACGGCGCGATTGAAAGGAAGGCCAGGAAGATCGCCTTCGACTGCCTGAAGGACTGGGTGGACAAGAAGACGGAATTCCTCTTCAATCCGACCGGGGAGTGGCGAGCGGTCAACTCGTGCAGCGCCGCCGATTCCGGCGTGACCGGCAGGAAACTGGTCGTTCAGTTCTACGGCGGCTACCCCGGCGCCCAGCTTGGGGGCGGCGCCGTCGTCAACAAGTCTCCGGAAAAGGTGGACTGCTCCGCCGCCTTCGGTTCGCGCCACGTCGCGAAAAACATCGTCGCCGCCGGCCTCGCGAAAAAGTGCTCGGTGCAGCTGGCCTACGCGATCGGCATCGCGAAGCCCTTCTCGATCTACGTGAACACCTTCGGCACGGGCAAGATCGCCGACAAGAAGTTGGAGGAGATCGTCGGAAGGCTCTTTGACCTGACGCCGGCGGGGATGATCCGGCGCTTCGACCTCCTCAAGGGCGACATCTATCGCCTGATCCCGCGGACTCTCTTCCTCAACGGCTACCCTTGGGAAAAAACGGACATGGTGAAGGCCTTGAAGAGGGAAGCGGGAAAGTAACCGGATCGGCTTTCCCCCTTTGCACAAAGAAACGCCCCGCGGGCACAGCTCGCGGGGCGTTTTTTTGTGTATGCCCCGTTTCGCAGGCAATCACGCTTCCCCTTGCATCAGGCAAGGTATTCTGCCGGATGTTTCCCCCATCGCAGACAACCAGGGATTCAATCCATGCAGGGCAGACATAGATTGACATGTTAATCAGTATCTGTTAGCAGGAAATCATCTTGGAAGGACAGATGAAGGGCTTTCTCCGAGATGACATCCGGCCCCGCTGCCTGGCCTCTGTCTTTCTCGGCGCCATCGACACCTTCCTGTCCGTAATGATCCTTAAAATTCCCCGGGAAAGGCGACACATGGAAGCGATCGAGACGAAAGTGGACAAAACGGACCCCCAGTATCGGGAAAACTATGCCTATATGGAGGCGATGGTGGCCCGCCTCAACGAGGCGCTTCGCATCGCCCGGGAGGTCAGGTCGGAAAAGGCCTTGGCCCGCCTTGCCGAACAGAACAAGCTTCCCGTGCGCAAGAGGCTGGAGCTTCTCCTGGACAAGAACACCCCTGTCCTGGAGATCGCGCCGCTGGCCGCTTACGACATGTACGACAAAGGCGTTCACGGCGCGGGAAGCGTGGCAGTGATCGGCGTCGTCCATGGCCGGGAGGTCCTCGTTTCGGCCAATGATCCTACCATCAAAGGCGGCACCATCTATCCGATGGGCGTGAAAAAAAGCCTGAGATGCCAGACCATCGCCATGGAAAACCGGATTCCAAAAATCAACCTCGTCGATTCCGGCGGGGCCTATCTCCCCATGCAGTCCGAGGTGTTTCCCGATGCGGATGACGGTGGGCGTATCTTTTACAACCAGGCGATCATGAGCAAGATGGGCATCCCGCAGATTACCGCCGTGATGGGCCTCTGCACGGCCGGAGCCGCCTACATCCCGGCCATGAGCGATGAGGTGATTCATGTCAAGGGTACGGGGGCCATATTTCTCGGCGGCCCCCCCCTGGTGCGCGCCGCCACGGGCGAGGTTGTCACGGCGGACGAACTGGGCGGCGCCGACCTGCATTGCCGCGACAGCGGCGTATCCGACTACTGGGCCGAAGACGATGCCCATGCCCTGCAGATCGTGAGGGATATCGTACAGAACCTGCCCAACCCGGGCAAGACCCGGCTCAGCACCCGTCCCCCCCGCCCCCCCCTCTACGATCCGAAGGAACTCTACGGCATCGTTCCCCGCAGTCTCAGCACCCTCTACGACGTCCGCGAAGTGATCGCCCGGATCGTGGACGGCAGCGAATTTCTGGAATTCAAGGCCCTCTACGGGCCCACCCTCATTTGCGGCTGGGCATATATCCACGGCTACCCGGTGGGGATCCTGGGCAATTACGGGGTCCTTTTTTCCAACAGCGCCCTGAAGGCGACGCAGTTCATCGAGATCTGCGACAAACGGGGCATCCCGCTGATCTTCCTCCAGAACATCACCGGCTACATCGTCGGCCGGGAGTACGAACGGGGAGGCATCACCAAGGACGGGCACAAGATGGTCAACGCCGTGGCCACCGCCACGGTCCCCAAGTTCACCGTCATCGTCGGGGCCTCCTTCGGCGCCGGCAACTACGGCATGTGCGGCCGGGCCTACTCGCCGCGCCTTCTGTGGATGTGGCCCAACGCCCAGATCGGCGTCATGGGCGGCGAACAGGCAGCCAACGTGCTCGTCTCCGTGAAAAACGATCAACTCGCGCGGGAGGGGCAGCCTCCCCTCGCCGAAGAAGCGATCAAGGCGATCAAGGAGCCGATCGTCGCCATGGCGGAAAAGGAGAGCAACGCCTACTACTCCACGGCCAACCTCTGGGACGACGGTATCCTCGATCCGGCAAAGACGAGGGACATCCTGGGGCTGGCCATCTCAGCCTCGCTCAACGGACCCATTCACAGCGGACCCCAGGGTCACGGCCTGTTCCGCATGTAAGGAGGCGGTCATGTTCGAGAAGATAATGGTCGCCAACAGAGGCGAAATCGCCGTCAGGATCATGAGGACCTGCCGGGAGATGGGAATCCCCACGGTGGCCGTCCATTCGGAGGCGGACCGGAACGCCTTGCACGTGCAATGCGCCGACGAGGCCGTCGGCATCGGCCCTGCGGAACCGCAGGATAGCTACCTGAACATAGAAAAGATCATCGCGGCTGCGCGGGAGAGCGGCGCCGGGGCGATCCATCCCGGCTACGGGTTCCTGGCGGAAAACGCCTCCTTTGCGGAGAGGTGCGAAGCAGAGGGGATCCGGTTCATCGGCCCGCCTTCCGCTGTGATCAAATCCCTCGGGGACAAGACCGCCGCCCGGGCCATCATGCTCAAGGGGGCCGTGCCGGTCATTCCCGGCATGACCGAACCCGCGAGCAACGTGGCCGAGCTTTCCGAACACGCCCGGGAGATAGGCTACCCGGTGCTTCTGAAGGCCGTCGCCGGGGGGGGAGGCAAAGGGATGCGGGTCGTCTCCGGCCCGGAGGGCATGAAAGACGCCTTTGCCGAGGCGGCAAGCGAGGCCCACAGCGCCTTCGGCGACGGCGCCGTCTATCTGGAAAAATTCCTGGAAAGGCCGCGCCACGTCGAGATCCAGGTCCTGGCCGACGCCCACGGCAATACGGTGCACCTCTTCGAGCGGGAGTGCTCCCTCCAGCGGCGCCACCAGAAGATCATCGAAGAGTCCCCCTCGCCCGCCCTGAACCCGGGGCTCCGCGAGGCCATGGGGCAGGCGGCGATCAAAGCCGCCCGCGCGGCCGGCTACGTCAACGCGGGTACGGTGGAATTTCTCCTGGACGACCGGGGACGGTTCTATTTTCTGGAGGTCAACACCCGGCTCCAGGTGGAGCATCCCGTAACCGAGATGATCACCGGCATCGACCTGGTCCGGGAGCAGATCCGGATTGCCGCCGGGGAACCCCTCTCGTACCGGCAAGAGGAAATCAAGGCCCGGGGCCATGCCATCGAATGCCGGATCTACGCCGAAGATCCCGAAAGGGCCTTCATCCCCTCGCCGGGAAAGATCCTCTATCTCAAGGAACCGGCCGGTCCGGGGGTCAGGGTGGACTCCGGCATCTACGGAGGCTTTGCGGTCCCTGCGGCCTACGACCCCATCCTGAGCAAATTGATCGTCCATGCCGAAGACAGACCAAAGGCGGTCGAACGGATGGTCCGCGCCCTGAGAGAGTACGTCATTTTGGGGATCAGAACCCCTGTGCCTTTTCTTCTGGATGTGATCAAATCCGATTTCTTCCGCAGGGGGGAAACCCATACCCTCCTGATCGACGAGGGCTTCGCCGGTTGGAGGCCGCCCCCGGGACGGGCCGACCTGGCCTGCCTCGCCTATGCGGCCTTCCGGATTGCACCCGGCGGAGGCAACCTGACCGAGGCGGGTCGGGAGCGGGACCGTTTTCCGTCGCCCTGGGAAACCCTGGGCGCGTGGTCACTGTAAGGAGGATAAAATGGAATTCCCCCTGCTCGTCAACAAAGAACCAAAATCGCTGACCGTCGCCCCCCTGCCTTCCGGCGAGGGTCACCTGGCCCGCCTGGACAGGCAGGAGTATCGCTTCCGGTGGACGCCCGTAAACGACCATGAGTGGCTCCTCGACGTCAACGGGAAGCTGATCCCGGCGTATCTGGCAACGCAGGGAAGCGAGACCCAGATTTTCATCGACGGCGAACTCTTCATTGTCGAGGATCTCGGCGCCGCCGACCGGCGTCCCCGGCGACGGGGCGGGCCTGACGATCAATCCCGGCAGGTGACTCCGCCCATGCCGGCCGCGGTGATGCGCATCCTGGTCGCCGAGGGCGAGATGGTCAACAGGGGGCAGGCCCTGATCGTTCTTTCGGCCATGAAGATGGAGACCACCCTGACCGCCCCGCATCGGGGCACGATTAAGAAGATCAATACGGCCACAGGCGCCCAGGTGATGCCCGGAGAGATCCTCCTGGAGATCGAGCCGGCCGGGGAGGAACAAAATGGAGCCTGAACTTCTCTACCGGATCAAAGGAGAAACGGCCTGGCTGACGATCAACCGCGAGTCGCGGCGCAACGCGATCAGCCGGGAGATGATCGCGGAGATCATGAACCGCCTGGACGAGGCCGAAGCGGATCCGGCGGTTCACGCCCTGTGCTTCACCGGCGCGGGCGAGAAGGCCTTCTGCAGCGGCGCCGACCTAGCCTCAACCCTTTCCGCGGGGGGAGACATCGCGGCGGGGGCGCGCCATTACGCCCAGCTCCTCAAGAGAATAGGCCGCGCGGGCAAGCCCCTCGTGGCCAGGGTGAACGGCCCCTGTCTGGCCGGCGGGATGGGGCTCATGCTCTCCTGCGACATCGTCATCGCCCGGGACGACGCCACCTTCGGCGCCCCCGAGGTGAACGTCGGGATCTTCCCCATGATGGTCGGGGCTTTGCTGTATCGCCATGTGGGAAGAAAAAAGGCCATGGAGATGGTCCTGACGGGAAGGCGCGTCACCGCCTCCGAGGCGGAGCGGATTGGCCTCATCACCAGGGCGGTCCCGCCGGAAAAACTCGATGAGGCGGTGGAGGAATGCCTCAGCGGCCTCGCGGAGAAGAGCCCGCTGGGGATTGCCATGGGGAAAAGGGCGTTCTACAAAATGGCCGATCTGCCGTTCGAAGAGGCGCTGGATTATCTCAGCGAACAGCTGATCCAGGTTATCGCCACGCAGGATGCCGCGGAGGGGATCGCCGCTTTCCTTGAAAAGAGGAAACCGGTCTTCAAGGGGAGATGAACCAGAAAGGAGGCTGCCGTGAGCTCATTATGGATCAAGGACAACTTCAATTTCGAACGTCCCTGCATGATCACCTGCGCCCTCTCCGGGGTGGTGGCCAACCGCGCCCAGTGCCCGGCCATTCCCTACACCCCGGAAGAATATGCCGCCGAGGCGAAAAGGGCCTATGAGGCCGGGGCCGCCGTCGTCCATATCCATGCGCGAAAGCCGGACGGAACCCCGTCTTACGATGTAGCCGATTACCGGAACATCTATGACGCCGTGACGGCGGCGTGCCCGATCATCATCAACTTTTCCACCGGCGCCATCGGCATCACGGTGGACGCGAAAATAGCCCCCGTGAAGGCCGTCCGGCCGGCGATCGCCGCCCTGAACATGGGCTCCATGAACTACGCCAAGTACAACCCTCTGAAGAAGAGGTTCGTCTTCGACTTCGTCTTCCCCAACCCCTTCGCCGAAATCATCGCCCTGGTCTCGGCCATGAAGGAGTGCGGGGTCAAGCCGGAGATGGAATGCTTCGATTCGGGCCATGTCGGCAACAGCTTCCCTCTCATCGACATGGGGCTCATCTCGCCGCCTTATCAGTACAGCCTCATCATGGGGGTCCTCGGCGGCATTCCGCCGACGGTGGAAAACCTGGTCCAGCAGGTCCGCCTGCTTCCGCCGCAGAGCGACTGGCAGGTGATCGGCATCAGCGACGACCAGTGGCGGATGGCGGCGGCGGCCATCGCCCTGGGCGGCAATGTCCGGGTGGGCCTGGAGGACAATTTCTACGTCTCGCCGGAGGAGATGGCCAAAAGCAACGGCGATCTGGTGGAAAAGGCCGCCCGGATGATCCGCGATCAGGGCCGGCTGGCGGCCACGACGGAGGAATGCAGAGAGCGGCTGGGCCTGGTTCATGTCTGAAAATCAACAAAGGAGCCCTTTATGGATTTTTCGATCACCGACGAACAGAGGATGTTCCGGGATGCCGTCTATCGGTTCGCGAAGGATCAGATCGCCCCTTTCAGCGAAGAGGCCGATCTGAAGGGCGAATTCAGCTTCCATATCTGGCGGAAATTGGGCGAGATGGGACTCCTGGGCCTTCCCGTCCCGGAGAGGTACGGCGGGGCGGGGGCGGACTTTGTCACCTGCTGCCTCGCCGGCGAGGCAGCAGGCCATGCCGGAGTGGACGGCGGCCATATCCTGGCCTGGGGCGCGCACACCTACCTCTGCGCCGCCAATATCCTGCAGCACGGGACGGAGGAACAGAAGGAGAAGTACCTGCCGAAGCTGGCGACCGGGGAATGGATCGGCTGCATGGGGCTCACCGAACCGGGCTGCGGCTCCGACGCCGCGGCTCTGACCACCACGGCGGTGCGCAGGGGGGACAGATACATCCTCAACGGCTCGAAGACCTTCATCACCAACGCCCCCCTCTCCGAGATCTTCATCATCTTCGCGACCCTCGACAAGGCGAAGAAGCACAAGGGGATCACGACCTTCATCGTGGAGCGGGGCTTCCCGGGGATCTCCACCGGCAAACCGATGCACAAGATGGGCTGCCGCACCTCGGCAACCTCGGAGGTGTTCCTCGAGGACTGCGAGGTCCCCGCCGAGAACTGCCTGGGAGGCGAGGGCAACGGCTGGCTGATCGCCCTGGGAGGCGTGGAGTGGGACCGCAGCACCCTAATCGCCCCTTTCCTCGGCGGCCACACCTTCATGCTGGAGAGTTGCGCCCGCTATGCGAACCAGCGGTGGGCCTTCAACCGGCCCATCCGGGAGTTCCAGTCCATCCAGAACCGGATCGCCGATATGAAGGTCTACATCGAGGCCGCCAGGCTCGCCGTCTACCGGATTGCCGCCTCCAAGGACAGCGGCGTGGCGCTCAATCCGCTCACCGCCGCCGTGAACAAGATGTACGTCGGCGACCGGGGCTTCGAAACGGCATCGGAGGGGGTGGACCTCTTCGGCGGCTACGGCTACATCCACGAGTATCCCGTCGAAAGGATCCTCAGGGACGCGAAGCTCGGCCAACTGGGAGGGGGGACCTCGGACATCATGCGGATGATCGTCGCCCGCTTCATGATGATGTAAGGAGACAAAGCGATGGACTACGAACTTTCGGACGCGCACAAGACGCTGCAAGCGGAGATAGGGAAGTTCTGCCGGGGGGAGATCGGGCCCGGCGCCGCCCTCCTGGATGAAGCGCCGCGCGAAGAGGCCGCCGCCCGGATGAAGGCCAATATGGAAAAGCTCGCCCGCACCGGTTACCTGGAGCTTGCCCTCGGCGACGACCCGCTCGGGAAGTGCGTCGCCGGAGAGGAGCTGGCCCGGGCCTGCCCCGCGACATTTCTTGCGGCCATGTCCTCGGCGACCGCCTTCGGAAGGGCCGTAAAGCGTTTCGGCACGGACGGCCAGCGGGAGATCCATCTTCCTCCCCTCGCCGCGGGCGAGAGGATCGGCGCCTTCGCCTGCACGGAGGCGGAGGCGGGATCGGACCTGGGAGGGGCGGCGACCACGGCGGAAAAACGGGAGGGCCTCTGGGTCCTCAACGGCGAGAAGGACCTCGTGACAAATGCGCCCCTCGCCGACGCCTTTCTGATCCTCGCCTGGACGGAACGAAACGCCGGTATGGAGGGAGGGATGACCCTCTTTCTGGTCGACCGGTCTGCGGAAGGGATCCGGATCGGACCGGCGGTCGAAACGATGGGCCTTCGCGGCGCCCTGACCTCCGCAATCCGCATGGAGAACTGCGCGGTCGGGGAGGATGCCGTCCTTGGGTCCGCCGCAGGCAACGGTTACGGCCAGGTGCGCCTGATCATGCAGGAGGTCAATCTCGCGCTCGCGGCCATGTCCGTGGGAATCGGCATGGCCTGCATGGAAGAGTCGACGCGCCACGCCAAGGCAAAGAAGGCCTTCGGGAAGCCGATCGGCCTTTTCGAGGGGGTCGGCGCGAAGCTTGCGATCATGTTCACCTTCAACGACTTGGGCCGGATGATAATCTGCCGGGCCGCCTGGGCGATGGCGCAGGGCGAGCCGGAAAGCGCCGTTCTCGTCTCGTGCGCGAAGCTCTTCACGAGCGAGGCGGCCGGAAAAATCGCCTCTCTGGCCATGCAGGTCCACGGCGGTCACGGTTACCTGAAAGGAACGGCGGTGGAACGCCTGTATCGCGACGCCCGGTTCGCCGAGATCGCCTGGGGAACCTCGGAGATGCAGAGGGCCTTTATCGCCAAAGACAGCCTGGATAGGTTCAAGGCGGCCTGAGGGCCCGCCCGCACTGCGCCGACGCCGCCTGACAAATTGTCCGAACGGGCCGACCCCGCGACCCAACCGCCTCGGACACGGCGGAGCTCTCCTTCGTCGACTGCCGGGTGCCCGCGGAGAACCTCCTCGGCGGCGAGGGCCAGGGGTTTGCCGGGATCATGGCCAATTTCCAGAACGAACGCCTGGCGCTGGCCGTCATGGCCCACTCCGTGGCGGCACTGGCGCTGGAGGGGTCGCTCAGATACGCCAAGAGCCGGGAGGCCTTCGGCAGGACCCTTGCCGGTTTCCAGGTGACCCGCCACAAGCTTGCCGACATGGCCACGCTCGTGGAGGTCGCCCGGGAGTTCAACTACCGGGTCGCCGCCCGGATGGAGGCGGGAAAGGAGGCCGTAAAGGAGGTCTCGATGGCCAAGAACTTCGCCTGCCAGGCCTGCGACCGGGTGGTCTACGACGCCGTTCAACTCCACGGCGGTTACGGTTATGCGAAAGAGTATCTCGTCGAGCGGCTCTACCGCGATTCACGGGTCCTGAGCATCGGCGGCGGCACGACGGAGATCATGAAGGAGATCATCGGCAAGGTCGCGCAGTTCTGAGCCAGCCCGAAGGTCCCGGCCGGCGCCTCCGAATATGATTGACACTAAAGAACACCTTTCTTTATACTGCGCTAAGGAGAAGAAGGCTTTCTTATTATCAGACCTGTGTTTTCCTTTTGCGTCCCGCGAGAATGGGAGTTCATAAAGCCTGTGATATGACTTGATTCCCGCCGGAATCTATCCCATTGAAGGCGGGGGCGGAAACGACTCTGGAAAGACGGGAGGAAAAGGTGCGCAAGACCAAGCTGGTGATCACGGTCGGGCCGGCCCTTCTCGCAGGAGGCCCCCTGCGGGAATGCCTCGCCCTGGCTGATGTAATCCGCATCAACGCCGGTCACTCCCCGATGGATGAACGGACCCGGACGCTCGCCCTGATCCGGGAGACGGCGCGGGAATTGGGCCGGGAGATCCCGGTGCTCCTGGATCTTCAGGGTCCCAAGTGGCGGATCGGCGTGATGGAAGCGAATCAGGAATTGGCGGACGGCGCCATCGGCGCGCTCTATGCCCCGGAAAAGCCCGCCCCGGAAGGATATCCGTGGACCGCCCCCCTGCCCCATCCTGAACTCTTTAAAGGCGCCAAGACCGGCCAGATCTGGTTTATGGACGACGGCGCTCTCAAACTGGAAGTGGTGCAGGTCTTCCCGGGACTCATCGAAAGCAGGGTCCTCACGGGCGGCGTCCTCAAATCCCGCAAAGGCGTCCTCCCTATCGGTCTGGATATCGCCTTCGACCCCATCACCCCGAAGGACATCGACGACATCCGCTGGGGCGTCTCCCAGGATGTCGACCTCTTCGCCCAGAGCTTCGTACGCAGGGCCGAGGACATCCGCGCCCTGGAGGACCGCATCCGCGAGCTGGGAGGCCACCAGACCATCATCGCCAAGATCGAACACCCCAAGGCCCTGGAAAATCTTGATGAAATCCTGGAGGTCGCCTGGGGCGTCATGGTGGCGCGGGGAGACCTGGGGGTGGAATGCGGCGTCGAGAGGGTGCCGGCCCTGCAGAAGCACATCATCCGGAAGGCAAAAATGGCCCTCAAGCCCGTCATCACGGCCACCCAGATGCTGGAGAGCATGATCGAGAATCCCCAGCCGACCCGCGCCGAAGCCAGCGACGTGGCCAACGCCATCTGGGACGGGACGGACGCCGTCATGCTGAGCGCCGAGAGCGCCGTCGGCAGGCATCCCCTGGAAGCGGTGCGATGGCTCGCCCGCATCGCCGAGGACGCTGACAACCATTACCGGCCCCGCCTGGGACGCTTTGCCGATTGCCTCAACGAGAAGCTAACCGCAAACACGGATGTCTCCCTGGCCTTCGCCGCCTGCCGGACGGCGGAGGACATCGCCGCCAAACTGATCGTGGTCTTTACGGAGGGCGGCGGCAGCGCCCGCATGGTGAGCCGCCTGGCGGCCAATACGCCCGTGCTCGGCGTCACCTCGGACCTGCATAATGCCCGCCGCCTGGGCCTGCTGCGCGGGGTGGACGCCCTGCGCGTCTCCCGGACGGATTCTTCCGATGTGATGGTGGACCGGGTGGAACGGCAACTGCTCAAGCGGGAGGACCTCAGACCCGGAGACAGGGTAGTCATCACGATGGGCCTGCCCCTCTGGAGGACCGGCACCACCAACACCATGAAGGTGGTGACATTGAAGGAATGAGGCGCAAGGGAAAGGGAAAATCCTTTTTCCGGTGAAGGAGATCGCCTATGCCAAGAACACCGAGTCGTTCGCTGGACCGCCTCGTGGAAGAGCAACTGTCCAAGTGGCACAGCATGAAGACCGAACGGAAGCGGGAGGACGTCAAGCCCGGTCCCGTGATCACCGTGTCCCGGGAAGCGGGAAGCGGCGGCAGCGAGATCGCCCGGCGCCTGGCCAGGGATTTGGGCATGGACCTCATCGGCGCCCAGATCATCCAGCAGATCGCCGAACAGGCGGACATGAGCGAAAAGGTGATCGCCTCCCTGGACGAGAAGGACGTCACGATGCGGGACCTCTGGCTGACCTCTCTATTCCGCACGCGCCATCTCTGGCCCGACGAGTACCTTCACCACCTGACCAGGGTCATCGGAACCATCGGCAAGCAGGGCAACACCATCGTCGTAGGCCGGGGCGCCAACTTCATCCTCCCCCCCGAGGAGACGTTCCATGTTCGCCTCATCGCCCCCCGGGAAATCAGGATCAGCAACGTCATGCGGGATTCCGGCGCCGATTTCGAGACCTCGGAACGGTACGTCTTCAAGACGGACGGCGACCGGTCGGCCTTCATGCGCAAACACTTTCACGCCGACTGGGCGGATCCCATCCACTACGACCTCGTCGTCAATACCGGAAAACTCGGGGTGGAAGGGGCAGTGGCGACGATCAGGCAGGCCTTCCTGTCCTGGAAGGACCGGCGGCAGGAAGAATAGAAACAACCGGCGGGTTGCACTGTGCAACCCGCTTTGCATTCTGATCCCCGCCGAGATCGCCGTAAGCATCGCCGCCGAGCTGATCAGGATACGGGCGGAGATGAACGGATGAGTGTCAGGAGGCGGGAAAGAGCCATTCCTGAAACCGGCTGTCGCGACCGGAGGTGATCGTCGCCATCCGTTCGGCGAGTCTCCGCGTGACCGGTCCGGGGACATCCTCCAGGACTCGGTCTCCCGCCTGCCGGACGGGGAGGAGTTTGGCCGACGTGCCGGAGAAGAATATCTCCTCCGCTTCCTCCAAAAGCCCCGGGCTCAGGCGGCCGGCGAACGTCTCAATCCCCATCTCCTCCGCAACCGCCAGAAGGGATTTCCGCGTGACGCTCTGGAGCACCGTCCCCAGGGACGGCGTGAGAAGCCGGCCCTCCCGGACGAGGAAGAGCGATTCGGTCCCCCCCTCGGCAAGGAACCCCTGCGTATCGAGCAGGACGGCGTAATCGAAGCCCCGTTCCCGCGATTCCATCCGGGCCGCCATCCCGTTGACATAGTTGGCCGCCACCTTGGCCTCGACGGGGACCGTCTGGGGGTCCAGCCGGCGCCAGCGCGAAACGCACGCGGTCACACTGCCGTTCACCGATTCCTGCTGATCGCCGAGCGCCTCCTCCGGGGAAAACACGAAGACGGCGACCTGAAATCTCTGCTGAGGGGGCAGGATCTTGAAGGAGATCTCCGGGTAGAAGCCGAACACCTTGATGAAGCCGCTCCGGAGACCGCTGCGCTTCACCGTTTGCAGGATAGCCTCCTGCAGCCCTTCCGGGGTGAGGGGCGGATCCATTTCGAGCAGGGAGGCCGATCTGAAGAAACGGGAGACATACTCGTCAAGACGGAAAACGGCCGGCCCGCTCCCGGTCCCGTGAAACCCGATCACCTCGAAAATAGCCGATCCCCGACCGAAGCTGTGACACATGATATGGACCTTCGCCTCGTCCCAGGGACGGTACTCCCCGCCGAGATACACCACACGCTTGTTCATCCTCCTTCACCCTCCTCAAGGCGCCGCCGCAGGCGGCAGCCGATTATGATATTGCCCGGAAAGCAGTTCAGAAAATAGTGGCATTTTTTTTGTTTTCTGCTATCCATAAGCGGCCCGTGCCGGACGATCCCGACGGCGCGCACTCTACCAGAAGAACGGGAGGATTACAACCTTTTGGATTTCTATTCGGATAAACAGAACAAACGCCTTATCACACTGGAGGACGTCACCCTGCGTCTCGGAGGGAAAATGCTCCTCCCCGGAACCTCCTGGGAGATCCGCGCCGGGGAAAACTGGGCCATCCTGGGACCCAACGGATCCGGGAAATCGGCGCTGGCCAGGGCGATCAAGGGCGAGGTGCCGCATGTCCGGGGGAAACTCACCCGCCACGAGCCGGAAGCGCGGGGAGAGAAGATCGGCTACGTCTCCTTCGAACTCCAGGAACAGATCCTCCTGCGCGAAGATCGTCTCGAGGAGGCCCGTTTTTTCAGCGGCGGGAAGGGACATTCCCTGACAGCGGGGGATCTGCTCCGGGAGAACGACGGGAACCAGGCCGCCTTCGACCGCCTGGTGGACACCCTGAAGCTCCGCACCCTGCTCGGCCACGGCATCCGCACCCTGTCCAACGGGGAGACTCGCAAGCTCTTCATCGCCCGCGCCCTCCTCCCCTCTCCGAAGATCCTGATCCTGGACGACCCGTTCGCCGGTCTGGACGTGGAAAGCCGGAAATCCCTGGCCTCCTCCATTACGGAGATGATGGAAAAAGGGACGCAGATGATCCTGGTCACGCATCGGATCGAGGAGGTGATCCCGGGCGTCTCGCACCTGCTGGTCATCCAGGACGGCCGGGTCGTCCATGCCGGGACGCGGAGCGCGGTCATCACGCCCGCCCGGATGAAAACTCTTGCCGGATTGCCGCAGATCCTTCAGGAAAGGCCTCTGCCGGCGCCGGACGAACGGACCGCAACGCCGCCCGCCGCCGGTCCCCTTGTGGAGATGAAGAACATCCATGTCGCCTACGGGGACCTCGTCGTCATCGAGGGCCTCAACTGGACCGTCCGGCGCGGCGAACACTGGGCCGTCGTCGGACCGAACGGCTCGGGCAAAACCACGCTCCTGGGCCTGATCACTGGAGACAATCTGCAGGTCTACGCCAACGAGGTCTTTCTCTTCGGGAAAAAGAGGGGCGAAGGGGAGAGCATCTGGGAGATCCGGCGCCGGATCGGGCTGGTCTCGCCCGAGCTGCAGTTCCGGTACCGGCGACAGGCGCCCGTCCGGGAGGTCGTCCTTTCCGGCTTCTTCGATTCGATCGGCCTCTACCGGCAAACGAACCCCGAACAGGAAGCCCTTGCCGACCGGTGGCTGGAATGCCTCGGCCTGCAGGACATGGCATACAAGACGTTCAGTCACCTCTCCTATGGGGAGAAGCGACTGGCGCTCATCGTCCGGGCGATGGTCAAGTCGCCGGAGCTGTTGCTCCTGGACGAGCCCTGTCAGGGACTGGACCGGGCCAACCGGGAGATGGTGCTTGCACTCCTTCAGAACATCGGGAGGCGGACGGCGACCGGCCTGATCTACGTCACGCACCACGAGGAGGAGATGATCCCCTGCATCGACCATTGCCTGAAGCTCGGGAAGGCCGGGGCAAGGGTCATAAACGCCCCCTTCCGAACCGCATCCGCGGAAGAGGGATGCCGGCAACAGGAGGGCGGTTGAGAGATGGCGCCCGGGAAATCCGTTACCGTAAATTGGTGCAGATACTTCTTGACATGCAGGATCGTTATCCGTATCTTTTCCCTGCAAAAAAAACAACTTCTCATCAATCAAATGTTGTTCGAAAACAGGGGAAAGAGCAATGACCGCCATGGAAGAGAAGGTAAAAAAGATCCTGGTCCTGGACGATGAGGAGGTGATCCTCAGAACGTGCAGGGACATCCTCGACGGCACGGGGTTCGAGGTAATGACGACGACGTCCGTGCAGGAATGTTTCGCAATCGCAGGCGGCGGGGACGTGGACCTGTTCGTCACCGACATCATGATGCCCGAACTCAACGGGGTCGAGGTGATACGCCGCTTGCGGAAAAGCAATCCCGGCCTCACCGTGGTCGTCATCACCGGATATCCGTCCATGGACACGGCCCGCGAGGTGATGAAGCTCGGGGCATACGACTACATCCCCAAGCCGTTCACGCCCAAGGAACTCCGGGATGCGGTCTTCGACGCCATCGGCAAACAGAACCCGAAGAAGGCGATGCGGGAAACGCTCGTCCTGCAGATTCTCGACCGCACGGTCGATGATCCCGATTTCTTCGACCGGCTCTACGTTGAAGGGGCAGACGCCCTGAAAGACTACCACATAAGCCCGGAAGCGAAGAGCGCCATAGCCCTCGGGGATGTGCGCTGGATCGAGGAAAACGTCGGCCGGCTGAATGAAAAACAGATGATGGCGATGGTGAGAAGGCTTGAAAGAGAGATATGGTGATTTTGCTGTCAAGGGGTCTCGATCGTGGCTAAAGTGATCATCGGTTGCTGGCAGGACGACCTGATCGACAATCGGAACACCCCGAAACGCCTTATCGAGGACGGGTATCCCGGTCTCGATGAACTCGAGAAGGACAATCGTCTCCGGGCCTTTATCGGCTGGGACGGTTTTTTCATTTTCGACCGCGAGGCGCCCGTCGTCGACATGTTCAGGGCGTACGTCCAGAAAGTGCAGGAAGAAAGCTGCGGCTACTGCACCCCGTGCCGGATCGGCACAAAGATAATGGCCGACAAGCTCGGCTCGATAGCGGACGGCTTCGGACGGGAACAGGACCTTGAGGAGATCCGCAAACTTGCGCTGGTGATCCGGGATTCATCGCTGTGCGAACTCGGACACACCTCCATGAGCGCGCTCCTGAAGGCCATGAAGACCATGCCCGAGGTCTTCGAGCAGGCCGTCCGGGAACGGCGGCCCGTTCCGCGCGGGGCGTATCATTCGATCGCCACCGCGCCCTGCATCGAGGCCTGCCCCGCGCATCTCGACATCCCGAGCTATGTCGACGCGATCCGGAGCGGCAATTACTTCGAAAGCCTCGCAATCATCGGACGCAAGAACCCGCTGGCGGGGATCTGCGGCCGCGTCTGCGTCAGGCCGTGCGAGTTCGTCTGCCGCCGGGCGGAACTGGACGAACCGATTTCCATCAAATACCTCAAACGCTTCGTAAACGACCAGATCTTTTCCTACGCGATGACCCGGCTCCGGTCGGTTGAACCGACCCCGCTGAGTTCGGACAAGAAAATCGCGATCATCGGCGCCGGGCCGTGCGGCCTGACCGCAGCATTTTTCCTGAGGCGGAAAGGCTACGGCGTCAAGGTGTTCGAGGAACTCCGGGAGCCGGGCGGAATGAGCGCGGTCGGCATCCCCGACTACCGCCTGCCCCGTGAGATCATCAATACGGAAGTGAACCGGATCGCCGCCGAAGGGGTGGAATTCCATTACGGCGTCCGGATCGGGCGCGACGTCACGCTCAAACAGCTCCGCTCCGAATACGACGCTGTCCTGATGGCCATCGGCGCCCACGGCAGCAAGATGATCGGGATGGAGGGCGAGGAGGCCAAGCCGAGCGGACTTGTCGCGGGCGTGACGTTCCTCAGGGACCTCAATCTCCTGCATCCGAGAGGCGAGTTCACGCCGCCCGAAGGGAAACACGTGGTCGTCGTCGGCGGCGGGAATGTGGCGATGGACTGCGCCCGCAGCGCCCGGCGGCTCGGCTACCCCCAAGTGAGCATCGTCTACCGGCGGACCGAAAAAGAAATGCCCGCCGACAACGAGGAGATCCGGGACGCCAAACTCGAAGGCGTCGAAATCCATTTCCTCACGCATCCAATCAGGCTGGAAGTTAGCGACGGAAAGGTCACGGGCATCACGTGCATCAGGATGGAACTCGGGGAACCGGACGCCTCGGGCCGCCGGCGCCCGGTCGAGGTCAAGGGCTCCGAATTCCTGTTTGCCTGCGACATCGTCATCCCGGCGATCGGACAGGCAACCGATCTTTCGCTCATCAGCGGCGATATGCCGATTAAAACAACGAAATGGGGCACGGTGGAGGTGGATGAAAACACGCTCATGAGCAGCCGGGAGGGAATATTCTCCGGCGGCGATTGCGTGACGGGGCCCAAGGCGCTGATCGACGCCATGGGCCATGGCATCCACGCCGCGCATTCGATCGATCTTTACCTGCGGGGCGAAACGATGGGACCGCCCGAGAGCGAACGGATCTTCAGGATGCTCAAGGCGATGGACCTGCCTCAATCGCCGGTGAACAGGGTCGGCAATAAACCGCGGCGTCACCTCGAGCCCAGACCGGTCGAGGAGCGCATGGGCGACTTCGATGAAATCGAGGGCGGCTACATGCCCAAAGAGGCAATCCGCGAGGCGGAAAGGTGCCTCCGCTGTTACCGGATAGCCATGTTCGTGACGGAAGAGTGAAGATGACGACAACGACCGCGGCGGAGAAGAAAATCATTGCGGTGACAATAGACGGGACGCCCGTCGGCGTGCCGGAAGGCTCGACAATACTGGACGCGGCGCAAAAAGCGGGGGCGCGGATACCCACCCTCTGCCACCACCCGTCTCTCGCGCCTATCGGCTCGTGCCGCGTCTGCCTCGTTTCCGTCGCGGGCGTCGACAGACCGGCCACCGCCTGCAACACTCAGGCGCTCGCGGGCATGGCGATCACAACGCGCTCCGAGGGACTGTTCAATCTCCGGCGCGAAGTGATCAAGATGATCCTCGCCCATCACCCGCTGAATTGCACGCCCTGCCCTCTCAACGGCGATTGCCGGCTTCAGGACATGGCGTACGAGTACGACCTCACGACGTTCGATTTCAGCGAGTACCTCCTCAAGACGGTCGAATTCCCGTGGAAGGCGTTTTCCACGCCGATACTGGACTACCATCCGCGCCGCTGCATCCTCTGCGGCAGGTGCGTGAAGGTGTGTGCGGAGATTCGCGGACTGGGCGCGATAACCATGAACGGCGCCGGCGCCCACACCGTCGTCGAACCGGTCATGGCCGACCGCGAATCGCAATCGCGCTGCATTTCCTGCGGCGAGTGCATGAGGATCTGCCCGGTGAACGCCATCGAGGAGCGGATGGGCAGCGCGAAGGGCAAGCCGTGGGAAACCACAAAGACGCAGACCACCTGCACCTACTGCGGCGTGGGGTGCCAGCTCGATCTCAATGTCGTGGGCGGCCGCGTTGTCGGCGTGACCACGCGGGACGACGTCGGAGTGAATCGCGGCCGGCTCTGCTCCAAGGGCAGGTTCGGCTACACCTTCATTCACAGCCCCGACAGGCTGTCGCGGCCGCTGGTCCGCAACGCGGCCGGCGAACTCGAGGAGACGACCTGGACAACCGCCCTGACGCTGGTGGCCCGCGAGTTCCGCCGCATCCGCGACAACCACGGCCCGCAAGCGCTTGCCGCTCTGTCCAGCGCCAGATGCACGAATGAGGAAAACTATCTTTTTCAGAGGCTGGCGAGGCAGGTCTTCGGCACGAACAATGTCGACCACTGCGCCCGGCTTTGACACTCCTCCACCGTGGCCGGTCTGGCCACCGTGTTCGGAAACGGGGCGATGACCAACTCGATCGCCGAGATCGAGGACGCCGACGTCATTCTCATAACCGGGACCAACACCACCGAGAATCATCCGATCATAGCCCATTCCATCAAGCGGGCGGTCGAGCGGGGCACCGCCAAGCTGATCGTCGTCGACCCGCGGCGAATCGATCTCGTCGACCAGGCCAATTACTGGCTGCGCCAGCGGCCGGGCACCGACATCGCGTGGCTCAACGGCTTGCTGCACTGGATCGTCAAGAAGAACCTGCACGACAAAAATTTCATTGAGGAAAGGTGCGAAGGCTTTGCGGAACTTGCCGCCGAGCTTGAGAATTATCCGCCGGAACGGGTCGAGGAGATCACCGGAATCCCGGCCGCCGAAATCAGGGCAGCAGCCGAACTGATCGGCCGCGCGGACCGCGCCTCCTTCCTGTACGCCATGGGGATCACCCAGCACATCACCGGAACGGACAATGTCAAAGCCATTGCGAACCTCGCGATGGTCACCGGCAACGTAGGCCGGTGGGGGACCGGCGTCAATCCGCTGCGCGGTCAGAACAACGTCCAGGGCGCCTGCGACATGGGCGCCCTGCCGAACGTGCTGCCCGGCTATGCGCCGGTTGCGGATCCGGAGGCGAGGAAAACGTTCGCCGCCGCCTGGGGCGCCGACAAGCTCCCGGACACACCCGGGCTGACCGCAACCGAAATCATGCCGGCCGCCCATGAAGGCAAGGTGCGGGGCCTGTATATCCTGGGCGAAAACCCCGTCATCTCCGATGCGAACGCCGGCCACGCGGAAGAGGCCCTGCGCAAACTCGACTTCCTCGTCGTAGAGGACATCTTTTTGACGGAGACCGCGCGGCTGGCGCATGTCGTGCTGCCGGGCGCCTCCTGGGCGGAGAAAGACGGCACCTTCACCAACACCGAGCGCCGCGTGCAGCTCGTGCGCGCCGCCATCGAGCCGGTCGGGAACAGCTTCCCGGACTGGCGGATCATTCAGCGCCTCGCTCAGCTCATGGGCGTTCGGTTCGACTACTCGTCTCCCGAGCAGATATTCAACGAAATCAGGCGGGTGGTTCCATCTTATGCAGGGATCAGTTACGCCCGCATCGAACGCGAAGGCGGACTGCAATGGCCGTGCCCGAATATCGACCATCCGGGGACGCCGTTTCTGCACGCCGGGGGATTCAAGCGCGGCAAGGGCCTGCTGACGCCGGTCAAACACCTCCCCCCCGCGGAACAGCCCGACGCCGAATATCCGCTGGTGCTCACCACCGGCAGGGTGCAGTATCACTATCATACCGGGTCGATGACGCGCCGCTGCCGGAGTCTCAACACGCTCGCGCCGGAGGCGATCCTCGAAATGAATCCCGCCGACGCGACCGGGATCGGCATTGCCGACGGCGACCGGGTCGCGGTTTTCTCGCGCCGCGGCAGCATCACGACCCGCGCCGGGATCACGGAGCGCGTTCCTCCGGGCGTCGTCTTCACCTCATTCCACTTCAGCGAATCTCCGGTCAACCGGCTCACCAACGACGCCCTTGACCCGATCGCAAAAATACCCGAATTAAAGGTGTGCGCCGTACGTGTCGAAAAGACTTGAATCCTTCAAGCGTCGCCTGGGGCTGCTGAAACCTTACTACCGGAGCCTCGGCTTCAAGCTGTTCGCTTTCATCAGCGGCGTGCTGATCCTGTTCGCTGCCGTCACGGCCTACTACGCCGTCCGGGTTCAGGAGCAGCAGCTCATCGACGAGGTGCTCACCGGGGCGGACAATATCGCGCAGGCCATCGAATACGCAACGCGAACCTCCATGCTGGAGAACAGAAAGGAAAAAATACAGGAAATCATCGCATATATCGCGGCGAAAACAGAGGGGATAGAAGCGATAAAACTGATCGATAAAAAAGGGGTCGTCCGGGAGAGCACGGCGCCGGACGAGAGAGGACGCGTCATCGCCAAGACCGCGGGGCAATGCGCCCTCTGCCACGCGGGGGATAAGCCGCGCGAAGCGCTCGCCAGGGACCTCCGCACCCGGATCACCGCGGCCAAAGACGGGAGCCGCAAGGTAATCAGCATGATCCATGCGATCTACAATGAGGAGGGCTGTTCTGTTAGGTGCCATACGGTGCACCCGATCGCGCAGAAGGTCCTCGGCGTGTTCGACATAACGCTCTCGCTCGACAGCGTCAATAAGAAGATCGCGTCCAACAGGCGGCACATGATGGTGTTTTATCTGATAATAACGGCGCTCGCGGCGATCATCCTGTTTATCCTGATGCGGCCGATCAATGCGCTGATCGAAGGCCTCAAGGCCGTCTCCCGGGGGGAATTCGATGTCAAAATCCCGGTCTTTACCGGCGATGAATTAGGCAAACTGTCCAGTTCCTTTAATAAAATGATCGAAAAATTCCGCGGGGAGATCGAGTACGGGAACCTTCTGATGTACGACGCCGAATTGATCGGGAGAGAGGATGAACCCGTGGAAAACGGCGGCAAAAGGCAGGCCGGCCAAAAAAAGCAGAACGGATCGGGATCGTCCTTTCCGGAAATTTACGACCGGATCAGCGATGAGACGCACCTGAAAATCGTGCGTTCGGTGAAACTGGCCTCTCTCGGCAAACTTTCCGCCGGGATCGCGCACGAGATCAACAACCCGCTCACCGCGGTGCTCAGCTACAGCTCCCTTCTTCTCGACAGGATCGACAGCCCCAAGGAAAAGGCCTGGCTCGAAACCATCGTAGAGGAAACGAAACGCTGCCGCAACATCATCACCGCGCTGCTCGAGTTCTCGCGGCAGACCGCCCCCGAGAAGGTGCCGACCCATATCAACGAGGTTGTGGAACGCGCGGTCGGTCTGCTGGGGAATCAGGAATCGTTCCACAACATATCGATAGTGAAAAGTCTCGACCCGTCGCTGCCCAGGGTCAAAATCGACCGGGGCCAGATATACCAGGTGTTCATGAACCTCATGATCAACGCCGCGGACGCGATGAACAGCAGGGGCGTGCTGACCATTGAATCCCGCAGAAACGTGGTGAAATCCACCGTGGCCGAGGACCGCCACTTCGTCGAGGTCTCGTTTTCCGACACCGGCTACGGGATACCCCAGGAAAACATCGAGCGCCTTTTTGATCCCTTCTTCACGACCAAAGACCCGAGCGTCGGCACGGGGCTCGGTCTTTCGATCTGTCACGGCATAATAAAACGTCATAACGGAAATATCAAAGTGCAGAGCAAACTTGGCGAGGGTTCGACCTTCACGATCTCGCTGCCCGCCCATGGAGAAACCTAAATGAACCGGATAAAGTTGCTGATAGTCGATGATGAAATCGTCGTCCAGAGGAGCTGCGTTGACATTTTCACGGAAAAGCGTTCAAAGTATGATATCAAATACGACGTAAGAACCGTTTCTTCCGCCGACGAGGCGTTGCGCCTTCTTGAAACTGAGTCCTTCGACATCGTGCTCACCGATCTCAAGATGCCGGGATTGCCGGGGATCGAACTTATTGTCAAAATCAAAAACAAACACCCCGAAACCGCGATCATCGTCATCACCGGTTTCTCCACCGTCCATACCGCCGTCGAGGCCATGAAACTCGGCGCGACGGACTTCATCCCCAAACCGTTTACCCCGGACGAGATCCTCAGCGCGGTTGAGAACGCGGCGGTGAAAATGAAAGGGTGGGATTCATAAAAGCGGGGCCTTGTCCCGCCCGGCGCTCCCGGACGGATGCAGGGACCCTGGAAATCACCGGAAACCGTCATTCTCCATAGAAAAGGGGGGACCCCGGCATGGACATCGCGGCGATCGATCAGGTTCGGCTCAATTTCAGTCCCCAGGGCTTGCTGGTCATCAATGCGGCCATCGGCTTGATGATGCTGGGGGTTGCGCTGGAGATGAAGTTCGCCGACTTCAGGCGCATCCTGGTTGCCCCCAAGGCCCCGCTTATCGGTCTTATGGCGCAGTTCGTCCTCCTGCCGGCCTTCACGTTTGCGCTGACCCTGATCATGCAACTGCCCCCGTCCATCTCGCTGGGCATGATTCTGGTGGCGGCCTGTCCGGGGGGGAACCTCTCCAACATCATCACCTATCTGGCCCGCGGCAATTGCGCCATTTCGGTGAGCATGACGGCGGTTTCCACCGTCGCCGCCATCGTCATGACGCCTTTGAACCTGTCGCTGTGGGGCAGTCTGAATCCGGACACGGCAAGCATCCTCAGAGAGGTCAGCCTCAGTCCGCTGGATGTTTTCGTCACAGTTTTTGTGATCCTGGGCATACCGCTCATTGTCGGACTGCTGATCTCCCGCTCCTTCCCCGCACTGGCCGACAGGATCCGCCGCCCGTTCAAGATATTCTCGCTGATCTTTTTCATCGGCATCGTCGCCGCGGCCCTGGCGGTCAACTGGCAGCATTTCCTCAACTATGTGGGCCTGGTCCTTTTCGCCGTCCTGATCCATAACGGCATGGCCTTGAACATCGGCTACTGGTCCGGGCGTCTTTTCCGCCTGGCGGAGGCGGATGTCCGGGCGGTCTCCATCGAGGTCGGCATCCAGAATTCCGGGCTGGGGCTGGTTTTGGTTTTCAATTTCTTCGGCGGCCTCGGCGGCATGGCCATTCTGGTCGCCTGGTGGGGGATATGGCACATCATTTCCGGCTTGACCGCCGCCTATCTCTTTTCCCGCCGGCCGCTTCCCGCGGAACCACGGCCCGCGGTCGAAGGCGCGGCGCCATGAACGATCAGGCGGCCGTGCAGAAGAGGGCGGGCTTATCGGGCAAGGTCGTCGCGGTCACCGGCGCCGCCAGTGGAATCGGGGCCTCCCTTTCCAGGAGATTCGCGCGCGAAGGCGCCTGCTCGTTATATCCCCGGCAGGAAAACTGACCTATTGGCTAAACAGATTCGCGCCGGTCTTTTATGAAAGGCTTATGGCAGGGCTGCTCAAGGAAGAATTAGGGCGCTGACCGCGGTTTTTTTCAAGCAGGCGGCCGATGTCGCCGGGGGCAAAGGGGAGGCGGTCGAAAAGCCGCTTCTCGAGCTCTTCCGTTTTCTCCCAGAGAAGGAGAAGCTCCCGCTTTCGCTCCGGCGTGCGGCCGTACTTCTCCAGGATGTATCCCATGCGCTCGCTGAGCGGCACGATCCTCTCGTGGAGGACCCGCTTGTCGGCATAGTTGACGATCTCGGCTTCCGTGGGGGTCGCGGAGGCGAAGCAGCTCTCCAGATGGACATGCTGGCCGACGATACGGCCCACCTCAGGATAACCCAGCTCCATAACCAGGCGCGCCCCCGTTTCGGCGTGGTCTTCCCGGGTCCGTAAACTCCTCGTCTTAGTGATGTCATGGAGCAGCGCCGCCGCCCGGATCAACTCCCGATTCAGGCTGGAATGTTCCAGGTGGTCGGCCAGAAGGAGGGAAACCCGGCAGACCTGCAGCGAATGGGCGACAATGTGTTCCATCATCCCCATCCCAACGACAAGTTGCCGGCACTCCTCTTCGGAAGGGATCATGATCCGCTCTGCATTCATAAGGGCCTTCTTCGTATTTCCCCTCCCCAAACCACGCTACGCGATGGCCCAGGTCGTGGCGGTATGGGTGTCGCTGAGGATCACCCCCTGAGAGGCCAGGTCCTTCCGGATCTCGTCGGCCCTCTGCCAGGCCTTCGCGTCCCGCGCCGCGCGCCGCTCCGCAATAAGGCGCTCGATCCGTTCGACGGACAGGCCCCGCTTCGCCGCCTCCCGCTCCCGGTCCAGACGCAGGTAGGCGTCGGCTTCCTCCCGGAAAAGACCCAGCACGGCGCCTATTTCCCGGATCGTTTCCTCCGCCTGAGAGAGGACGGCCCGAGAAACGGCCCTCTTTTTCCCTGCCAGCGAGGCGTTGATCAGACGCACGGTCTCAAAGAGATGGCCGATCGCCCGGGCCGTGTTGAAATCGTCGTCCATCGCCTCGAGGAAGCGCTCCCGGAGCGCCTGGATCTGCCCGGCCGGCTCGCGATCCTCCGCGAGACCGGCGGAGGCATCCGTCTCCGGGCCGGGGAGGTCCTTGAGCGTCTTGAGCGTCGAATAGAACCGGGACATCCCCTGCCTCGCCTCGCTTAGGGCGGCATCGGAAAAATCGACTGGGCTCCGGTAATGGCTCTGCAGCATGAAGAGCCGCAGGACCTCGGGATGAAACTGACTGAGGATGTCGCGGATGGTAAAAAAGTTGCCGAGTGATTTCGACATCTTTTCGCTGTTCACCCGCACAAATCCGTTGTGGACCCAGTAGCGGGCGAGGGGCTTGCCGGTGGCGCCTTCCGACTGGGCGATTTCATTCTCGTGGTGGGGGAAGATCAGGTCCTCGCCCCCGCCGTGGATGTCGAAGGTCTCCCCCAGATACCGCTGGCTCATGACGGAGCACTCCAGGTGCCATCCCGGCCTGCCCCTGCCCCAGGGGCTTTCCCACCACGGTTCCCCTTCCCGGCTCGCCTTCCAGAGGGCGAAGTCGAGGGGGTTGCGTTTTTTCTCGTTGACATCGACGCGGGCGCCGGCCAGCATGTCCTCGAGCCCCCGGCCGGAGAGTTTCCCGTACTCCGGGAATTTCTCCACCGTGTAGAAGACATCTCCGTCCGCCGCATAGGCCAGCCCTTTGGCGATGAGCACCTCAATCAGGCGGATCATCCCGTCGATATGCTCCGTCGCCCGGGGCGCGACTGTGGGTCTGGCGACGCCGAGGGCCTCCATATCCTCGTCGTGCTCGCGGATGTACCTCTCGGCGATCGCGTCAATCCCGGCCTTCTCGCGGCGCGCCCTCTCGATGATCTTGTCGTCGACATCGGTGAAGTTCTTTACGTAGGTCACCTCGCAACCGCGGTAGCGGAGGTACCGGGTGATGACATCAAAGACGACCGCCGAACGGGCGTGCCCCACATGGCAGACGTCGTACGCGGTTATCCCGCAAACGTATACGCCGGCCATCCCCTCCTTGAGGGGATGGAATTCCTCTTTTTTCCTGGTCTGGGTGTTGAATATTCTCAGCGGCATCGCTCCTCCCGGGCCTTCAGGGGAAAAGGGCGATACGGGGCAGACCCGTCTCTTCCCGGAAACCGGACATGATATTCATGTTCTGTATCGCCTGACCGGAAGCCCCCTTGATCAGGTTGTCGATCGCTGCGACGACGACGATCCGCCCGGTCCTCTTATCGACGGTCACGCCGATATCGCAGTAGTTCGACCCGACGACGGAGGAGAGGTTGGGGAACTGACCGCTCCGGCAGACCCGCACAAAAGGCTCTTCCCGGTAAAACTCCCGATACAGGTCCGTCGCCTCCTGGGCGGTCGCCTCCCGCGCGAGCGTCGCATAGATCGTGCTCAGGATACCCCGCTTCACCGGCAGGAGGTGCGGCGTAAAGGAAATCCGGACCTCCTTTTCTGCAAGCAGACTGAGCTCCTGTTCGATCTCCGGGGTATGCCGGTGCCCGCCGACCTTGTAGGCCTTGAACCCGCCCGCCACCTCGCAGTAGAGGGAGGCGATCTGAGGTTCCCGGCCCGCCCCGCTGACGCCCGACTTCGAGTCGGCGATGACGGACGAGGGGTCAATCCACCGCGAGTTCAGGAGGGGCGCCAGGCCCAGGATGATGCTGGTCGGATAACAGCCCGGATTGGCGACCAGGCAGGTCTTGCGGATCTGATCCCGGTAAAGCTCCGGCAGGCCGTAGACCGCCTCCCCGAGCGTTTCGGGGGAAGTGTGCCGGCCGTACCATGCCTCATACAGGGCCGCATCCCGGAGGCGGAAATCCGCGCTGAGATCGACGACCTTTCGCCCGGCCCGGATAAAAACGGGCGCAAATTCCATGGAGACCCCATGGGGAAGGGCCAGAAAGATAAAATCGGCCTTCCCGGCGACCTCCTCGGGCGAGGCGTCTGTATAAACGAGATCCGTGAGCCCCGAAAAGACGGGATAGACTTCCGCAACCGGGACCCCCGCAAACCTCCGGGAGGTGGCCGCCACGACCGTCACCTCCGGGTGGCCGACCAGCAATCGCAGCAGTTCCTGCCCGGTATATCCGCTCCCCCCGTAAACACCCACCCGTATCATCGCGTTCCCCCTGACCTCTCAAAAAGAACAACCACAAAAAAAGCCGTAAACCCATGCCTGAAGACTATGTAAAAAGCCCCCTCCCCAAACCTGTCACTCCGGTGAAAACCGAAGTCCGGAACTACTTGAATCCACTGGATCCCGTATCAAGTACGGAATGACAACACAGGATAAAATCGGCTTGTTGCGAGAGCGTCATGCTTGGCAAAAAAAAGGGAGGCCGGCCGCCTCCCCATGATCTATCTCTTTGAGAATTGGAACCGTTTCCTGGCCCCGGGCTGTCCGTATTTCTTTCTCTCCTTGATGCGGGAATCGCGGGTCAGGAAACCGGCTTTTTTCAGGGCCGTCCTGAGTTCCGCGTCATATTCCACCAGGGCCTTGGCGATGCCGTGTTTGACGGCGCCCGCCTGGCCGGCTATGCCGCCCCCGCCCACATTGACATAGAGATCGAAGAGGCCCTTTTTCCCCGTCGTCTCCAGGGGCTGCTGAATGAGCATCTTCAGGCTTTCCCTCGGAAAGTAATCGTCAAAGCTCCTCTTGTTCACCTGCAGGACGCCCGTGCCTTCCTTCATGTAGACCCTGGCAATGGCGCTCTTTCTCTTTCCCGTCGCGTAAAAGCGTTTTTCCGTCATATCCCTCTCCACATCCCGATATCCATCCCCGGATCACAAATTACAGCTCAAGAATGCTCGGGCACTGCGCCTCGTGCGGATGGTCGCTCCCGGCATAGATCTTCAGCTTCTTGAGCATGGCCCTTCCCAGCGTATTCTTGGGGAGCATCCCCTTGACGGCCGAGCGCAGCAGCTCTTCCGGCTTCTCTCGGAGCATCTTTCCCGCCGTGATGGACTTTATCCCCCCCGGATAGCCGGTGTGATGGTAATAGACCTTGTCCGTCGTTTTCTTGCCGGTAAGGCTGATCTTTTCGGCGTTGACCACGATCACGAAATCGCCCGTATCGATATAGGGGGCGAAAATGGCCTTGTGCTTGCCCCGCAGCCGATGGGCGATCCCGCTGGCAAGCCTCCCCAGGACCCTGTTCTCTGCATCCACGAGAACCCAGTCGCGGGTGACATCTTCCTTTTTTGCCTGGTAGGTTTTCATCGTTGTCACCAAGTGCACATGAATTTGAGTTTCGGTAGATACGCAACTTTGCCCTCTTTGTCAAGGGAAAACCTGCAAATAATTGAAAAGGGATAAGCCTCTCCCCCCAGCGGCTACCACACGCCCACCTTTCCTAACCCGTAGAGCGAAAAAACGACCATCATCGTCCGGTCGTCCTCCCGCTCGGTCATGTTCAGCTCGACGTTCCAGCACTGCTTTCTGTATTTGATCCCGTATGTGGATTCGATGGTCTTGCGGTCCAGCAGATTTTTCCTCAGGATATAGATCGCATCCAGCGATGAGGTCACGGATGCCTTCAGATAGAGATTAAGCTCCTCCAAGACAGTCTGTTTATAGTTGTACCCCAGCGACTGCGTATTGCGGTACCCCAAGGAGAGGTGATCCCCCCTGTTGTCGTAAACGGTCAGATCATAATTGCTCGCTTGCCAGGCGCTGTAATTCACACTATAGAGGTTTCGCGCCGCCAGAGAGAAATTCGGGATCGGTGTCAGATCGAGTTCCACGGTGACATCGCTCAAGGGACGACGGATGTCGCTGCCGACACCGGTGACCTCCCTGCTGCTCTCCCGGATGTCGTAAGTCTGAGCCAGCATGAGGCGCATCATCTGTTGGTAGCTGATCTTTCCGTCCGCTCCTCTCTTTCGGAAGACGATCGTATTGGTGAGTGCGTAGGTCAGGCTGTTCTGGAACCCATACCTCGCCAGGAAGTCGGGGCCCCGTTCCTGAGAGGCGTTGTCGGGGACATAGTTGTAGTTATAAAAGATCTCCGGCCTGATCGCGTGTCTGATCTTTTCCACCCCGACCTTCTCGGGGCTCCCGACAACGAAAACCCTGGCGATTTCGGTAGAGAGGGAGGCGCCGAACGGAAATACCTGGCGATAGCCGTGCTTGTCGCCGGCATCCGTCCCGGAATCGGTCCGTTCCCAAGCGCTCCCCCGGAATCCGGCCCAAGGCGCCACCCGGGCATAGGGGCCCAGGTCGAGCGGCGGCAGATAGAGGGTCGGGTTCAGCTCCCAGAGATGACCCCTCTGTCCCTCCTGACGGTAATAGTGATCGTATCCGGCGGTAAATTCCATCTGCAGCGGCGTATCGAAGAGCGGGCGCCTGAACCCCGTCAGGATCGCCTCCGGATATTTCTGGAGGGTGGCTTTATTGCCGGCGGAGGAAAAATCGTCGGTGTAACGGGCAAGGGCAGTAAAATTATAGAAGGGCCAGTCCTTGACCATCCGGACCGTGGAGTCCAGCGACCCGAGGGATCCGTCCCCCAGAAAGGAGACGCGCCGGAACCGCTCATCGGGATTCTGGGAATAGTGGTCCATGTAATAATTGAATGAGGAAAAGTCCCGGAAATACCAGCGGTCCGAAACCCGGCGGATGTCGCTCCGGATTGAGAAACCGGGGGCGAGGACCGTTTCCTGGTTGAGATAATAGGACCAGCGGTTCCGGTCTTCCTGCCAGTCGCGGCTCATGACCCCGGCGGTTTCGGTGATCCGCAGACGGTCGTTGATAAAATCGCCGTAAAAGACGCCAAACGACTCCTCACTCGGAAAATAACGGAGCTCCACGCCCTCCTTGAAGCCGCGCTTCTCCAGGTAGCGCTGGTAGAAGGTTGCGTCGGCGCTGCCGGAAATGGCCCAGTAGAAGGGCAGCTCGACGTCCAGACCGTTCTTGTCGCGGGAATAGGAAAAGCGGGGGAACAGCAGGCCGGTTTGGCGCGTCGTCTTGGCGGGAAAGATGAAATAGGGCAAGTAGAGGAGGGGCAAATCCCGGACCAGAAAACGGCCGTCCTTGAGGGTCCCGTAGCCGTCGACGGTCAGTTCCAGCTCCCGCCCCGCCAGGCGCCAGTCGGGCTTATCCCCGTCGCAGCTGGTCACCGTGGCGTTTTCTATCCGGTAGGTCGCCTCCCCCTTCTTCTCGATCCTTTCCCCCCGAATGTAGAAATGGTTCCGGGCGATGAACATCTTCCCCGCCTCAACCCATCCGGTCTTAGCCGCGATGTCGAAGAACGCCCTTTCGCCCTCAAGCACATCCTGATCGCTCCGGAGAAGGACATCCCCCTCGGCGAGGGCCTCGTTCGTAGAGCGGTTCAGGGTGACAACGTCGGCCTTCAGAACCCCCCCGGTAAAAACAATCAGCACCTTTCCCCGCGCCCTGAAAATGTCTGTATCGCCTTCATAGGCAATGCTGTCCGCCTCGATGGTGACCGGCCCCCCGCGAAAATCAGTCTGCAGGGCCCAGAGAGGGGAAACCGCCGTGCAGGTCAAAAGCAGGATCGCTAAAGGAAAGGCCCTTCTGAGTCTTTGCAACTTTCCGCACCTCATAGATCATTCATCGTCGATCATTGCCCCATGGCTTTTTTTAATTTCTCCCACCAGATACAGGGAGCCGGCGGCGCAGACGAGGTCCTCTTTTCCGGCCAGCGATAGGGCGCGCTGCAGGGCGTCGCCGGGGTTTTCGACGACTTCGACTGCCGGATGGAAACGCCTGGCCGCCGGCAGCAGGGCAGCGGGGGGGAGGACCCGTTCGCTGTACGGACAGGTAAGAAACACCCTGTCGGCCAGGGGGAAGAGCCTCTTGGCCATCCTCAGGTAGTCCTTATCGCCCATGACGCCGAAGATCAGAAACAACCGGCGGCGGGGAAAATCTCTTTCCAACGCCCGGCAGAGGACGGCCACCCCCGCCGGATTATGGGCGCCATCCACAAGCAGCAGCGGCGCACGCCGGAGGACCTCCAGACGTCCTTCCCAGCGCGTCCGCTTCAGGCCTTCGGAAATGGCCCGCCCCGGCACGGAGTAACCGGCGTCTCCAAGCAGCTCGACGGCGCCCAGCGCCAGAGCGGCATTTTTGAACTGATGCCTCCCCGCGAGCGGGCAGATAAGGCGCTCATGACGTTGCCCGATGCCTCGGTAGGAAAATGTCCCGTCCCGGTGGATCGTCGTGCGGATATCCTTCCCCAACCTGTAGAGCGCAGCCCCTCGTTCCCGGCAGATTGCCGCCAGGGTTTCTATGACCAGTTTCTGCCGGGCCGCGGTCAGGCAGATCCCTCTTTCCCTGATGATCCCCCCTTTTTCCCGGGCGATCTCGGCCAGCGTGCCTCCGAGATACTCCCGGTGGTCAAGGGAGATGTTGGTGATGATCGAGACGAGGGGAGAGACGACATTGGTGGCGTCCAATCTCCCCCCCATTCCGATCTCCAGAACGGCGATATCCACCTGCCGCCGCCGAAAGTGGAGGAAGGCCATCGCGGTCAGAAATTCGAAATAGCTCATGTCCTCACTGATTTGCCCTTTTACCTGTTCCGCACAGATGCACACTTCCCTGCGGCCGATCATCCTCCCGTCGATCCGGATCCGTTCCCGGAAATCGATCAGGTCCGGAGAGGTGTAAAGTCCGGTTCTGAATCCGCCGGCGGAGAGGATTGCGGCCGTCATCGCCGCCACCGACCCCTTGCCGTTTGTCCCGGCGATCAGCACCGAAGGAAAGCTGTTCTGGGGATTGTCAAGCCGCTCCAGCAGGGAGCGGATCGGATCAAGCCCGAGGCGGATGCCCATTCTGTTGAGACTGGAGAGATATTTGAGTGTATCCCGGTAGGTCATGGTTGATTGTGCCTTGAGAGTCACGACGGGCTCAGATCCGGATCACCTGACCGTCTTGCAGGATGTGAATATTGGGGATGCCCAACCGGTCGATCTCGCGCCTTATCTCCTCGCGATACTGGACTTTCATGTGGTAGAGGTAGATCCCGTGGGGAAACGGCCCCAGTTTATCCAGTTCACCGGCGAGACCCGCAGGGGTCAGGTGGCCGCTCAGTTCGGCTACGTCCCTCATCTCTTCCGGCAGCGAGGTCTCGATAAAAATGGCCCGGATGCCGTCCACCCGCCCCGCCACCCGCCAGATCTCGTCCGTCGGTCCGGTGTCCCCGACAAAGACTGCGGCGACCTTGCCGCCTTCATCCCCCGTTTCCACTACATAGGCGACCGTCTCCACCTTGTGATTGACCGGGATGGCGGTGGCGCTGAGTCGGCCGATTTGCAGCTTTTCGCCCGGTCGGATGGCGAGATACCGCATAGCCGGCTTCTTTGCACTGGGGATGACGGAAAAATCGGGCCAGATGACGCCGTTGAAGATGTGCTTCCTGAGCATCTCGATCACAAAGGGGGGGGGCGACGACCGTCAGCGGATGGTCCCGGTTGAAATAGCCGATATTGTCAACCAGGGAGGCAAGCTCCCGGATGTGATCCAGATGGGCGTGGGTGAGCAGGATATTCTCAACACCGGCCTGCTCTTCGAGTGTCAGGGCCGACGTCACCGCTCCGGCATCGAGCAGGGTCTTCGAGTCGATCAGAAAACCCGTAAGGCCGTATCCGGCGATCTGTGAACCATGGCAACCCAACACCCTGATTTCCATTCTCCGCCACCCTTGACGACTTCGTAAAAAAAGTCCGGATGCTGCGCTAAAGCTTCATCCTTCCCCTGCTTCCGCAGGGGCAGGCTTATTGCGGCGTACGCCACAG
Source organism: Pseudomonadota bacterium (assembly GCA_018827585.1). GTDB lineage: Bacteria > Desulfobacterota > Syntrophia > Syntrophales > UBA5619 > JAKAFS01. The sequence continues at coordinate 14,663 of JAHJXP010000008.1, read as the reverse complement.
TACGCCTCATTCCTGAGGGAGGGTACTTGCGCGCCTTGCCGGAGCCTGCCCCGGCGAAGGCCGGGGGCCTTTTTACGAAGTCGTCTCCTTTTCGCGACTTTTAAGACTTTTTACGAGGTCGCCACCCTTCATTCACGGATCACGCAAACAGGCAACAGTATAACTGCGCCGGCTCATCCCCGCGGCTGCGGGTACGCCTGCCGTTGGCAAACCGGGGCACAGCCCCCTGCAGCCGGCGCGCCTAATCTGCCGTTATCTTGAAGACCTCATCGCCGGGACGGACGCGGTCAACAACCTTGATGCCGACATAGTCGCCGGCAGCCGCACGGAGCACTTTCTGATTATTGACCTCTATGGAATCGAGAGGCATGGTAACATCCGTGGTATGTCCCGTGAACTTGAGGGTATCCCCGATCCCGACCTCCCCGTCGGTGATCTTGACGGCTGCAACTCCCGGTTTTACGAAATACTTGACCACCTCCCCGACCTTCCGTTCAGCCATAACCGGACCTCCTTCCGCATGACATTATCGGACAAAAGACCGCTCAGCGCTAACGCTTGCGGGAGCAACTATATCGTTTCTGATTAAAAATACAAGGGGGGAAATTCAGGTAAAAAAAGAGGGCGGGGTGAACTCCTCCCGCCCTACACATGTATTATTTCTTCGCGGCCGGTGATTTCTTCTTTTCCTTCTCCGCCTCCGCATCGCGAACGAATTCTATGACGGACATGTGGGCGTTGTCGCCTACGCGGTAACCGGTCTTGACGATCCGCGTATAGCCGCCCGCTCTCTCCCGGTACCTTGCGGACAGCTCCCCGAAGAGCTTTCCCACCATCTCCCGATCCCGGACATACCCGGCGGCCTGTCTCCGCGCATGGAGATCGCCCCTCTTGCCGAGCGTGATCATCTTCTCTGCCACTTTCCTGAGCTCTTTCGCCTTGATTTCAGTGGTCTTGATCCTCTCATGTTTCAAAAGGGAGGTCACCATCGTTCTAAGCATGGCCTTGCGATGGCTCGTCGTTCTCCCTAACTTGCTGCCAAATTTACCCTGTCCCATCGAATATCACCCTTTCCCGCAGACAAATCTGACGGCTTCGCAAAAAATCCATCTGCTGCATTGAACCTTTTTCCGGGTTATCACTGAATCGTTATTCGGCATCGGCAGCAGCCTCTTCCGGTTTTTCGGCCTTGTTCCACGGAGGGAAATCCAGCTTCATGCCGAAGCCGAGACCGGAATCAGTCAGGATCTCCTTTATTTCAGTCAACGATTTTCGGCCGAAATTCTTTGTCTTGAGCATTTCCGCTTCCGTCTTCAGAACGAGTTCCCCGATCAGATTGATGCCTGCGTTCTTGAGACAATTTGCCGAACGGACGGAGAGTTCCAGATCATCCACATGCCGCAGGAGGACGTCGTTGATATCTTCCTCCTTGGGGATATCGCGTTCTTCCTCCTCTTCCTCAATCTCAGAGAAATTGATGAAGGGGTCCAACTGCTCCTTGAGGATCTTTGCCGCATAGGCCACGGCATCCTCGGGAAGAACGCTCCCGTCGGTCCATACCTCAAGAATCAGGCGGTCGTAGTCCGCAACCTGGCCCACCCTGGCATAGGTCACGGTATAATTGACTTTTTTGATCGGAGAGTAGATCGCATCGATGTTGATGGTGCCCTCGGGCTGCTCCGGATCCCTTTCCTTCTGGGCGGGAACATAGCCCTTGCCCATCTTGACGACCAATTCCGCCTTGAGGGAGGCGTCGTCCACCAGCGTGCCGATATAGTGGTCCGGGTTGAGGATCTCCACCGTCCCGTCGGTGATGATATCCGCCGCGGTGATGGCCCCTTCCCGGGAGGCATCGATTTGAATGGTCCGCGGCACGCCCTGATGAAGCTTCAGCCGCACGCCTTTGAGATTCAGGATGATATCCGTGACGTCCTCTTTTACCCCGGGGATCGTGGAAAATTCATGAAGGACCCCGTCAAATTTCACGGAAACGATGGCCGCTCCCTGAATGGAAGAGAGGAGGATCCTCCGCAGCGCATTTCCCAGGGTGATGCCGAAGCCGCGCTCCAGCGGCTGACAGCTGAACTCCCCGTAAAAACGGGTATGGGTCGCCTCGTCGATCTCCACTCTTTTCGGTTGTATCAAACTGCGCCAGTTTCTCTGCATAATTTATTTCCCTGCCCTTCGGATACCTGGTTGGTTGCTACTTGGAATAAAGCTCCACGATCAGCTGTTCCTTTACCGGCATCGTCAATTCTTCACGGGTAGGAAGCGTCTTCACGACGCCCCTGAAGTTTGTCTTATCGATTTCCAGCCATTGAGGAACACCCCGCCTGGCTACGGTTTCCATGGCCTCGACGATCTTCTCGACCTTCCGGCTCCCCTCGCGGACCTGGACCTCGTCGCCAAGCCTGATCAGATAGGAGGGGATGTTGACCGGCTTTCCGCTGACCGTAAAATGGTTATGCCTGACAAGCTGTCTCGCCTCCGTGCGTGAATTGGCAAAGCCCATCCTGAAGACCATATTGTCCAGTCTTCTCTCCAGGAAAATGAGGAGGTTGGTGCCGGTAATCCCTTTTTGCCGGTCTGCTTTTTCGAAATATCCCCGGAACTGTTTTTCCAGCAGGCCGTACAACCTCTTTAGCTTCTGTTTCTCTCTCAACTGGACGCCGTAATCGGAGAATTTCTTCCGCATCTGGCCGTGATCTCCCGGCGCATAACTCCGCCTTTCGAAGGCGCATTTTTCACTATAGCGCCTGTCCCCTTTGAGAAACAGCTTCAAACCTTCTCTCCGGCACAACCTGCATGTGGATTCTCTATACCTTGCCAAAAATGCCTCCCTGATCAGTGATCAATTATCAACGTTCATCGATTGTTGTTCGTTGTTTTACACCCGGCGGCGTTTGGGCGGACGGCACCCGTTGTGGGGAATCGGGGTCACGTCGCGGATCAGGCTGATCCTGAGCCCTGCCAGCTGCAGAGATCGCAGGGCCGATTCCCGCCCTGATCCCGGTCCCTTGACGTAGACCTGAACGGATCTCACCCCGTGTTCCCTTGCCTTCTTCACGGCATCCTCCGCCGCCATCTGCGCCGCAAAAGGGGTGCTTTTCCTCGATCCCTTGAACCCTTGCATCCCGGCGGAAGCCCAGGCAATGACGTTCCCGCTCAGATCGGTAATCGTCACTATCGTATTGTTAAAGGTCGACTGAATGTGAGCTATCCCCTCGGAGATATTTTTCTTTTCCTTCTTCTTCCCTGTTTTCCTGACTGGCTTTGCCATTGGTCCTCCGAATACGTTCCCCTATTTCTTCTTGCCGGCAATCGACCTTCTCGGTCCTTTTCTTGTCCTGGCGTTGGTGCTCGTTCGCTGGCCCCTTACGGGGAGTCCTTTTCGGTGCCGCAATCCGCGGTAGGTCCCGACGTCCATCAACCTCTTGATGGACATGGACACTTCCCGACGCAGATCCCCTTCCACCTTCTGTTCCCTGTCGATAACATTCCTGATGGAGGTAATCTCCGCATCGGCAAGCTGATCCGTTTTCGTGTCGGGGCTGACGCCGGCTTCGCGAAGGATCTCTTGCGATTTTGCCCGCCCGATTCCATAGATATAGGTCAGGGCGATCTCCATCCTTTTGTTTTTGGGTAAATCCACACCTGCAATTCGTGCCACCTGACAACCTCCTGAAAATCTGAATCCCTATCCCTGACGCTGCTTATGTTTCGGATTCTCGCAAATCACACGCACCACGCCACGCCTTTTGACGATCTTGCACTTTTCGCATATTTTCTTGACCGAAGAACGTACTTTCACGATCATCACTCCCCTATCCGCCGACGGCATGGCGCGGAGGCGCCGGCCGCCTTCGCTATTTAGTCCTGTAAACGATCCTTCCCCGGGTCAGGTCATAGGGAGACAACTCAACCGTGACCTTGTCGCCCGGAAGAATCTTGATAAAATGCATCCTCATCTTCCCGGAAATATGGGCCAAAACGCGATGACCGTTTTCCAGTTCCACACGAAACATGGCATTGGGCAGGGGTTCGATCACCCGGCCTTCAACCTCTATCGCTTCTTCCTTCGCCATAATTCCCGCTCTGAAGCCCGATGCTTCTTTATCGCCGGTTCCCGCCCTTCACCGAAGCAGGCTGAGGATATCCGGCCCGTTTTCCGTAATCGCTACGGAATGTTCAAAGTGCGCCGACAGCTTCCCGTCCTCGGTGACCACGGTCCACCCGTCCGGCAGAATCTTCACCCGGTAACTTCCCTCATTGACCATCGGCTCTATGGCCAGGACCATTCCCGGCCTCAGCTCTATCCCTCTTCCCCGCACGCCATAATTGGGGATCTGCGGCTCTTCATGAAGGCTTCTGCCGATGCCGTGCCCGACAAAATCCCTGACGACTGAAAAGCCGTCCGCTTCGACGCGCTCCTGGACGGCGGCTGAAACGTCTCCCAGGCGGTTGCCTGCCTGCGCCTGCCGGATCGCGTTGTAAAGACCCTCTTCGGTCGCCTTCATCAGTTTCCGCGCTTCGGCGGAGACGGCCCCCACCGGTACGGTGATGGCGGCATCGCCGAAATAACCCCTGTAGTCCACGCCAAAGTCGAGACTCAGGATGTCTCCGGCGACGAGCGGCCTGTCCGACGGCATCCCGTGAACCACCTCGCCGTTCACCGAGGTGCAGAGGGCGAAGGGGTAACCCCGGTATCCCTTGAACGCGGGCCTGACCCGACTTTTGCGCGACAGCCCTTCGGAGAGGCTGTCCAGTTCGCGGGTCGTGACGCCCGGCCTGATCCTTTCCCGCAACTCTTCCAGGATCTCCGCTACGATCAGATTGCTCGTCCGCAGCTTCTCAATCTCCTCCGGCAATTTCAGGATGACCATGTCAATGATCCGATTTTCCGGCGGTCATGCTCCCTTATCCATCACCGTCTTCTGGCTATCTTGCCCTTCTTCATGAAACCTTCATACTGCCTTGTCAGCAGATGGGTCTCGATCTGTCCGGCCGTGTCCAGGGCGACGCCCACGACAATCAGCAGGGCCGTTCCCCCAAAGTAGAAGGGGACGTTGAAGGAGCTGATCAGAATGCTGGGAAGGACGCAGACGGCGGAGACGTAAAGAGCTCCCCCGAACGTCAGCTTCGTCAGGATCTCGTCGATATATTCGGCGGTCTTCTTGCCCGGCCTGATGCCGGGAACGTAACCCCCGTATTTCCTCATATTGTCGGCCACGTCCACCGGATTGAAGGTCACTGCCGTATAGAAGAAGCAGAAGAAGATGATAAAGGCCACGTAGAGCAGTTCATATCCTATCCGCCCCGGGATCAGCGCGTCGGCTACAGATTTCATCCAGGGATGGGGGATGAAATTCGCGATCGTCGCCGGAAACATGATGATCGATGAGGCGAAGATCGGCGGGATGACGCCGGCCGAATTGACCTTCAGCGGCAGGTGGGTCGTCTGGCCGCCGTACATCTTCCTCCCGATGACCCGCTTGGCGTACTGCACGGGGATCCTTCTCTGCCCGCTCTCGACAAAGACGATCACGCCGATGATCAGGACCATCATCACGATCAGGATGAGGATGAAGAAAATCCCCATCTCGCCCGAAAACAGAAGGCGGAAGGTATTGATGATCGCCTCCGGGCCGCGGACCACGATCCCGGCGAAGATGATCAGGGAGATGCCGTTGCCTATCCCCTTTTCGGTGATCTGCTCGCCCAGCCACATGATAAACGCGGTCCCCGCTGTCAGGGTGATCACCGTCATCAGCCGGAATGCCCAGCCGGTAGTGATGACTATGGAGGCCCCCGTGGGACCCGCCATGTTTTCCAGCCCGATGGAAATTCCAAATCCCTGGATCAGGCTGAGAACCACCGTCCCGTAACGGGTGTACTGGGTGATCTTTCTCCTGCCCGCCTCCCCCTCTTTGGAGAGCTTTTCCAGGTAGGGGACGGCCACCGTCAGAAGCTGCAGGATGATCGAGGCGCTGATGTAGGGCATGATCCCCAGCGCAAAGACCGACAGATTGCTCAGCGCCCCCCCGGCAAACATGTCAAAGAGTCCCAGAAGAGACCCCTTCGCCTGCTCGAAAAAGGCCGCCAGCGCCGCCGTGTCGATGCCCGGCGTCGGGACATGGGCGCCCATCCGATAGACCGCCAGCAGGAGAAACGTAAAGAGTATCCGCTTCTGGAGCTCCGGTATCTTGGAGATATTTTTTAAGCCTTCTAACAAGTCAAATGACCTCGACAACTGTACCGCCGGCGGCCTCGATCTTCTGCCGCGCCCCCCGGCTGACCCTATCCACCTTCACGGAGAGAGGAAAGCCGATCTCCCCCTTTCCCAATACCTTGATCCCGTCCGCCTTCCGCTTCACCAGCCCCGCCGACAGCAATGTCTCACGGTCGACGACCGATCCCTCGGGAAAGCGTTTCAACTCCGTGATATTCACCGTGGCGATGATCCGCCGCATGGGATTTTTGAATCCCCGTTTGGGCAATCTCCGAGAGAGGGGCATCTGCCCTCCCTCGAAATTGGGCCTGACGCTGTGGCCGGAGCGGGCGTTCTGGCCCTTTGCCCCTTTTCCCGCCGTCCCGCCGTGTCCCGATCCGTCGCCGCGCCCCACCCTCTTCCGCTTCTTCCGCGAGCCTTCCGGCGGTTTGAGTGTTCCCAGATTCATTTCCCGCTCTCCTCAACTTCTACGGCAGCCACCAGGTGAACGACCTTCCGGATCATACCGCGTATTTCAGGCGTATCGTTCAGCAGGACAGTCCTGTTTACCTTCCCCAATCCCATGCCGCGCAAAACCTTGCGCTGAGCCTCAGGCCGTCCGATGAAACTTTTCACCAGTGTAATTTTCAGCTTTTTTCCCACAACTAACCCCTCTAAGCGCTAATTTCAGCAATGCCCCTGCCTCTGGCCGCGGATATGTCCGCCGGCGCCTTCAACTGTCCCAGCCCCTCGATGGTCGCCTTGACCAGGTTGTGCGGGTTATGCGATCCGAGGCACTTCGTCAGGATGTTCTGGACCCCGGCCACTTCCAGGACGGCCCGGACCGCCCCGCCGGCTATAAGTCCGGTCCCTTCGGAAGCGGGCTTGAGAAGGACTTTTCCAGCGCCGTAATGACCGATGACGCTGTAAGGAATCGTCCTGTTTTCGACCGCCACCCTGATCATGTTTTTCTTGGCCTTCTCCATGCCCTTGCGAATCGCCTCCGGCACCTCATGGGCCTTGCCCAGGCCGGCGCCGACCGACCCTTTCCCGTCGCCCACCACGACGATGGCGCTGAACCGGAAGCGGCGGCCGCCTTTTACAACTTTGGCCGTCCTGTTTATCGCAATCACCCTGTCGAGAAGTTCCACTTCTTCCATATTCTTCATTTTCAACGATCGTTCCCTTCGCTATCGATTGTCGAATCGCAGGCTCAAAACTTCAGGCCCGCTTCTCTCGCGCCGTCGGCCAGGGATTTTACCCGGCCGTGATAGAGGAATCTGCCGCGATCGAAGACGGCCCCGTCAATGCCTATGGCCTGCAGCCGCCTTGCCAAAAGCGCCCCCACCGCTCTTGCCGAATCGATCTTTTTCGGGGCGCCGAGAGAACCCTCCAACTCCTTGCTCAGTGTCGACGCCTCGGCCAGAGTCCTTCCCGAATCATCGGCAATGGCCTGAACATAGATATGCGCGGCAGACCTGAACACGGACAGGCGCGGTCTCTTCTCGGTCCCGGAGATCTTCCCTCTGACCCTCTTCTTCCTCTTGGTCCTGATCTTTTCAATTCTCTTCGTTGCCAATGTCCTACCTCATTACAAAGTGCTGAGTGCGGAGCACTGAGTACTGAGTGCTGAGTACAAAGTGCTGAGTACTGAGTGCTGAGTACTGAGTGCGGAGCACTGAGTGCGGAGCACTGAGTGTCAAAACGCCCCCACTCAGCACTCAGCACTTTGTTTTTTACGCACCCACCGATTTGCCGACCTTGCGCCTGATCTTCTCGCCCGCATACTTGATGCCCTTGCCCTTATACGGCTCCGGCCTTTTCAGGCCCCGTATCTCCGCCGCCACCTGGCCCACCAACTGCTTGTCGATTCCGGACACCATGATGTTTACCTGCTTATCGACCTTGACCTGGATGCCTTCGGGAATCGGATACTGGACCGGCGCGGAAAACCCGATCGTAAGTTTCAGCTTATCCCCGGTGACTTCCGCACGGTATCCGACCCCGGATATCTCCAGTCCCTTTTCAAACCCGCTGCTGACCCCCTTGACCATGTTCGCCACCAGGGTCCTGACCAGGCCATGCGAGGCCCTCTCTTTTCTCCCGTCGGACGGCCTTTTGATCTCCACCAACCTTTCGCCCAGAATGACATCGATGCCCTTCGGGGCTTCCATGAAAAGCCTTCCCCTGGGGCCCTCGACCCTGATGACGGACTCATCCCGGGTGATTTTCACCCCGGGAGGAATTTCCACGGGCATTTTACCGATTCTCGACATGAAGCGTTCTCCCGATTTCCCAAACCAATCAAAATTATCAAATCAGGTTAATGGCAATAGGTCATGGGTGATGTATGACCTTTACCACACATTGCAGAGTATTTCTCCCCCGAGGCTCAATTCCCTGGCCTCCTTATCGGTCATCACCCCCTTGGAGGTGGAGAGGATGGAGACTCCGTAGCCGTTGAGCACCGCAGGAATCTTTTCGCTTCTCACATAAACCCTTCTTCCTGGTTTGCTGACCCTCTGAATATCAGTAATCACGGTCCTTTTGGCATCCGGGTATTTCAGATATATCCTCAATACCTCGTGCCCGCGCAAATCCTTCTTGATGTCATACCCGCCGATGTAGCCGGATTTCTTCAACACCTTGGCTATGTTCAGATTGATTCGCGAGCTCAACACATCCACGCTCTTGAAATGAACGCGGTTGGCGTTTCTGATCCTGGTGAGCATGTCTGCGATCGGATCGGTCATCCCCATATTACTGCTCCTCTTTCTACCAGCTTGATTTGATTACGCCCGGAATTTCCCCTTTCAGAGAAAGATTTCTCAGGCATATTCTGCACATATCAAATTTACGATAATAGGCCCTCGGTCTTCCGCACAGCGGACACCGGTTGTAGCTCCTCACCGAAAACTTTGGTTTTCTGCCGGCCTTTACAATCAAGGATGTCTTTGCCACTCTTAATCCTCCAGAGATATATCCCGCCGCTTTCAGTTCCTGAACGGCATTCCCATAAGCTTCAAAAGCTGCCGCGCCTCGTCGTCCGTTTTGGCCGTGGTGACGATGGCGATGTTCATGCCCCTGATCTTGTCCACTTTGTCGTATTCGATCTCCGGAAAGATGATTTGCTCCTTGAGTCCCAGAGAGAAATTACCCCTGCCGTCGAACGACTTTGCGGAGATCCCTCGGAAATCGCGGATTCGGGGAATGGCCGCGCCGATCAATCTGTCGAAGAACTCGTACATCCGCTCTCTTCTGAGGGTCACGCAGCAGCCTATCGACATCCCCTGGCGAAGCTTGAAGGTCGCGATGGATTTCCTCGCCTTCGTGACGATCGGCTTCTGGCCCGCGATCCTGGTCAACTCTTCCACCGCGTTGTCCAGGACCTTTATATTCTGAATAGCATCTCCGAGTCCCATGTTGATGACGATCTTCACCATTTTTGGGACTTCCATCGGGTTCTTATAGCCGAATTCCCTGGTGAGCGCCGGAACGACTTCCTTGGTATAGTATTCTTTTAGTCTTGCCATCTTTTCCCAGCCTATGTATCCAAAATCTCGTGACATTTACCGCAGACACGCATCTTTTTTCCATCGTCCAGGATCTTGTATCCGATCCGGACCCCGGTCCCGCATTTACTGCACAGATACATCACGTTGGAGACGTGTATCGAACCTTCCTTCTCTACGATGCCGCCCTTGCCCTTGGCATCGGGTTTCTTGTGCCTTTTGATAAGATTCATCTTCTCCACGATGACCCGCTGCCGATCGGCAATCGTGCTTAGGATCTTGCCCGTCTTGCCTTTCTCTTTCCCGGCGATGACCTTTACGGTGTCCCCTTTTTTCAGTCGCTTTTCCAGCATTTCTGTTCCTCTGCCGTTTCCCTGTCTTTAATTTACAACACTTCCGGCGCCAGCGATACGATCTTCATGAACTGTTTTGCCCTTAGCTCCCGCGCCACCGGTCCAAAGATTCTCGTTCCTATCGGCTCCATCTGGTTCGTGATGAGAACGGCGGAATTGTCGTCGAATTTCAGGTAAGAACCGTCCGGTCTTCTTACCTCTTTTGCCGTCCGGACGACCACCGCCTTCATCACATCGCCCTTCTTCACCTTCGAGTTCGGCAGAGCCTCCTTTACGGCGATGACAATGACGTCGCCAAGGCTGGCATACCGTCTCTTTGACCCGCCGAGAACCTTGATGCACGCCACCTTCTTGGCGCCTGAATTGTCCGCCACATTCAACACGGTCTGCATCTGAATCATATCAATACCCCACTGCGCAGCGGTCCCCAACCCGTGGACCGAAGCTCTAACCGCCGAGCCACAGCAACCCCGCGCCATTGTTCGCCCTACTTTGACGGCTTCGTAAAAAAGCCGGATGCCTCGTTGCGCTTCATCCCTCGTCGTTGCGGCGTACGCCAAAGTACGCCTCACTCCTCGGGTCTCGCGCGCCTTGCCTGCGGCCTTTTTACGAAACCGCCCCCAGTTCAAAGCTTTTATGACTTTTTACGGGTGCGTCTACTTTGCCTTCCCCAGAATCTTCAGCATCCGCCACCGTTTATCCCTGCTCAGGGGACGCGATTCTATGATGAGAACCTTATCGCCTATCTGACAGCTGTTCTGCTCGTCATGGGCCTTGTATTTCACATAACGCTTGATGTATTTGTGAAACACGGCGTGTTTCACGAGCCTTTCCGCCCGCACCACGATCGTCTTGTCCATTTTGTTGCTGACCACCACACCCTTGATGGTATTTTTGTTGCCGCGCTGCTCCACTACTTTTCCTCCTTTTCGACCAGGACCGTCTTGATACGGGCAATATCCCTGCGAACGCGGCCCAGCATGGCAGGAGAATCCAGTTGTCCCGAGGCGTGACGAAGGCGGAGCTTGAAGTAATCTTCCACGAGTTCCCTGTTCTTCTGCTGCAACTCTCCGATGCTAAGATCTCTGATCTCCTTAATTTTCATCAGACATCTCCCTTGCAAGAAACTTTGTTCCGATGGGCAGCTTGTGGGCCGCCAGGTTGAAGGCCTCTTTGGCGATCTCCTTCGAAACCCCCTCTATCTCGTAGAGGACTACTCCCGGCTTGATCACCGCCACCCACTCTTCCGGAGCGCCCTTTCCCTTTCCCATACGGGTCTCGGCGGGTTTTTTCGTCACGGACTTGTGCGGGAATATTCTGATCCAGATCTTCCCCCCGCGCTTGACGTGGCGCGTCATCGCCACCCGCGCCGCTTCGATCTGCCTTGCCGTGATCCAGCCGCACTCGGTCGCCTGCAGGGCGTATTCGCCGAAAGCCACGGTGTTCCCCCGGGTGGCCTTCCCGCTCATGCGGCCCCTCTGCAGTTTCCTGAATTTAACCCTTTTCGGCATCAACATCTTTAAAACCCCTGTTCTGCCCGCTTGTCCTCGTCACCTTCCGGGACGCCGGCCCTCGCGAAAAGCACTTATTTTGCAATCTCTCTCTTTACCGGCAACACCTCGCCGTGGAATATCAGCACCTTTACTCCGATCAGGCCGTATGCCGTCTTCGCTTCGGTAAAACCGCAATCGATATCGGCCCTCAGCGTATGGAGGGGCACCCGGCCCTCCCGATACCACTCCGATCTGGCCATTTCCGCCCCGCCCAACCGGCCGCCGCAGTTCACCCGGATCCCCTTTGCCCCGAACTTCATCGCGGCGGTCACACATTTCTTCATCGCCCGGCGGAAAGCAACCCGTCGCTCCAACTGCTGGGCGACATTTTCCGCCACCAGCTGGGCATCAATCTCCGGCTTGCGGACCTCAAGGATATTGATGATCATTTCGCTTTTGGTGATCGCCTCGAGGTCCTTCTTCAATTTTTCAATCTCGGACCCCTTTTTCCCGATGATGATCCCGGGTCGGGCAGCGTGGATATTCACCTTGGCCTTATTGGAGGCCCTTTCGATTTCTATCCGGGAGATGCCCGCGTGGTAGAGCTTCTCCTTGAGGAATTTCCTGATCTTGATATCCTCGTGGAGCAGCTCGCAATAATTCTTTTCCGCGAACCACAGGGAGCGCCACGTCTTCACACCGCCCAACCTCAACCCGATCGGGTTAACCTTCTGCCCCAATCTGCCACCTCCTCAAGTCTTGACGGCTTCGTAAAAAGCCCGGATGCTGCGTTGCGCTTCACCCTTCGTCGTTGCAGCGTACGCCAAAGTACGCCTCACTCCTCTGGGTTCGCGCGCCTTGCCTGCGGCCTTTTTACGAAGCCGCCCCTTTTTCATGGCTTCTAAGATTTTACGAGTCCACCAAATATTACTGCTCATCCAGGACCACGGTGATATGACTCATCCGTTTTTTTATTGCCGCGGCCCTTCCCTGGGCCCTCGCCCTCCATCTTTTGAGGGACGGACCCTGATCGACGAAGATCTCCTTCACGAACAGGATTTTTTCATCGATATTGGGGTTCTGCTTTGCATTGGCCAGCGCAGAATTGAGCGCCTTGCTGACGGGACCGGCCGCATATTTTCTCGTGAAAAGGAGGATCTGCTTCGCTTCCTCAACCCTTTTCCCTCTGACCAGATCCACCACCAGGCGCACCTTCTGTGGCGACATCCTTATATACTTGGCAACTGCTCTTGCTTCCATAACTTACTCCAAACCGCCGATGGGAGATAGCCCCCCGTCCACCCCTATGCAGCCCGCTGCTACTTGCGCAGCTTCGTCTTGCGGTCTCCGGCGTGGCTGTAAAATGTCCTTGTCGGCGCGAATTCACCTAACTTGTGACCCACCATATTTTCGGTCACGAAGATGGGGATGAATTTCTTGCCGTTGTGCACCGCAAAGGTCTGTCCGATCAATTCCGGGGTGATTGTGGAACGGCGCGACCAGGTCTTGATGACCGCCTTCCCTCCCGCGGCTTCCTGCCTTCTGACCTTCTCAAGAAGACTTTCCTCGATATACGCACCTTTCTTAACTGAACGTGCCACCTTTTAACCTCTTCTCTTTACGATGTATTTATCGCTACTTTTGTTGGTGCGGGTCTTGTGTCCCTTCGTCGGCACGCCCCAGGGCGTACAGGGATGACGCCCACCGGACGACTTTCCTTCGCCGCCGCCCATCGGATGGTCAACGGGGTTCATGGCCACGCCCCTGACCTTGGGTCGCCGCCCGAGCCAGCGCGACCGTCCCGCCTTGCCGATGCTCAGGTTCTCATGATCGATGTTGCCGACTTGACCGATGGTGGCCTTACATTCCAGAAAGACCTTTCTGACCTCTCCGGAAGGAAGTCGAACCTGGGCGTAGCCCGCCTCCTTGGCCATCAACTGCCCGTAGGCGCCCGCCGCCCTGATCAGCTGACCCCCCCGGCCCACCTTCAGCTCCAGATTGTGGATTAGGGTCCCCAGGGGAATATTCTTCAGAGGCACGGTATTTCCCGGTTTGATGTCGGCATTTTCCCCGCTGACCACGGCGTCGCCCACCGCCATCTTGACCGGGGCGATGATGTATCTTTTCTCACCGTCGGCATAATTCAGCAGGGCGATCCGCGACGACCGGTTCGGGTCGTATTCGATTGATCCCACGCGGGCCTGAATGTCTTGCTTGTCCCTCCGGAAATCGATCAGCCGGTACCGGCGCTTGTGCCCCCCGCCTATGTGGCGGCTGGTCATCCTCCCGTAGTTGTTGCGCCCCCCCGTCCTTTTCAGCGGGCGTAAAAGACTTTTCTCGGGTCCCGTTCTGGTGATCTCTTCAAAATCCGAACAGGTCTGAAACCTTCTGCCCGGCGACGTCGGTTTGTACTTTTTAATTCCCATCCCCTTATCCCTCATCCCTGCTGGGTTGATATTGGCGGCTTCGTAAAAAGCCCGGATGCTGCGTTACGCTTCACCCTTCGTCATTGCGGTGTACGCCTATGTACGCCTCATTCCTCAGGGTTCGCTCGCCTTGCCTTCGGCCTTTTTACGAAGCCGCCCTGAATTCGGTTTTTGCGACTTTTTACGAAAGCGTCAATATTAAGACGGTTTATGCGCCTTCCATCGTTTCAATTCGGTTACCGGGCGCCAGGGTCACAACCGCCTTCTTCCAGGAGCGCTTTTCGCCTATGGTCTTCCCCGTCCTTTTTTTCTTGCCGCGGACATTCATGACCCGCACGTCCGTCACCTTTACCTTGAAGAGCTTCTCGACGGCCCGCCCGATCTCGATCTTGTTCGCACCCGTGTTCACCTCAAAGTTGTACTGGTTCGCAGCGTCACGGGCAAGGGTGCTCTTCTCGGTGATCAGCGCCTTTCTTATGATCTGATGCAGTTCCATTATGATATCAAAGCCCCTTCAATTTTCTTGATGGCGGGTTCCAAAAGCACAACATGATCGTATTTCAGCAGGTCGTAGACATTGATCCCCTCTGATCTGACCATCTTCACATCCGGGATATTTCGCGAGGACTTCTCGAGCGTGGGCTGCGATCCGTCAATGACGAAAAGCGTCT